>CALFBM010000181.1 GCA_937951645.1 uncultured Rhizobiaceae group bacterium
TGCTCTTCTTTCGTTTTGTGGTTAGGTTTGCACCACCATCAAAACGGATAACCACACTCTCTTGCAAGAGATGCGCTGCCCTCAATTCACAAATGTGGAAAGAGGGCAGTGTCAGATCAAGTCGAGTCTTTTACAGATAATGGTAATTACGAATTCACCACATCATGATAGGCTTTGATAAAGCCTGGTTTTCTGCACATAGCGCTTATAAAATATTGATCTATTATCATATACCATACAAATTTTTAATTTTATGGCGTTTGTTTTTTTGGCTGTGACTTCATCTTCATGTATAAACTCTGACGGCTGATGCCAAGAAGTTGTGCGGCTGATGCGCGGTTATTTTTAGTCAGTTTAAGTGCCACATCTATACATAAACATTCAATTGAATACGTTGTTCTTCGTACTATTTCCTTAAGTGACATTGAACCAACAAGACCTTCAACCTGCTTGTCTAGTAAAGTTGCATCCCGGTTCATTATCTCTGGAATATTGTTCAACTTTATGCTTGGTCGGAAGGATAACCCAATAAACATTTTCTGGTTTTTAACAAAGCGACACCCGGCAATTTCAATAATAAATGTTTCTCCAAGATGAGTTTTCACCGTAGAAAGCATATTTTTTACCATTCCGTTTTCTTTCAGGTTTGAAAACAGAATTTTTCCATCAACATCAGCTTTTTCAAATAAGGTTTCAAAATCAAGAGACGAGATATCGTATTTTTTGGGAAAATCAAAAAGTTCATAAAATAACATATTTGCAGTAACAATATTTTGTTCGTCATCCAATAATATATATGCATCTGGTATGTGTTTGGCAAAATCCGGAATCTTATCTATTTGCCTTGAAATATTTTGTAGCGGACTCTCACTGTTTATCGCTACAACTTCAAGCAATATATAATCTTTATTATCCATAAAATGATATGAAGTTTTAAGTTTGGCGTTTGAACCATTTGTCAACTTAACTTGTATGATGCCAGATGTACTATCTCTTGAAGATAATAAAAGCTTGTGCAAAACAGAGGTATCTTCATCTGAAAACAGATCGTAAATTGTAGGTTTTTTTTCTTTGAAGCTTTTAAAGCCGATCATATGATTAGCGGCAGTGTTCAAGTCCACCACTCTCAATGTTTTCATTTCAACGACAAACTGGGGGGATTCACTATTGCTGAAAACGCTTTTATAAATTCCTTCCTGAAGTTTAAAATTATTAATTTCGCGGTCAAGAATAAATTGTGATTCAACCAAACGGCGCTGTAGCAAGGATAATTCTACTTCGCTTTGGCCAAATAAAATAATATCACCTTGTGAATTAAGTTTTGTTGCCCGGTAGCTGACTGGCACATCTACATTTTCTGCTCCTTGATGGCTGATTTGCTGATAATTGACCGAATTATCGGGGTCGGACAATTGTAACAATACATCAATCTTGCCCAATGATTCTATAGATACAAATTCACGGATATTCTTGCCTGTCCATTTGCAGTTTTCAAAAAGAGATATCCCTTCTCTTTGGAGCTTCATTTCTTTTACAAGGCCTGTTTTATCCAGGACCAAAATAATATCAGCCGCTGCGTCAAGCACACTGGCCAGCATGCCTGCATCAGTTACAGGAAAAAATTTATCGTTTTTTTTCATTTTTATTTCAATCCTATTAACATCGATAGGGTTTCATAGAGACAGTTTCAAATTCACTCTTTAAACATTTATTTGGTGATCTCTTTCCATGTGTTTTAAATTCCTCAAACACTGTGAGAAAATATGGAGTCTGCAATCTTTAATGCTTGTGGTGCATTATGAGCAAATGCATCAGCACCAACACCTTTGTATAACATGTCATCAACCAGGAACGGAAAACCGCCAACCATGATTTTTATCTGCCGGTTTTTAGAATGCTTGCGGATTTGTTCAATCATGCTTTTACATTCATCAATATGCCTGCTTTGGCTTATGGAAATGCCAATTGCTGAAAAATAGGAATTTGCCACATCTCCTGCGATCGAATCTACAGAACTTTTATGCTCTACCTGAACGTGCCAACCACTATTTCTGAAGAAACTTTCAAGTACTGCAACGCCAAACAAATGCGTATCCTGCGATATTGATGCAAGAAATATTGATCTGCCTCGTGTGCTATCGCCCAATTCCATGGACAAATCTTCGTCCAGATCGCACAAAACACGATGAAGAGTAACCATGCCGATAGTCACATCAACAAAGGAAATATCATTAGAACACCATTCATCACCAAGATAGTGAGCACTTTTGCACACCAAGAACTCAACGATTTTTGAAGGATTATAGCCGATATCAAGGTAATCCTGTACAATGCTATTAGCTTGTTTTATCTGATTGTTTTTAAGGAAGTCCGAGAATATCTTAATATCGGATAAGCTGACAAATTTTACATCATTTTCCCTGATGTCGGGTCGATGAATATTGGGTAAATTACCGGCACTTGCCAGTAACTCTGGAATAATTCGATGATAGAGATAATCGTTAATTTTATCATTCATCGTAACAATAAGCCTTGGTAATTGGGTGCTTACATATTTAACTAATATCTCTTAACTTGTTATATCATAAAAGGCTTATTATCTGATTTGGAGAATAGCTTCAGTTACTAATCGGTTGCCACTCAGCGCCAGGTTTTATTTTGTACCTAAAGGGCAGCTTTGCATTTATCCAACCATCGTCAGTACTACGCCTGCCACTTTCCAGATCAATAGATCCCTCAAAGCCTTCAATCTGGTTCCAGACATTTTTGTATCCGGCTTTATGTAGAAGTTTTGCAGCTGCTGCTGCTCTTATGCCTTCACGGCAAGCCACTATTACAGGATGAGACTTGGTAAAACCGGAGCGCTCCATAAATTCGGTCACTTCAGCAACAAAATTATCATTAGGTGTCATTTGATAAAGTCCGACATCAGGTTCAAAATTTCTTGAAATAACTGCTGTTGGAATATTTGCATCCATAGGCTCGGGATGACCGATATATGTAATTTCAACAGGATCACGAACATCAATAAATACTATAGATGGATTTTTAATGAGCGCCGTGTGCGCTTCTATTGCAGATAAATACAGATCATAAGGAGTCTTAATTATCCCCGGTACCGCAGAGCTGTCGACATTAGATTCAATTTTAATTCCGGTCGCATAAACCCTGTTAATGTCCATTTGAACAAAAATCGACAATATGCAAACACCAAAAGAAAGCGCAAAATGTTTTATGTATGATTTATTAGAGTAAGCCATATTTATCCTATTAAATAGATCCAAGATCCGTTTGTTGATATTTTTCCACTTCCAAGTCTTCATTGGTAATTCTAAACTTTATTGTTTAATCATACCTTATAAAGCTTTAGCATTTTTTTTTATCAAAAAACTACTTTTTTTCACTCATCCATCTACTCTGAAAATATGGATTATCAATAATTTAAAACAGAATAAAATTACTGTAAATATGAATTTTCAAATTAGGTTCTGAACCTCGCATATTTCAATCTGAGAACTACAGGTCGTCATATTATTCCGCTATTTTACAAGTGATACAAAAACAAAAAAGTATTATTTCAGTGGTGGATATTGCACCCTGTTTATAAATGCAAAACCTTGCCCTTGCTTTCGTTTATTTTTAGAGATACTAGCAGCACGGCTTTTTGCCAAGGCAATAAGGGATTTCAAATAATTCATGGTAGATGTCTCTTTCCATTTTGGGGTTTGTTCAATCTCGTAAAAATTATAGTGCGGTTTATGCTTATGTTAAGAACAAGCGACTAAGCGGCAGCTAGAACAAAATTATCTTTATGCGAGGTATGTTTTGATAATCTATAACTTTTGGGAGTTTCGCCAATCAATGTTCCAAATATTTTGGTCATGTGCGATTGTGAAGAAAATCCACAGTCATATGCAACCGCAGAAATTGGAACATCTGAAGTTCGCAACAACTCACACGCATGTTCAAGTCGTTGCTTTAAAACATATTGATGAGGTGTTTGACCGCATGATGTTTTAAGCATGCGACAGAAATAAGATGACGAATAACCGCATTCCGCAGCTAATTCTTCGTTGCTCAAACTCCGATGTATATTTTCCTTTACGTATTTTTCCAATATTCTCAATTTCCATTTTGGCAGTTTGGAATATGTTGATTCATCAGGGTTGATATTACAACGCTTTGCTTCTGTGGTGCCAATCATGGCAAGAGAAATAATCAAATTTCTGGCTTCAGTAGATTCTTTAAGATCATAATTCCAAAGAGACTTGCACAATTCAGCAAGACATTTTGAACAGAACGAAACAAAGTCAGGCTTTTGCGAAGATTGCGAATTCAGATTTTCATTAGCATGAGTTGAATACTGAAAACTTTCTCCGATTTCCAAAATTGAAAAATCGCCAGTAAATGAAATTTCATCAAAATTACTGCCCGCGTGGATAAAAATTACTTTCCCGAACTCACACGCAGTATCAGTGATACTGGTAGTAACTTTACCGGCACATACAATCAGGTAGTTCTTTGTCTTATCAAGAACCAGCTTCAAAGTGTCATTTTTGTACCGGCTAAAGAAAAGCGCATCTGAAATTTTGTTACTGCGAGTAAATGTTCTTTTGGCAAATGGCCGATATCCAAATTCCTTTCGAGTATCAGTATTACTTATACTGAACTTGTTGAAGTCATAGGGAGCAGTATCAGCAGAATCATACGATAATAAGCCCTCAGGAATTGAAAGTCTTTCTGGGTGCAGGATAGATTCACTTAGTATCTCGGTCATAGTTTTCTCCGTTTGGAATTTGGGGCGTTCGGATATTTGTGCTCGTTAACTATGGGCTAGACTGATGAGAAATACGCTTATCAGCAACTAAATAGAACAATATGTAGATTTATAGGTGGTATACAGATTTCTATAGGTCTGATTTTTTAGAATTTTTCTTATAAACCATTGAAAAATGAGAATTTTAAAAATAAAATCTTACACACCAAATAACCACCTCCATTTTGGAAGCAGCTAATTATTTTCAATATATAGTTGGTGTGTTACAGCTGTTTAAGACTGGATAAAACCAAATCCCGATTTTCTGTCATGGTTTTTAATCTGGTTTCAAAGCCAGGGTGTTCTCGCAGATTCTTGAATATCGGAGATACTTTCAACCTGCTAAGAAAAATCATTTGCTGCCTATTGGCTTCATCAAGGACTTCAAGCGCTTTTTCATTTTTACCGATTATAGAATAATACCCGGCAACAGCACTAAACTCCTCAAGTATTTTTATATCGGTTACTGATTTTTTATCAAAGTCTTTCCCAATTCTTTCAATCAGTGCTTTTGATTTATCGTCATTTTGCATAATGAAGAGATCCAGCATAAATACAACATCGAGTGTCTGATCAATCGGGATAGAGTTTTTTCGAGTCATGATGCTATTGCTGAGATCCATTTTGACAAACATCTCATATAATTCTCTACTATCTCCCAAAAGATATTGGACATATGGCGATGTCCACGAAAAGGGGTCAAGCTTTGTTAATTTATATGCTGTCTCTGCATCACCTTTCAAAGCAGCAACGGTTGCTTTGAGGCCCGGATTGTCAATCAATTCATTTAATTCATCCAACAAGCCAAGATTGTTATACAATAGATAGGTATTAAACTGCAGGTCGAAATTATCCCTGTTTAATCGTCTTGCTGCATTTAAATAATTGAGTGACTCATCATAATGTCCGATACCCAACTCGTATCTTCCAGCATTGATAAGGGCACTGAGATTTTCCGGACTCCAAAGAAGACTTCTTTTGGTCAATCGCATAGCTTCTTCAATATTACCCAATGAAAATTGAACTTCTGCTATATTTAAAACTACATCACTGGAAAGCGGGTTTAAGGAAAGCACTTTCTTGAAACAGTATAGAGCCTCATACAGATCATATAGTGTGAAAAGAACCTTTGCTTTTTTGAAGTAACCCAAGGCAAAATTTGGATTCTTTTTAAGTGCCTTGTCATAATATTCCACCGCCTTATCGGCATCAGATCGGATTTTAGCCAGATTGCCTTGTGTGAGATATGTTTCCGGACTGTCTGGCGAAAGCATTGATACTTTCTCAGCGTATATGCTGACATCCCTTATAGCATCTGTTCTACTCCAGTCTGAAATTTTAAGGGCACGATCAACTGCTTCAGAATAGTACATATAAGCTGGTACAAAATTTGGTTCTTTTTGTACAACTTCAGCAAACAGGGCAATAGCCTGTTTCATATCTTCCGATTTTTCCGAATTTAGCAAGTCAAGCCCAGTTTGGTATTTCAGGAATACGTCTTTATCAACCAGGAACTTTGCTTCACTGGATATTGAGCTTCCTAAAAAATTTGCTACCTTGATTGTAACTTTTTTTGCAGTCTCTGTTTCAAATATTAGTCTTGATTCTTCCGGTTTCCCTTTATGAAAGGTCTCTGACCAAACAACTTTATCTTCTTCCGCCGATACAAGCTGCGCTGTAACATTAAATGAGTTTGCATCTGATGTTACGATACCATCCAGAATAAAATCTGCCTCTAATGCACGTGCCAATCCTTGTGTTGATAGTTTTGTTTTATCAACCTGAAAAGAAGACTGGGCAGATACAACACCCAAGCTCTTAATACGTGAAAGCGCACTAATGGTTTTATGCGAAATTGCATTTCCTACCTTATTATCAAGCTCAACTCCAGTTGTGAACGGCAAAACGGCAACCGTGTATGACAAACTATTTCGTGGCGATTTTACAATATTTTCATTTTCCGGATTTGCCGGATTGCGATCAATGAACAAATAAATGCCAATGAAAATTAGAGCAGCAAAAACAGATATTGCCAGTGATGCCAGTTTAAATCGGGACCACCCGTTTTTAAACTTTACGCCATTTTCCAGATTGGATAAATCAGGTAAAGCCTCAATATCTTTTTCGGGTTTTGCATCGGATGCATGTTCAACAACTTCGCCTACAAATTTGTATCCAACGTTGGGAAAGGTTTTAATGAGTCTTTGAGATTTACCATCATCATTTAGAACATTCCTGGCTGCCCGAATACGATTATCAATTACACTGGGCATGACTATCCTGTCATCCCAGATTTCGCGCTGAATTTCGTCTCTGGTTACAATATTTCCATTATTGGCAATAAGAAGCTCTATAAGCCGGCATACCTGTGGCTCAACATGAGCTAATTCGTCATCAACGAAAAGCTCATTGCGATCAACATCGAATATGAAGTTTTCAAATGCATATTTCATACGATAGAAGAAGCTCTCTTAGGGTACGTCCAAACCTCAATGTTAAAGATTGATATATAGCACACTAATTAGCACAGTATTTGTGTAAAGTATATATTACGTAAAATAAATTTGTCACTTCTCACTTAATTTTGAATTGCATTTTTAAAACGAGACAATAGCAACCCCGGTACCAATTTTATTGCATTAATCTCATCAAAGATAATATGCATAAATCTCATCAAAGATAATATGCATAGCTTTGTTTAGAGAGAATGATCAGAATATTGTTTCTCCAACATCCGTTATAAGCATAGAAGTTATATTTAGATAGAATTACCTTATGAAATTCACTCATAAAACCTGTGTAAAGTTTTGATGTAAATTCAATATCTTTGTAAATCACAGCAAGCGAAGATCACTCATCTCATTCATCAAGTTGCTGGTGACAGTCAATATTCTACACATAATTATCAAAAACGGTTTTTACCACCTGACCTCAAACCAATAATGAATAGCAAACTCGGAAAGATGTATAATATCCGCTTTTTTACATACAGTTACCAATCAAAACCTTTGCTGAGGCAGTTATTATAAGACAGCCCTTTGTACTCACTTACTTTAGAACTTGCCTACAACGTTTAAGAATACGCCTTCATCATCATATGTTAAGTCTGCAACATCATCAGAGAATTTGCCAAAATTATATCCAACACCAACCTTGAAATTATCTCCTACGTGGCGATAGACTGCAGCTACTGCGCCATAGTCAGTTGTATCGACTTCTGGTGTATGAAGTACGCGACCTTCTACTAGCAAGTCCCAATTCTTGACCACATGCCAATCAAATCGCAGCACACCCAGGTGTGCTGATGATCTGACAAAGTCTTCTGCTGCACGCGTATTTGAGACCTCACCTATACGGAAGCCATATTTGGCACCCACACTCCATTGCTGATTTATATCATAAATAAAGTCTGCCGATAGAATATGACTACGCTGGGCAGGAGCCAAGATTGTACCTTGAGCAGATACCTGATCAGGGCCCGGCAAATCATATAAGTAGTTGTATTTGAACAAGGCATTAAACTTGTCGTTATCAACTGGGCGATATGCATAACCGATACTTGCTTCTATATAATCACCATCAAGGAACGCTGCCTGATCAGATTCAGAGATTGCTGCGTCAACGTTTAATAACAAACGCCAATCGTCATTATGTCTTTGAACTAGACCTGCACTTAGCAAATATGTATTGCGATCAAGTCCGACGGTTGATGATTCCTCAAAACGTGCTTCGCCTTTTAGATGCCAGGTAAGCGTATCTTTTTCGCTGTACCCAAGGCTAGCTGAAACGGCTACGCGTTCCAAACTACCAGCAATTGGGTCTACAACATCACCATATTCTACGGCACCACCAATTGACCAAAGTGCGTCTGGTGTATACGTCACACCATAAGCAGAGGTTAAAGAACGGCTTTGGCCTGTTAGATCATATGAGTTTTCAAGAAAAACACTCCAAAAGTCATTGTAACGATGGCGGGCACCCGCCACGACTGAACTTTTATCAGTACCACTAAGTGGTGTTGTTGTTGATCTTTGAATATCCGGATTAAAGCGATAACCAACGTAATAATGGTCATCTGCTGTTGGATCATAAGTTACACCTGCTTCACCACCCCAACCTGTTGTACCCCATGAAACCTCACCTGTCAGCGCTACCTTTTCAGAAACACGAACCTCAGCACCAACACCAACACGGTTATTACGCTCAACATCTCCAGAACGATCAACCGTAGCTTGGCCAAAGACCCAACCCTTTTTGTCATCATTTGGTTGATATGTAGCGCGCGCTGCAACATCCGTACGGCTACCATTGGAGTTTATAATACCAGGGTTTTTGAGATCAAAATGTTTGGCAGCAATTGCAAGCTTCCAATGCGGATCAAGTGAAAACTCAACTTCCGCATCAATTTCCCGATTTACACGCCCGTTTTCATCAGAATAGTCTTCATAACCAAGTCGATAACGAAAATCGTCATTCACCTCGACCTCAGCAAAAACGCCCCAAATTGTCTGATCAACTGTAGTCTCATAATCCAGAGATGAAAAACCGGCCTCACGGCGTTCATAATATGCGTCAATCCGACCTTTTTTATCAGGATCAATATCAGCCAGGTCTACATGCACTTCACCACGATAAGCGCGCGCTGTACGATTAGCTACACCTGCAGTTGCCGTATCATTAATTGTTAGACCACCATTGATTGAATTTGAAGTTCCAAAGCCAGGGCCAGAGCTTTGAGCTACTTCACCACGAATATAAGAGTTTTCTCCAAGACGAACCTTAACATCTGCTTCAATAACTTCGTTATCAGCAACACCAGTTTCTTCAACCAGTGCACTAACACCCACACGGACATTATCGTTCATCCAGCCCTGTGCACGGCCACCATAAGAATAACCATCAACATCACCCAGCGTAGGTGTAAATTCATATTGCGCAACGAGATTAACTACATTATCCCCAAGCGCGCTTTCGCTTACCAAAGTTGCTCCATTTGCTGTAGATGACAATGGATTTGCAAGAATGACTACGCCTTGAATGTAATCAATTTCGTAGTCCTCTCCATAACGAAGAACTTTACGCGAGCGTACAATACCAGAAACAGGATCACGTATCTCAATCGTAAGGGTTTCAGAGCCACGCGTTAAATCTTGGCGTGTAAGAAAGTAAACTGAACCGCCCGTACCACGTAAAATATCACGCTGAGGTAATGTATCAGGCTGCGCCGCATAGCCTTCAATTTTTGCAACAGGCTCGCCGAAAGAGGTTACTGCTTCAGATTTTACTACAGCATGAGCGCCGTAAAGACCGCGTTCCATTCTGGCGAATTCTGTTCCGCTAATTTGGGTTTTGAAGTTACCCCACATCGCGTGGCTTTCGCCTTTTTCCAAACGAACGTAAAACTTGCCTTGTGTTGGGGCATCCTCAACAATTGTAGAGTCATCTCCATAGATTGGATAATAGTCATCTGGATCAATTCTGCGAAGCAAAGACCTTGGATCTTTTTCATCCAAATTCGAAAACAGGTTGCTTAATTCCTCTTCACCTGTGTCTGCAGCTGCTGTTAAGATGTATTCACCCTTGACTTTACCCTTAAGATAAAACGCCAGACGACCCTTAGTATAAGTACTATCAAATTCACCAGGCGCTGACGCAACCAGGGCACTATCACCGGACCGCTTGCCAATCGTTAGATCAGCTAACCCAACATAAAACCATTCATCACGCGGAATGTTTATCTCACGATCAAATGAAAGAGCTCCATCCTTGATACCATTTACATCAACTTCAACAATGTGATCACCTGGAGGTAATATACGCTGAATGACAAACTTGTTATCACTATCAATCGCAACACGTTCACCTAGAGTATCAACTGTATAGCCAGATGGAATGTTGCGTCCGTATACCGTAACAGCACCACCATATACTGGAATATTTCTTAATTGTGTACGGTCTTCGCCTTCACCGACAGCGATAGGCTCTTGCTGGGGTGATACTTCATGTATTTGAAAGTCCTGGCTTGTGCGTGACAATCCTAATGGAGTTGTTTCATCATATCGGCCTTCTTCATCATATACACGCAGTACATAAGAATAGTCGCTGTCGCCTGCTTCAGGCATAGTCCAAGAAGCACGGCCTTTTGAAACCATTATAACCTCAACCGGTTTGCCTCTTTGTTCGTTGCCGCGTTCAAAAACCCAGACTTCTGAGTATTTTATCCAGTCTGGGTAATTTGAAGTCGCAACAAATTCAACTTGCTGGCCAGCGCTGTAAGAATGACGAAGATCATGTGTTGTTATGTTCAAGGTTGGCTCAACACCTAAACCATCAAACTTTACCTGAATGTCTACAGATTCCAGATCGATATCAGTGCGCCGCTGAATATCAACCTCTTGTGTTTTTATAGCCTTGTTTCCACCTGCAGAAACGCGTTCACCGTCAACACTAATTGAAAAGCCAGCCCCTTCAAGTTCAAATGTTTCGCCAGCAAGTTCTGAATTTGGTGGCGCAGAAACAACTGCCACTTGATCCAGAATACTAATATCATCAGCAGCTGCAGGCGTGATAATCATTCCGCCCTGAAGTGAAGCCAAACAAAGTGTAATGGCAGTTGTAGAAGTCAGTAATGACCTATATTTTAACGTAACAATATTGCTAAACGTATCCATTTTTTGCCCCCGCATCACTTGCTCGCTATCACTCGAGTTTCGATCTCGAGATCGTAGTTCGCATCACTACGCTTCCATTGTTTTTTAATTAGTCGGGACAAGCGCCGCATTCGCTCTCGGCCTAGTTTCTTGTCTTGTCCATTTGACTGATATGTCAGCCTAAGAATTGAAGGTTCCTTGGCAAGGTTGGCAATTAAATTTGGAATTGCTTTCTCAAGCCCCACATCTGGATCAGAATTTACAAATGCCGCACTATTTAAATCGATCCGGATTACCCGACCTATTGATGCACCGAAATTCATCTTTGCAAGCTTGCCCCTGGTCAATCTAATAACTCTGGGGTTTTCAGTCGTTACTCGGTATCCAGTCGGAAGCGTCCGAGTATCAAGCTTCAAAATAAAGTTAGACCCGATATCAACATCTGGCACCATGGCGCAAGGAACATGATATCGTCCGTTTTTATCTGTTGTAATCAGCTCACCTTTGACAGTAGCGAGGCGAACTCCCGGCATTCCCGGTTCACCCTTGTCTTGATAGCCATTACCATTACGATCATCATAAACCTTGCCAATGATGTCTCCACAATCAAACACATGCTCAATTTCTCGGCGCACCAATGCTATACCAATATTTGATATGCGATTTCCTGTCAGCGGATCTTCTATCCAAGCACGGTTTTCAAATTCAGCCGAACTTGCAGCTGCACTGACTGCTACATTAAATGTAACAATTACTGTTGAATTGGCAGGAATTGTTTGCCCGTTAAATACCATACGGCGACCGCTGACAACCGGCTCAGTTGCAACACCATTTACCTGCGCAGAACCGGGTCTGTATATAAGACCTGCGGGTAGGAAATCTACAACATCCACCCCTGTTCGGTCTGTACCAATTGTATTGATGAGCGACACAGTATACGGAATTACATCCCCAATACGCGCCGACTTGATCGGAGATGTCTTTTCAACCTGCAAAGTGACTGAAGATAAAGATACGGGCGCTAACGATGTAATTGTAGGGTCATTTGTTGGATCTCCATCATCATCGCCAGTTCCGTTGAGATCACCGGCTTCACCAAGATCAGGATCCGATGAACTCTCATCACCATCTCCAGTATCGGAAATGTCATCAACTGAATTTATACCCAAGGGCGATGAAGCAATAACTCTTGCAGAGTTCTCAACGCCGCCAGCATCCATATCAGATTGCATAATTGTATATACTGCCGAGAACGTGGTACTGTCAGATGCACCCGCAGCTAATGTCGGTATTGCTCCTCCAGAAACCGCGGCAATATTATCCGTGACAAAAACATTGGTAAGATCAACATTACCAACATTTCTGACGGTAAATGTATAGGTGATTGTATCACCTACATCAGGAATGGTGGAATCTGCACCAAAGTTCGTAGTGGGCACGCCGGCATATTTAGTAAGCTGAATTGCAGCAGCAACTGCAGGCGGTGTTAGTGGCGTTGGGGTATTGGAGGCAGGATCGCCGGGATTAACCGTCGGATCAGTGCCGCTGTCTGACAGATCACTGGTCGTCGTGCCGGATGGATCAGTACCGGAGGCCGTTGCCGTATTGCCCAATGTGGCAGGTGCCCCTGCAGCATTCGGATCAACACGAACCGTAAAGGTAACCGTGTAACGATC
>CALFBM010000182.1 GCA_937951645.1 uncultured Rhizobiaceae group bacterium
GGCCACGACATAGTACGTGTCGTGCAGCGCGCGATCAACGCCCGCCTGCGACAACACGATGCCGGTGACACCGCCCAGGGTGAACAGAAAGATGAACCCGACCGCAAACAGCATCGGCGTCTCGAACCGGATCGATCCACCCCACATCGTCGCAATCCATGAGAAGATCTTGATGCCGGTTGGCACCGCAATCACCATCGTTGCCAACATGAAATAGGCCTGCGTGTCGGCTGAAATACCCGACGTGTACATGTGGTGCGCCCACACAACGAAGCCGAGGATGCCGATACCGATCATCGCCCAGACCATGCCGAGATAGCCAAAGATCGGCTTGTTCGAGAAGGTCGAAATGACGTGGCTGACAATGCCGAAGGCCGGCACGATGATGATGTAAACTTCGGGGTGGCCGAAGAACCAGAGCAAGTGCTGGTAGAGGATCGGATCACCGCCGCCCGCCGGATCAAAGAAGGAAAACCCAAAGTTTCGATCCATCAAAAGCATGGTAATTGCTCCTGCCAAAACCGGCAGCGACAGCAGAATCAACCATGCTGTTACAAAGATGGACCAGCTAAACAATGGCACCTTAAACAACGTCATGCCCGGTGCGCGCATGTTCAGGAACGTCGTGATCATGTTGATCGCGCCCAAGATCGACGAGGCACCCGATACGTGCACCGCAAAGATCGCAAGATCCATCGACATGCCGCCTTCATTGACTGAAAGCGGCGGGTACAAGACCCAACCGACGCCCGAGCCGGCCTGTCCATTGCCACCTGGCGACAAAACCGAACATACCGCAAGCGTTGTCCCGGCAACATACATCCAGAACGACAAATTGTTCATCCGCGGGAACGCCATGTCCGGCGCACCAATCATGATAGGCACCATCCAGTTGGCGAACCCACCAATAAGCGCTGGCATCACCATGAAGAAAATCATGATCAGTCCGTGCGCAGTTGTGAATACATTATATGTGTGCGGGTCAGAAAAAACCTGCATACCAGGTTCTTGTAATTCCCAACGCATCATAACAGAAAGGAAACCGCCTAAAATGCCGGATAAAACAGCGAAGATTAGGTAAAGTGTACCAATGTCCTTGTGGTTAGTTGAATAAAACCAGCGCTTGAAAAAAGCGGGTTTGTGATCGTGAGCATCGTGTGTAGCTGCATATGCCATCATTATATCTCCTGAATTCCCTTAGTGCTGTTATTGTGCGCTTTGTGCGTTTTCAGCGAGTTTTAAATTTTTACTGTCTGCAATTGAAGCAACAAGCTTGTCGTTGGCTGCATCAAGATCATCAGCGGCGGCTGTTTGCCAGGCTTCAAACTGGTCTCTTGAAACAACACGGATACCGATAGGCATGAAAGCGTGGTTGATACCGCAAAGTTCAGAACACTGACCGTAGTACATGCCTTCTTTGTTGGCCTTGAACCAGGTTTCATTTGTACGACCTGGAATAGCGTCCATCTTCAAACCAAATGCTGGCATTGCAAAATTATGAATAACACCTTCGGCATCAGCAGTAACAAGAACGCGGATCATCTCGCCTACAGGTACAACAAGTTCATTGTCTACTGCCAAAAGACGAGGATAAGCTTTCTTGTCTTCCTTGCCGGCTTCAGCACGGTCTTCTTCCTGAAGCATGTTTGATGAGAAAGAAAGCTCGCTTTCATCCTGGTATTCAAAATCCCAATACCAGGTCTGGCCAGTTGCCTTAACAGTAAGTGTCGGCTCTTCACCCGGGTCAAACTGGTTATCCAGAAGTTCAAAGGATGGAACCGCGATCGCGATTAAAACAATAATGGGTACTACCGTCCACACAACCTCAATAAATGTATTATGACTGGTTTTTGATGGCTCCGGATTTGCTTTCGCATTAAACTTCACCATTACGACAAGCAATAAAATCATCACAAAAATCGTAATTGGCACGATAAACCATAATGTATAGGCATCAAACCATTCGATGCTTGCCATCATGTCCGAACCGGCTGGCTGATGCCAAAGGCCGCCATCGACAGGCTGAGCTGCAAGCGATGCAACTGCCGAAGTTATTAAAATTCCAAATCCTGCTATGACAGAAGCAATCGCTCTCATCATTATTCTCCTGTATGGGTCTGATAGACATTCGGGACTATTTACCCCGCTTTCATGCCTTTGACCACGCCATAAATCATTTCACAATATTTTTCTGTGATTTGTCCGCAAAATCGTGTTCAAAAGTGAATTTCTTGTAACAAACCCCGATGGAATTACTAAAATCATATGGCCTCGACAATCGCAAACAAAATGACACTTTATTTATGCGGCATATTTGCACGTCCGGAAACCCAGGCTAACAAGTCTGATTTCGTGGTTCCCTTGAAAACCGGGGCGTAAACGCGCCACAGTTTCACGATTTTTGGCATATAATAACAACAGATATGCTCGTTGATTGGTTTTGATTAACGTTTGGCAGTGGTAAATACTTGTAAGGCAACTGATTCGGACACAATAATGCGTATATTTCAAAAATTCTTAATTCTCACGGCAGCATTGGCTGGCATTTGGTATTTAGCGACTGGCTCAAGCCTTGCGCAAGGGGCGGTAAAATCCTCTCACGGTGCCTGGTCCATGGTTTGTGAGACACCTCCTGGTGCATCAAGTGAACAATGTGCACTAATGCAAAATGTTGTTGCGCAAGATCGTTCCGAAGTTGGCCTTTCCGTTGTTATTTTGAGAACCGCAGACGGAAAATCAGAAATCATGCGTGTTCTTGCACCTCTTGGTGTCTTATTACCTAACGGTCTGGGCTTGAATGTAGATGGCAAGGATATTGGGCGCGCTTATTTCGTTCGTTGTTTCCAGGATGGCTGTTATGCAGAAGTTATTCTTGAAGGTCAGTTATTGGAAGATCTTAAAAAAGGTACAACTGCAACCTTTATCGTTTTTCAAACACCCGAGGAAGGAATCGGTATTCCGGTTGATCTATCAGGTTTTTCTGACGGCTACGCAAAAATTCCATAACCCTTGAACCCTGTTTCAAATATCAACTCTTGGTTTTTCAATCAAAAGTGTTATCTCATGTAAATACATTCTTCACTGGAGTATTTAGATGACATCCCTTCTCGACCAATTTGATATTGAACAAAGCCAAATCGAGCAGATGCTAAAAGACAGTATCGGCAAATCTGAAGATGGTGAGCTTTTTGTCGAATATTGTGAGAGCGAAGGCCTCGTCTTTGATAACGGCAAATTAAAAACAGGTACCTTTGACACACGCCAGGGGTTTGGCTTGCGTGCGGTATCTGGTGAGCTTTCTGCATATTCGCACTCAGGTGACATGTCGCAAGCTGGTCTTAAACGTGCTTGTGATGCGATTCGTTCGGTACATTCTGGCAAGGGGGGCGAATATGCAAGCGGGCCGCGTGGAACAAACCGCAAGCTTTATTCGCAAGACAACCCGATTTTGGCACCCACCTTTGAAGACAAGGTAAAACTGCTTGAAGAAATTGATGCTTATGCACGGGACGCAGATGACAAGGTTCGTCAGGTAACGGTTTCGCTTGGAGCGAATTGGCAGATAGTTGAAATTTTGCGACCCGATGGACACCTGGTACGCGATGTGCGCCCTCTGGTTCGCATTGGCGTTAATGTTGTTGTTGGCGAAGGTGACCGGCAGGAAACCGGTTCTTTTGGCTTTGGCGGACGTACCGGCTATGGTGAATTTCTGACAAAAGAAAAATGGCAACATGCAGTTGGCGAAGCAATTCGCATGGCTAATGTAAACCTGGAAGCAGTTCCTGCTCCAGCCGGTACATTCGATATCGTCTTGGGTGCCGGTTGGCCAGGCGTCATGTTGCATGAAGCGGTTGGCCATGGCCTTGAGGGCGATTTCAATCGCAAGAAAACTTCTGCATTTTCAGAGCTTATGGGAAAACAAGTTGCATCCAAAGGTGTGACGGTAGTTGATAATGGCACGATAGATGGAAGACGCGGTTCACTTTCAATTGATGATGAAGGCACGCCAACCAATGATACGGTTTTAATCGAAGACGGCATTCTGGTCGGATATATGCAAGACCGCCAGAATGCACGTCTTATGGGCGTTCAATCAACAGGCAATGGCCGCCGTCAATCCTATGCCCATCAACCCATGCCTCGCATGACAAATACTTACATGCAGGCTGGTGAACATGACCCAAAAGAAATTCTGGAATCCGTTAAAGACGGCATTTATGCAGTCTCCTTTGGTGGTGGGCAGGTTGACATTACATCAGGCAAATTCGTGTTCGATTGCACAGAAGCCTATGAAATCAAAAACGGCAAGGTAGGCCGTCCGCTAAAAGGGGCCAACCTGATTGGCAACGGGCCGGAAGCCATGCAACGCATCGCCATGGTTGGTAACGACATGGAACTCGACACAGGTATCGGC
>CALFBM010000183.1 GCA_937951645.1 uncultured Rhizobiaceae group bacterium
CCAGTCTTGGCCCAATCAGCCATGAACGCGTCCAGTCCCTTATCGGTCAGCGGGTGTTTTACCAATGCTTTCAGGGTTGATGGCGGGATTGTTGCAACGTCTGCGCCCGCGATGGCAGAATCCTTCACGTGGTTTACGGTACGAATGGAGGCTGCAAGGATTTGTGTCTCATAGCCATAGTTATCATAGATTACACGGATATCTTCGATAAGCTCCATGCCGTCGATGCCCATGTCATCCAGACGGCCAATGAACGGCGAGATATATGTTGCACCCGCTTTTGCTGCCATAAGCGCCTGCGTTGCTGAAAAGCAAAGTGTCACGTTGGTTTTGTGACCAGCCGATGTCAGAGCCTTGCAAGCTTTAAGACCATCCATGGTAAGGGGTAGCTTGATGCATACATTATCGGCAATTTTGGCAAGTACCGCTGCTTCTTTCATCATGCCATCGTAATCCATGGCAGTGACTTCCGCAGAAACAGGACCATCTGTCAGACCACAAATTTCTTTGGTGACTTCCACAATATCACGGCCGGATTTCAAGATAAGCGACGGGTTTGTCGTCACCCCATCCAGCAGGCCTGTATCAGCCAATTCACGGATTTCATCCACATCTGCGGTATCAACAAAAAATTTCATAGCATTTGAGCCCTTATATACATACTTGTAATCAGAATAGTTTCAGTTATCCCTTACAGCAATTAATACACATTTTGAAAGTTTAATTTGTCACTTCCAGGCTTTGAGAAAAAAACTGTCTCGGTTCTTTTGCCCATCCCCACCGATGGTGCCTATAGCTATGGTGTGCCGGATGGGCTTGAATTAAGCCCCGGTGATTACGTTAAGGTGCCGCTGGGAAACCGCGAATTGGCAGCCGTTGTCTGGGATAAACAGGACAATACGGTTGATCCCAAAAAAATACGCGATGTTATCCTGAAATTTGACTGCCCGCCGATGAAGCAGGAAATGCGTAAATTTATTGAGTGGGTCGCAGGCTATACGGTTTCTCATCCCGGCATGGTTTTAAAGATGTTCTTGCGCGTACCAACAGCCCTGGAACCTGAAGCCCCCATGAAAGGCTTGATGTTTACAGATAAACAGCCAGAGCGCCTGACACCTGCAAGGCGCCAGGTCATGGAATTTTCCGAACAAGGATTATCCTGGACAAAATCAGGACTTGCCCATGCAGCAGGCGTTACGGCTTCAGTCGTCGATGGCCTTGCCAAACAAGGTGTCATGAAAACGATTGAACTACCGCCACAACCCTTGTTTCCAAAACCTGACAGTACTTACGGAACAACCAAACTAACCCCTGACCAGCAGGAAAAGGCAGACGCACTGCGCGAAATCGTAGGCCAAAAGAAATCAGGAACTACTCTGCTTGAAGGTATTACAGGCTCTGGCAAGACAGAAGTTTATTTCGAGGCTCTTGCAGAGTGTTTTTCACAAGGCAAGCAGGCACTGGTTTTATTGCCCGAAATTGCACTCACGTCTTCTTTCTTGGAACGCTTTGAAAAACGCTTTGGCGCAAGACCTGCTGAATGGCATTCAGAACTTGCCCCAAGAGCAAGAGAAAAAACCTGGCGGCAAGTGATAACAGGTGAACTGCAAATCGTAGCAGGTGCACGCTCTTCGCTATTTTTACCGTTCAAGGATTTAGGTCTCATCATAATCGATGAAGAACACGACCTTGCCTATAAACAAGAGGACCGTGTTTTTTATAATGCACGCGATATGGCAGTTGTACGCGGTCAAATTGAAAACTTCCCCGTTATCTTGTGTTCTGCCACACCGGCAATTGAGACCCGTGTAAATGCCCAACTGGATCGATATGCCTATCTGAAACTGGAAAGTCGTTACGGTGAGGCCATACTGCCTGATCTTGATATTGTGGATATGCGCAAGAACCCGCCAGCAAAGGGCAAATTTCTCTCGCCTCTCATCACAAAGGCAATTGAGGAAACCATCGCACGTAAGGAGCAAGCGCTTTTGTTTCTAAACAGAAGAGGCTACGCACCCCTTACGCTTTGTCGTGTTTGCGGGCATCGTTTTGAATGTAACAATTGTTCGGCATGGTTGGTTGAACACCGCTTTCGAAAAACGCTCCAATGTCATCATTGTGGTGATAGCAAACCCACACCGGAAGCCTGTCCGGAATGTGGAACGCTCGATCATCTGGTTGCCTGTGGCCCAGGTGTGGAACGTTTGGGTGAAGAGGTCATTGAAGCCTTTCCAGAGGCAAGAACGATTATTCTTTCATCCGACATGGCAGGCGGTGTAAAGAGAATGCGGCTTGAACTTGATGCCATTGCCAAAGGCGAAGCAGATATTATCATTGGTACGCAACTCGTAGCCAAGGGACACAACTTCCCGCTAATGACTTTGGTAGGCGTTGTTGATGCTGACCTTGGATTATCAAACGGTGATCCGCGCGCGGCTGAACGCACTTTCCAGCTTTTACACCAGGTGACGGGTCGCGCAGGCAGGGCAGGTGGTAAAAGTCGAGGGCTATTACAAAGCTACCAACCAGAACACCCCGTAATCTCCGCAATTAAAGCAGCCGACACTGAAGCCTTTTACGAGCGCGAAATTGATGCAAGACGATTGTCTTCACTTCCCCCGTTCGGGCGCTTGGCAGCCATTATCATTTCAGGGCAAGACAGACGTGAAACTGAAACCTATGCGCGGGCTTTAAGACACGCCTGCCCACACACCAAAGAAGTACGAGTTCTGGGGCCGGCCGAAGCACCTCTTGCCTTGGTCAGGGGACGCTATCGTTTCAGATTGTTGGTGCACGCGCCTCGCAGTTTTGCCGTACAAAACTGGCTACGTGCATGGTTCAAGGATGGCCCCAAACCAAGGGGTAATATTCGCGTACAAACCGACATCGACCCGCAAAGTTTCGTATAATGAACCAACCCATCTTCAGATTTGCACCAAGTCCAAATGGCCACCTTCACCTCGGTCATGCCTATTCAGCCTTACTCAACCAAAAGATGGCGCGTGAGGTTGGTGGAAAACTTTTACTGCGCATTGAAGACATCGACACAACCCGCTGCACACCTGAACTTGAGGCTCAAATGTTGCGTGACCTGGAATGGATTGGCTTTGAGTGGGATGAAAAACCAAGACGCCAATCAGAGCATTTTGACGAATACGCAGACGTCCTGAAAAAACTGGCAGATCTTGATCTGATATACCCGTCCATACTTAGTCGCGGTGAAATTAAAAAAATCATTCAAGCAAAAAAAGACAGTGGCCGAGACTGGCCTGATGATCCAGATGGCTCACCACTCTACCCGGGGATTGAAAGAGGTTTTCATAATGCAAAGCGATTAGAATTAATTACATCCGTTAAAGACTATGCACTTCGCCTTAATACTCGCTCAGCACGAGAGTCCATTTTGACTACATTAAACTGGGCAGAAAAAAATAACACTCAAGATAAAACTATCGATGCAAACCCTTTACAATGGGGTGATGTCATCATCGCTCGAAAAGATTTTCCTGCAAGTTATTTTCTGTGCTGCACCCATGATGATATAATTCAAGGAGTAACGCATGTTGTTCGGGGGAAAGACTTATATCACTCAACAAGTATTTATGTGATGTTATTGGAAATTTTCGGAGCTAAAAAACCCTTGTTTCATCATCACAAGCTTATACTGGATCATAATGGGGAAAAACTGTCCAAATCAAAAAAGCACAAAAGTCTGAAAGAGTTGCGCTCATCAGGAATAACTAAAAATGAAATTCTGGATCGCCTGGGGTTTACCTAGTAAACACGCGTTTTGAGATACACATTAACAGGAAAAAAGCGCCAGCACCAGCACTTATACATGCCAGTGTAAATAAAGGATCTGTTCTGAACTCATAGCCCTTGATATTAAACACATAGATCGCCGTATAACTGCCGAGTAACAACAATATCCAGTTACCAATATGCCCAAAGCTGGTATTTTTCATAAGGCCTTCAGCCAACCAACCGCTAATATATGTCAAACAGCTAATGAATCCAAAAGATACAATCCACTGAATTGGAGAAAGTTCCCAAATCATAATATTGCTCCATCGTACAAATTTAAAGCAAATATAGGGAAAAAATGTTAACACTTTGGTAACAAAAAGAATCACCACGAATCCAAAAACCCACTCCAGACCTACGGCTACATAAACATGAAGAATATTCTAATTACAGGTTGCTCATCCGGCATCGGGAAACACTGTGCACTTGAACTTTCCAGGCAAGGTTGGCAGGTTTTTGCCACTGCACGTAAAGACGAAGACCTGAGAATGCTGCAAGACAATGGACTAGAGGCAATCTATCTGGATTATACAGACACAAAGTCCATCCATTCCTGTTTTAAAACCGTTATGAAGAAAACCGATGGCAAACTCGACGCCCTGTTTAACAATGGCGCTTATGGTCAACCCGGAGCAGTCGAAGACTTAACCACCGATGTATTACGCAAACAGTTTGAAACAAATTTCTTTGGCTGGCATGAGTTAACCAATCTTGTCCTGCCTGTTATGCGCAAGCAGGGGCATGGACGCATTATTCATTGCTCTTCAATTCTGGGATGGGTTTCTGCGCCATGGCGCGGCGCTTACAATGCATCAAAATTTGCCTTGGAAGGTCTTGCTTCAGCCATGCGCCTGGAGCTTGAAGATACAAGCATTTTTGTGTCTTTAATTGAACCTGGTCCAATCAAAACCGACTTCCCCAAAAATGCACTAAATGCTTTCCTGGACAACATCGACCAGCAAAACACTCAACACAAGGAACGATATGAGCAAGAATTGAAGCGTTTAAATTCTGGTGGTGGCGACAACAAATTCAGACTTGAGCCAGAAGCTGTTTACAAAAAACTGGACCATGCACTTAACGCCAAAAAGCCCAAGGCACATTATGGTGTAACTCTCATCACACACATCATGGATGTCTCCAGACGCTTATTACCAACACGAATAGTCGATATAATGCTGCTAAAAAATAATTCATAAATTCCAGCATGGCATATGGGAATTTTCCATACTCTGCCCTATATGCAAGTATACAAATCTAAAAGAAATTATCCATTATGTTATATTACATATCAATCCTGGGAATGATTGCCGTTGCAATTGTATTGGCAATGGGCATTTGGAACATGGCAAGAGGCGGCAGTCCCAGCAGGTCACAGAAACTCATGCGATTACGCATTCTGTTTCAATTCATCGCAGTTATATTGGTTATGATCGCCCTTTATTTCTCAACCATATAATCTGACGGAGCAAGACATTGGTAATTCTCAATAAAATTTATACAAAAACCGGCGATGATGGCTCAACAGGCCTTGGCAATGGCGAACGACGCAAAAAATATGATCTTCGCGTTTCATCATATGGAACAGTTGATGAAACCAATTCATGCATTGGCCTTGCACGATTGCACACAAAAGACATGCAAGACATGGATGATGCTCTTGCCCGCATTCAAAACGATCTGTTTGATTTAGGCGCAGACCTTGCAACACCTGATGACGGCACACCGCTTGAGTATGAACCTCTACGCATAACACAAGGCCAGGTTGAACGCATCGAATCTGAAATCGACACGTTGAACTCCAGATTAGAGCCACTTCGCTCATTTGTTCTTCCTGGCGGCACACCACTATCGGCAAACCTGCATTTGGCACGCACCGTTGCAAGACGTGCAGAACGCTTAATCGTGGAACTTGCACAAGACGAAAATGAAAATGTAAGTAAAGCTGCAAGCTTATATATGAACCGTATTTCTGACTATCTTTTTGTTGCAGCTCGTGCTGCCAACGATTTTGGCAAAGCCGACGTTTTATGGGTGCCAGGCCAAAACAGATAAGCTATAATCATCGTGAGGGGAACAAGCCATGTTTATACCACTGCACGATGCCAATGCACTTGAGCATGTTAAACGACAATACGTGACACTTGCACTTATTGTACTAAATGTTGTTGTTTTTCTAATCACAGCCACACCCCAGATTTCTGATGTACAAGAAGCCAATGCAATATTCTTCTCCTATGGCTTTGTACCTGCGGTTATCAATGACACAGCAGCACTTCCTTTGGAGTTCGTTGTTTTACCAGAAGCTGCAAGTTACATTACATACTCGTTTCTTCATGCAAACTTTATGCACATAGCAGGCAATATGCTGTTCCTCTGGGTATTTGGCGACAATGTTGAAGATGCCATGGGGCACTTCAAGTTTTTAATCTTCTATCTTTTGTGCGCGTCGGCTGGTGCATATGCCCATAGTCTGGCAATTCCAACATCACAATCGCCACTAATTGGGGCGTCAGGCGCAACTGCAGGGGTCGTCAGTGCTTATTTGCTTCTACATCCACGCGTAAAAGTCTGGATTCTGGCTTTTGGCAGAATACCTTTGCGATTATCTGCAATGTGGGTCTTGGGTGCCTGGATATTGTATCAGGTTTTTAGCCTTATAGCTTTTGCCGACAGTGAAGTCTCATGGGCAGCCCATATTGGCGGGATCATAGCCGGAATAATCCTTATACCCATCATGAAACGTTCCAGTGTAAGCCTTTTGGACAAAAACCTGCGAGATGCCAGAACCTCAGTACCTGTTACAGGACAGCGCAAACAAAGCCCCATCGGAAAACCCCAATTAAGTCGCGATTGGGGTAGACCTGAAGACAAATAGTTCTAATTAAATTTCCAATGTGTAGTTTTGTGCACTTGACTCATTATCAAAAAATGTTGACGTAAACGACACATAGCGATACGCATCTGGAAATGAAATTTTTGGCCAAAATTTCATATACTCCATTCAACTCTCCATATATACGTATGGGAAATTAAAACTGGCACCGAAAGGTAATGACATGAAAATTGTTGTCCCCGTCAAACGGGTAGTAGATTACAACGTTAAAATCCGTGTAAAATCGGATGGTTCTGGCGTTGAACTTGCAAACGTCAAAATGTCCATGAACCCATTTGACGAAATCTCTGTTGAGCAAGCTATCCGCTTGAAAGAAGCAGGTACGGTTGATGAGATCGTTGTAGTGTCAGTAGGCCCACAACAATCACAAGAAACAATTCGCACAGCTTTGGCAATGGGCGCTGATCGTGGCATCCTTGTAAAAACAGACGATCTTGTTGAGCCTCTCGCAGTTGCCAAAATCCTTAAGGGAATTGTTGACGAAGAAAAGCCAGGTCTGGTTATCCTTGGCAAACAGGCAATCGATGATGACTCAAATCAAACAGGCCAGATGTTGTCTGCCCTTCTTGGCTGGTCACAGGCAACATTTGCCAATTCAATGGAAATCAAGGGCGATGTTGCAGAAGTAACGCGCGAAGTTGATGGTGGCCTTCAAACGATTGAAGTTAAAATGCCAACAATCATTACAACTGATCTTCGTTTGAACGAGCCTCGTTACGCATCACTTCCAAACATCATGAAGGCAAAGAAAAAGCCTTTGGATGAAAAAACGCCAGGTGATTACGGCGTAGATACAGCCCCTCGCCTAAAAGTAACAAACACAACTGAACCGGCAGGACGCAAGGCAGGTGTCATTTTGGGTTCTGTTGGAGAGCTTGTAGACAAACTCAAAAACGAAGCCGGCGTGCTTAGCTAAGAAAAGGAAGATACAATAATGGCTACTCTATTAATAGCAGATCATGATAACGCTTCCTTGAGCGATCAAACTGCAAAAGCATTAACAGCAGCAACTGAAATCGGTGGCGATGTACATGTTCTTGTCGCGGGCAAAGGGTGTGGTGCGGCGGCAGACGCAGCTTCCAAGCTCACTGGCGTTTCAAAAGTAATTTCTGTTGAAGCAGATTACTATGAAAAGCAACTTGCCGAACCTATGGCAGACCTGATCGTCAGCATGGCTGACGGTTATGATACAATCATTTCTGCGGCAACAACATCTGGCAAAAACATCTTGCCACGCGTTGCAGCCTTGCTGGACGTAATGCAAATTTCCGACATTACAGAAGTACATTCTGCAGACACATTTGAGCGTCCGATCTATGCCGGTAATGCACTTCAAACTGTACAGGCTACAGACCCTAAAAAAGTTATCACTGTTCGTACAGCCGGTTTTGCTTCTGCAGAAGAAGGTGGTTCAGCATCAGTTGATACAATCACAGCAGTAGCAGACAGTGGTCTTTCCAAATTCACTGGTGACAAAATCATTGAAAGCGACCGTCCTGAACTGACCTCAGCAAAAATCATCATCTCTGGTGGCCGTGCACTGGGTTCTTCCGAGAAATTCCAGGAAGTCATCCTTCCGGTTGCTGACAAACTTGGCGCTGCCGTTGGCGCGTCCCGTGCCGCAGTTGATGCGGGTTATGCTCCAAACGATTGGCAAGTAGGCCAAACCGGTAAAGTGGTTGCACCTGATTTATACATCGCAGCAGGCATCTCAGGTGCTATCCAGCACCTTGCAGGCATGAAAGATTCAAAAATAATCGTAGCCATCAACAAAGACGAGGAAGCACCAATCTTCCAGGTTTCTGATTATGGTCTTGTTGCCGACTTGTTTGATATTCTTCCAGAGCTGGAAAAAGCGCTCTAAGCCAGGCTACACATCCTCACCTTGAGCTTGTCAAAGGGTGTTTGATAAAAACATAAAAACCGCATCAGGAAACTGATGCGGTTTTTTGTTTTGATATTCCACATCTGTAAAAGTCGCCCACTTGATTTTCAGTCAATACATACCATGTCTCAACTTCTACGCGTTTACTAAAGGAGTATCAATGAAACACTCAATTTTAACCCTGGCAGCCACTGCATCACTGTTAACCTTCTCAAGTGCATCTTTTGCAGAATCAACAACTCACAAAATAGCATCTGATGAAGTTATAGCAGCCCAACGTCAGGCATTGGCAAAAAATACTGATGGTGCAGGCTATGGCCCACAGTCACCGCGTGACATAGACCTGATTACAGGTAATAATCAACGCGCTTTTGAAGCTGCTCCTGCATATACGGAAATGAACCTTTGCAATATTCACTTTCATGAAAATGCAGAGCACAAGGGCGGTGAATTTACGACCTACGCAGGCAATGGTGATGGCAAGGGGTATGGAACCGGCTTTAAATATGACGGCAAGTTATCCGCAGCAGAATTGGCTCCATACAGCACCAAGGTTGGCGAGAACGAGCATGGAGACCTTGAACCGGGCGACACTATTGAGGTGCATTACGTACATACCACTGCAAAAGTGGAGCCAGGCCCCACTTTGGGTTCATGCTTGAGTGAAGCCATAAAGAACCCGCAGCTGCGTGTTGAAACCCAGGTTTACGTCCTGGTGAATGATGAAAATGCACTGGACTTCACGGAATTGACCAGCCATGAAGTTGTAAACGGATTTCACCAGGCAACGAACATCCCAACCAATACCGGCACACCTGTAAAGTATGATGGTTCTACAACAGGCCCAACTTATAACGAAAAAGGCTCTCCCTTCCAGGTTAGCTGGAGTGTTCGTCCCAAAGTTGCCAAAGTTTCAATCAGTTCAGTTGATGCATGGTTAAAGGGAAATACCTTTGACGAAGATCATGCACATGGTGTGCGTAATCTTGTCCTTAACCCGAACCTTCTGTCTGGAAATTAAGAACAGGTATTGCCAATGCAAATCTGTAATTTGAATTACAGATTAAGCCTCTTCACTGAGTAAAAGCATTAACCCCGCTTCTGATTAGGAAGCGGGGTTTGTATTTTTCATGATATAGAAAAAATCATAATGAGCCACGGCAATTAACCCAATTACCTTTTCATCAATACTATAATTATAAATGCCTCGTCACTTTTGACCAAGATAAATCAGTCATCAATTTTATCCAGCCCAAGCGCTGCATCAATCAAGGCTTTAGCGTCATCACTTGCCCAATGCGCAGGACCATTTAACACACCTAGCGCACAACCATTTGTATCAACCAGCAAGGTTGTTGGCATGCCAAGCGCCACGCCCTTTTTGCGTAAATTATGGAAAGCATTCATTGTGCTGTCATGCATAAACGGCATGGCTTTAACATCAATACTGTTTAAAAACTCCAGTGGTTTGTCTTTTGTGCCTTGGTCGATACTCACAGGCACAACCTGAAACTTATCACTACCCTTGGTGACTTCCAGTTCCTCAAGCCACGGCATTTCTTCGCGGCATGGCGGACACCACGTTGCCCACAGGTTCAACAGCACTGTGCGCCCTGCCCAGTCAGCCAGTGTTTTATCATTGCCGTCTTTATCTTTGAATTTAATGGCGGTCGTCATATCCAGTGGCTCCTCGACCGCGCGATAAGCTGCAACATCACCTTGAGCAGATGCATCAATCGACTTGCCCCGCAAAACAGACAGCGCACAGGATTCTTCTCTGGTTTGAGCAGATGCAGAACCAACACCTGTGTTGCCAGAACCACCCAGAATAGCGTATAGGCCAGAACCAAGAATAACAGCAGCAATTAAAATCAATAATATCGGTTTCGTCTTCATGGCTTTTTCCGTTTTTTGATCAGATTCAATCTCTCGTGGAGACAAATGTAATGAGTAAAGAAACAACAGGCAACAAGATGTGGGGCGGACGGTTTGCCTCAGGCCCTGATGCCATTATGGAGGAAATCAACGCATCCATTGGTTTCGACCAAAAACTCTATGCTCAAGACATTGAAGGCTCAAAAGCCCACGCCTCCATGCTTTCTCAGCAAGGCATTATTTCTGCGGAAGATGCAAAACAAATCTGCGCCGGGTTAGACACAATTTCGTCAGAGATTAAAGCAGGTAACTTTACATTTTCCCGCGCACTCGAAGACATTCATATGAATGTAGAATCCCGCCTTCGTGAACTCATTGGTGATGCGGCAGGCCGTCTGCACACGGCAAGATCACGCAATGACCAGGTAGCTCTTGATTTCAGAATGTGGGTGCGAAGCCAGGCGCATGAAGCACAAGCCAATATTATCAAACTGATTGAGGCATTATTGGTCAAGGCAGAAGAACATGCTGATACGTTAATGCCAGGCTTCACGCATTTACAGACAGCACAACCTGTAACCTTTGGCCACCATTGTCTTGCCTATGTTGAAATGCTGGCGCGGGACTATTCCCGCATGAAAGACGCACACAGGCGCATGAATAAATGCCCATTGGGATCAGCAGCACTGGCTGGCACAGGCTTTAATATTGACCGTCACATGACATCGGATACATTGGGGTTTAGGGAGCCGACACGAAACTCACTTGATACGGTTTCTGA
This sequence comes from uncultured Rhizobiaceae group bacterium, assembly GCA_937951645.1. Taxonomy (GTDB): domain Bacteria; phylum Pseudomonadota; class Alphaproteobacteria; order Rhizobiales; family Rhizobiaceae; genus JAALLB01. The sequence continues at coordinate 11,242 of CALFBM010000183.1, forward strand.
TCGTGATTTCGCATTGGAATTTTTATCAGCCGCAAGCATTTGCGGTACGCATCTATCCAGGTTTGCAGAAGAGATTGTGATTTGGTCAACGCCGCAATTTGGATTTGTCTCTTTATCCGATAAATTCTCAACAGGCTCTTCCATCATGCCACAAAAGAAAAACCCGGACGCAGCAGAACTTGTACGTGGCAAAATTGGTCGCATCAATGGTTCACTGATTGGCTTGCTCACTGTTATGAAAGGCCTGCC
>CALFBM010000184.1 GCA_937951645.1 uncultured Rhizobiaceae group bacterium
TTTCAAGTGTTACCAGAGATAGTAAAACCCAATTAGAACGCTTCATTATTGGATTGGATCAAATATGAGGTCACAATTTACGCTCGCCAATATGCATCTGACCTATGATGCAAAAGCCAAATTGGCATTTTCAATATTTACTGCTCTTATTTTCTTGGCCTTGGCATTTATTGGTGTTTCACTTGGCAAATCCGCAATCCAGAAACGCCAGGAACTCAAACAAGTCCAAGCGTTAATTAATAATTCTGGTCAGGTAAATAACGACCTTTCAAGCTCAAACGAGTCCAAACTTTTTTATGGCAAAAATTTAGCTGATATTCAATCAAGGCTTCAGGGGCGTATCAAGCAGATTGGTGACCGATACAAAATTGCAATCGACAGCATACAGGTTCTTGACCCGTCCAGAGACGGGAATATGCTTATCAGCGGAATGCGCTTGAACGGCTCAATACCCGAAGAAAATCTGGCTCCATTTATTCTGGATTTGGCTAACTCAAGCCCGCCCATATTTTTGTCTGATATGGATTTAAGGCCGGTTCCGGTTAGAGTTGCGCGGGTTTCCCAGTCTGAAAACGTAATACCAAAGCTATCAATTCAATTGGTTTTCTCTGGGCTTTCAAATTATAATTCTGATTTCAACTTGTGGTGAACTATGTACTATATTGCGATAAAAGTAACATCTTTGTTCCTAAGTGGGATCATTTATCTGGGAGCGTTATATATATGGTTTCCTGATATCATGCATTCAACTGTTTCAGACCAGGTACAGCTTGGTGGTTATATAAAACCAGCAAACTCGCCAAATAATGAGTTGGATTATTCAGAATTAAACAATCGTCCGATCTTTCAAAAATCTCGTAGGTTCAAATTTGTAGAAGCCGAGAATGCTCAACAAGACAAGCCATTTATACCGGAAATTCCTCTGGTAAAAGGATTGGCAATTACAGAACCTAATGATAAATTTGTTTTTATTCAAAGTTCAAAAGACGGAATTGTTTACCAATTGCGTGAGGGGCAGTTGCTTGATGGCCTCTGGAGAGTATTGGATATAAATTTCAGCGAAATACTGCTCCTTGACGAAAATGGAAACGAAATAAGTCTTGATGTAGATACTTGAATCAATACGTATCTTTTTGCCAAGTGACATCATAATTCCAGTAAACATTTCCTTCATGCGAACGGGCGCAGACTTGCAATTGTTTTTTATATACATGCATTTTTCAGCCAACCATTGATGCTTTTAAACAGGGTCATTTTCACGATTTTCAAGAAACACAATAACACGGACTTGGATATCATGATCTTACTGCTAAGTAGACCTTTATGCTACAAGACTGCTTCACGCTCATGTAGTAGAATATCAATTCTGAGCTGATGTAAGCAAGTTACAAAATCAAAGAGCCGCGAAGCTGAATTAGTCAGGACCAATAACAAGTTGGTCAATCTGCAGCCTAGTGAATTTCGATAATTTTAACTGTCTCACCTGTTATATCAAACTCTTCTTCAGACAGGACTACTAATGCTGTAAGCGTGTGCGAAATTTCATTTGGTAATTTAACTGATACGACAATCTTGTATATGGGGCCTGTTAGCGAAGTAAACCATGATTCTGCGCTTCCAAGTGACGGTCGAGGCTTCTGGTTGAGCCGGGCAGAAAAAAGTTTTTGTATATCAGAATAATTTATACCCGGAATATGATTCAGCACCTGTTTTGATGCGGTCATTGGATTGATCTTCCTATCTAGCCCATGAACCGTTATATAGGGCTCAACCGCCTTGTAAAAATCGAGTGTGACGCCTTCAATAAACTGTAAATCAGATATTGATCTGATTTTTTCAGCGCGATCTCCATTCTTTGAGGTTGGGAGCTTTGATAGTCTTTCTGCAATTCCAACTGCATTAAAGGCATCAACTCCGTGTTGTGCACCAATTGATACAAACATTTCCCTTATGATCTCAACAGGAAATGTGTTGAGATCAACTTTTCCCCGTTCGTCTTCAAATTTTATTTCCACATTGGCATTGGATATTTTTATCTTGGTTATATTTCCTTGCTCCAAAGCCATTTTCAGAAAGTCGGCATCACCAAGTAATGAGGTAGCAACATGAAAACCGCCCATTGCAATTTCTTGAGCTTGTAGCAAATCAGAATTATTTTTCAGAGTTGAGCTGTTTGTACGTGAAACTATTGATGTAAGTAGCGAAGACATCAACAATAGAACCGATATCCAAACCGTAAGGTTTATAATAAACCCACGTTCACCATCAGTAAATTTCCTGACTCTAAAACTCATTCCATTGTCCCGCAAAATCGTCCAGCCAAGCCTTCCAAGCCTCTCCTGCTTAAACATTCTGCATCGAGTTTGGTTTTCGGAGAGGCTATTATTTGATCGCCATTCCCCAGGTCCAAACGTACAGTGTCAGGAAGACTATTTTCAAACTCCCAGTTCTTTTGCCACAGCGCTTCATCTTTTGAATTATAGCCTGAAGCACGGTATGAAAAACCTCGTACTTCTGAATCAAATTCAATAACTGACTGTTGTATATTGGCTCGAGAACCAATTCCTGAAAAAAAGGGTTTTTCAATTCTTTGAGTAATTTTAAGTTGTGATTTTGCAAATGTCTGATTGTTGGGTTTCTCTATAGACAGTTGCAGTTTGTATAAAACCGGAGTGCCAGTATAATGTTTTTGCATTGAAAAAAAGGTTACAGCTCTTTGCGTACCGGAAAAATAGAGATGCTTTGATCTATTTGTCTCGGTGGTCACCGTAGCATTCTCCAACCATTTGGGAATTAGTCTTTGAATCAATAAACGTTGCTCAAGTTTTCGGATATCGCTATCGTCGCGGGTCAGTAATCTGGTACTTGTCCAGAAACTGCTATATAAAAGCCCTACAACCAATGAAAAAATCGAAATCGAAATTACAACCTCTATCAGGGAAAAGCCTCCCTGTGAGGTTTTGCTGGATATAGGTACTTTTAGACTATTATATTTCAATTTGTACCCACTCTAAATGTTTCCAGTTCATCAATGGGCTTAACGTTATCATTCAGAAAAACCTTTACGTGGATATGATACAGTGGCTGTATTTCATAGGCATCCATGCCAAAATCCTGTAAACTGTGTGGCTTGATATCAACTTGCCAGGAATATCCATTTGACGATTTTCCATAATTTGTATTTGTAGCAAGCGGGAACTGTTTACCAATCTGGCTTATAACTGACTGAATTAATATTGTGGACTTTGCCTTGGCAGCTGATCTATTGGTCAAATTCAGATTGGTACTGGTTGTCTCAAAAAACGCAGTTAAAATAAAGCCCGCAATCGCCAATGATATGACGGCCTCTAAAAGCGAAAACCCATTTTCAAATTTGCGGTTCATGGACATTAGTTTCAATCAATTATTTTCACACTTCCACCAAGCCACTCCACCTTGATCAATTTGGAAAGTGTGGCAGAAACAATTTTTATTGAGCCCCCCGATGATTGACCATCACTGAAGAAAAAAAGCTCAACAAACTTCTTGTTATTAATTTGCTGACCTGTTGCTTGCACAAATTTCAGACCCGCAGGCAATTTATATGAAAAATTGTCTTTTTTAGAATTACCCTTTACTTTTTTTATGGACAACAAGTTTGCCTGAAGATCGAATTTGGCTGAAAAGGTCGACTTCGATGTTAAAGACTGGTTCCTGGCTTGCACAAGGAAACTACGGATATTGCTTACTTCACGCTCGTAAGACAGTCTGCTTTGAGTATCCGATAAATTAGACACTCCAACTGTAGCCATGATTGCCATTATGGAAACAACAATAACGACCTCTATCAATGAAAACCCGTTAGATTTTATTACCTTATGAGGTAATATCACGGCTATTTCCTTCCCCGCCAGGCAGTCCATCAGCACCAAGAGATTCAAGACGCACTTTTGAACCGGAATCCAGTTTGTAATTATAACTCCTGCCCCATGGATCAAGTGGAAGTTTTCCGTCTCTGAGATAAGGGCCGTTCCATCCGAAAAGATCCTGGTTATTGGATATTAGAATTTCGAGACCTTCAGAAGCGTCTGGATAGCGACCTACATCCAGCAAAAATAAATCCAGTGCACTTCTAATTTGTTCGATCTGGATTTCTGCGGCTTTTGTTTTTGAGGTCTGAAATTGCCTAAGTGCTGATGGACCAACCAGGCTGACCAAAAGCCCCATAATGCCAACGACAATCAGTATCTCAACAAGTGAAAAGCCGTTTTTCCTTTTACCGCGAGTAAACTTCTTGCTGCGGCTAAAATGCAATACTGTTGACTGAAAGAATTGCACTAAACAAACCATAAAGAAGTCCTCCTATTAAAATACCAATCAGTAATAAAATAGATGGCTCAAATAGTATAATAAAACGTTTAATTTTGGACTCTATTTCATCATCAAGAATATCTGCTGATCGAGAAAACATACCGCCAAGATCACCGGTTTCTTCACCAATTTTGATCATTTGCAATAGATTACGTGAAAAAAGTTCCGTATCTGCAAATGCTTTTTCTGCTGTTTTTCCGCTGGAAACCGCATCAATTATCTCTTCCATACCATCAAAAAATGCTTCATCAGATGTTGCTTCTTTTGCAACTTCCAGACTGCTGACAAATTTGACCCCATTTGAAAGTAGTGTCCCAAGCAATCGGCAAACAATACTGGTTTGAATTTTATCAGGCAATTCTTTAAATCCGGGAATAATGCCAAATGCATGGTTTACCAGATTAAACATGCCTCCATTACGAAATGTAATATAAGTCTTGTAAAGGATAATCAAAAAGAGGAAACAAATTAACCACCACCATGCCCTTACTGTGTCAGATAACCAAAAAACAAACTTCGCAGATGCAGGCAGGGAATGGCTGCCTTGTCCAAGTAAGCTGGAAAATTGTGGAATCACATAAAATAAGATCATGTTCAATGAAATGATCGAGATGATTGCCAGAATGGCAGGATACACCATGGACGATTGAATTTTTTGTGCTGTCTGGTTTCTGGTTATAATCAGTTTTTCCATTTCGGTAACTGAATTGGCAAGATTACCGGACATTTCTCCTGACTTCAAAAGTGCTGTAAGAATATTGTTTTGCGGTGTTAGATAATTGCCAAGAATTTCTGAAAAAGCCTTGCCCCCGCGTAATTCAATGAGGATTTCTCTTGCAACAAGTGTTCTATGCAATTGAGCATCACCTGTGGCTATAATATTAATGGCTCTTTCCAAAGTAATGCTTGCTTCAAGCATTTTGGCAAGTTGGCGCAAAAACAGCTCGAGTTCTTTGTCATTTAGAAAATCAAGTTCAGTTTCTAAATCATTATCCAGACCGTTGTTAAGTTGCAATTCAACATTACCCGTACCAGGGTTTACGGAACGAGGATTAAATCCCATGGCTGCTGTATCTTTATGCATTATGTTATTTATACCCCATAGACTCGTTGAACAAACCTACTGCGTTATTACATGTTTGTATCAAGCACACGTGCCAGTTCATCTGCGGTAGTTGTGCCGTTTTCTACCAATTGCTTTCCATGGTTAAGTAAATTTTGTACCTCGACTGATTTGTTATTCAATATGCTTTCGATATGATCGCGTCCGATTACTTCAAAAATTGCTCTTTGACTTGAAAATCCTGAATTTCCACATGCATCACATCCCTGGGCAACTTGCATCCTTGAGGTATCCTGAATGGTTGCTCCATCCATATGCATGGCTGGCTTCGAACCATGAATGGATTGATAGGGAACAGCACAGCTACATAAAACCCTAACCAGCCGTTGAGCAAGCGACGCTCTCAATACAGAAGAGATAAAAAACGGCTCCACTCCCAAATCAACAAGACGAGAAATTGCCGATGAAGCCGAATTTGTATGCAATGTGGAGAAAACAAGCCGCCCCGTAAGTGCAGCCTGAATTGCTACTTTTGCTGTTTCAGTATCACGGATTTCCCCAATCATCAGAATATCGGGATCGTGCCTTAAAAAACTCTTTAATATGTTAGCGAAATCAAGATCAATTTCCTTGCGAGCTTCTACCTGAATAGCACCTGCCAAACGAATTTCTACCGGATTTTCTGCTGTTAGAATTTTCTTGCTGACATCATTAAGTGAAGAGAGTGCAGAGTGTAGTGTTGTTGTTTTCCCGCTACCTGTTGGCCCTGTGACAACAATCAAGCCATTGCGCTGCTTCAAGGCCAAATCAACAATCTCTTGTACCCAAGGAGGCATTTTCAAACTTTCCAGAGAGACTAATTCCTGATTATTTGCCAACACTCTTAATGCCATGGATTCTCCCAGAATTGTTGGCAATGTTGCAACACGAATATCAAATTGTCGCCCTTGATACCGTTGCCCCATACGTCCATCCTGCGGCCGGCGGCGTTCTGCTATATCTAGATCAGAGAGAATCTTGATACGGGAAATAACGCCTTGATAGAGGTTTTGAGGTATTTGCTCACCTTCACTCAACACGCCATTAATTCTGAATCGTACACGACCGGTGTTCGCCATTGGCTCAATATGAATATCAGTTGCATTCGATTGGAGTGCTTTATCAAAGATATCCTCTACAGCTCTTATTGTTGGCGCCTCATTTGCCATTTCCAAAAGATTTTGTGCATCATCGAAGTTGCCAATATCAGAAACCGCATTGCTGTGATTGTTAAATTGCTCCTCCAGCCTCGAAAGTACAGCCTCGATTTCTCGCTCTGTGGCAAGTTGAATTTCTACCGAACAATTGAAAGCCAGTTCAATCGCCTGAATGCTAGCCAGATCCCAGGGGTTGGCAGTGACCAATACTGGTGAATCTTTAGACAAGGCCAAGGGGAGTATTAATCTGCTTTTTAGAAAGTCCAAGGAAATTCGGTCACTAATCTGCTCTTTGTCATGAAAAGAAGTCAGATCGAAAAGCTGCAAGCTCAATACCTCGGAAACGATCTCTATCCAGTCTTTTTGTGTAAGAATTCCAAGACGATCAAGAACGGACCCCCAAGTTGATCGAGTGGCAGTTACAAGAGATTCAACCCTGCTGGCATCCTCCTTGGAAATTTTTTCTAAAGCTACAAGATACCCAATAATTTCTTCAGGGTTACAAAATACTTTCGTGTCTTCATTAGATCGTTTAACATTTGCAGTCTGCATGTACGAATATTTCCAAATATCATTTATATTAGAGGCATACAAAATATTACTTTGGAGGTATTAATATATTTTTAAGCATGAGATAAAATACAAACAAAAAACCTCGGCATTAAATAAATAATGCCAAGGTTCTTCGCTACCGAATTTATGTCATTACACTAACTAAACATTTTATTGTCCGTAAATGTGTGATCAGGGAAAATGCCACTGAGTGTTGCGCTGTCCAAGCCTAAATGTCTCCACATCGCTTCACCAACAATATCTTGATAACTTACAATGTGCGGTACATAACGACCGGCATGCAGATTTTCATCACGCAAATTATCAAATGGGCTATATACGCCCCCCTTGGTGGGGCCGCCATATGCAAACCATGTAGAAGCATGACCGTGGTCTGTACCAAATGATCCATTCTGATGGACTGTACGGCCAAATTCACTACCAACAATAACAATAACATCATCAAGCATATTGCTGTTTTTCATATCCAAATAAAATGTCAGCAAATCATTTGCGCCTTGTTTGAGAAGTTGTACATGTTTGATGCTTTCATCAGCAATTGACTGACCATGCGGCACATGGTCTGCGTGCGTATCCCAAGTAGGCGCAGTCCAATTAACTGATGCAACTTCCAAGGGTGTGCCATCTTTAAGGAGCTGGGAAACCAGCTTCAAGCCCCGCCCGATATCAGTATCTGAATATTCCAGCCCTCCAGCATTTGTCGAATGACGCGATGACACTTTTACAATTTCGATTGTGTCGACAATTTGAGCATCAGCTCGCCTGACATGGTTTTCCAACTCATTGTCTGTTGTCACGTTCGAAAGACTTCTTACCATCTCGGTAAGCTGATTGTCGGAACATCCAGAATCGGAGCAGAAATCTTCCGTCATGAGGCCACCCATGCTATCCCTCACGATAGGAACTGAAATGTCACCAATAAATACTGGAGCTACCGTGTTTACACCTGAGCGAACTGCACGCATTACATTGGTGTCATTTAAATGGGGGTCAACCAATTTAAGATAGCGATTTAAAAAACCTTCACCGGTTTTGATATCCCCGCCAAACTCAAGAGTCTTTTGAGTATGGAAGTGAGATCTAATCGCATTAACGTAGTGAGTTGCCGGTGAGATGGCCAGACCGCCATCTTCCCATATGCGCAGTAACGGAGCCAAATTGGGACTCATGGCTATCTTGTTGTTTGGGTTTGGTGCGGATGCAGAGTCTTTAAGTTCAATCGCTGATGTAGCGTCACCATTTGGTGGCTCAACTCTAATCGTTGGACGGGCCGCATAATAATTCATATCATTTGTCGGCGGGAATAGGTGCAAACCATCTGCTCCACCCCGCTGAAATACCTTAACGATAGTCTTGGTACGACCGCCAACCCTGGCAAAAGCCAGGCTGCTTAATCCGAAGTTTGCAGCAAGTGCACCGCCAAGCGCTGTTGATCCAAGTATAAAATTGCGTCTTTTCATTTTTCTAATTCCTTATATATTTTATGCTCGGAACTTACTGAATGTAAGTATTCGGTAAGGTTGCGATCACAGTCATGGCCCGTCGAACATCAGCTTCAAGCGTTTCAGGATTATTATGGTCGAAAATGTTATCTGAACCCTTAAGAGCAGTTACAACTTTATCAAGCTCATCCGCCTTATAGCGCCCGGCAGTTGCCATTTCCAGAAGATATATAGCAACCCCTTCTGCAGTTTTCACATCTGCATTGTTCAGGAAAAGCCGATAATCTATATCAGTAAGCTTGTTCTTTATCAGACTTCCATTGCGGGCGCGCTTGGGCTTTATGAGGTCAATGAAGCCATTATAATTGGTTAGCATAGCACCGGTGGAAACCCAGTCTTCAGCTGTTTCCGATACTCCATCAGGTGTACCGTCCCATCGGAATCCTGCAGCCAACATTGCATGCACAATTGTCGCGTAAAATTGCTTTGTAAACTTTGAGTCAACTTCCTCATATCTGGCTGGATATATTGCAAAGTTTCGCAATACTGAAATAAAATACTCATAAGGGGTTTTGATTTTGTTACGTTGTAGGGAAACATTGCTCTGATAATCAGGATGTAACAAGATTGCTTTCAATACTTCTCCAATATTGCCATCAGTCCGCTGCCATGCAGCCACACATGCATCCATAAAATCAACAGGTGGGTCATCGGAAACAAAACGTTGGATTAGCTTTTTACAAATGAAACGTTGTGTTGAAGGGTGACTGGCTAAAACATCAAGCAATTCTTCCCCTTCCTGCATCCCGTCCATTCCATTGCGCCCCTTAATGGTCATATCGAGGAACGGAATATATTTATCGTCTGAGTCGTGACGGGCAGGAACAAATTCAAATAGGTTCCTGCTTGTTTCCTGTGATTGTCCAAAATAAAATCCAGGAGTTTTTTTACGGCCCCAGCCGGTCATTACGCGTGCGACTTCGATAATGTCATCTGCGCCGTATCCGCCATCAATACCAACTGTATGCAGTTCTAATAATTCACGAGAATAATTCTCGTTTATTTTGCTTGCTTTACTTTGATAATTGTTCAAATACATAAGCATTGTTGGGCTTGTTGAACTTACGCGCAACAATTCACGAAAACTACCAAATGCGTGTTTCCTAAAACCATTGACTTCCATAATGTCGCCAACGAAATCAACAGCGCTAGGTGCGGAGAGAAAGTGGTTGTCCCAGAATTGGGTCATGACTTCACGAAGTTGGCGTTGGCTATAGGTAGAATAAGCAATGCGCCATGGTTTGACTTCTTTGTACTGTATTTGGCGTCCGAGGAACCGATCAACATTCATCTCTTCAAAAGCACTGTCGTCTATACTTTCAGGAGATAATTGCTGTGTGATATACTCGCGGAATTTTTCTTCCTTGTCACCTGTTGAAAAATATTCAACCAAGCCAGGCGTTGCACCAAAGGTAACGCGCGAAAGAATATTCGTTATACCAGTCACATCATCAGCCACACGTAGCATTACTTTGTCGGTTTTTGGTGCACCTGTAACTGAATTTGTTGTAAATCGAACAGTAATCTGCCTTTGCACAAGATCACTAGGGTCCAATTTCACAATAAAATTACCTGTCGCCTCTTCGACATCAACCTCACTCACCCTTGAACCAACCGCCACTGAAACGGTCATGTCAGGTTGAGGATGCATAACTTTACCAACAATAACTTCGCCTTGTCGATCAATA
>CALFBM010000185.1 GCA_937951645.1 uncultured Rhizobiaceae group bacterium
GCCCTACACTATCAATTCCTGGTCCATCAATCATTCCTGATCGCGTATTAAATGCGATGCACCGTCCATCACCAAATATCTATGAGGGTGAACTGGTTGAAATGGTGGATACACTTTATCCGGATTTGAAAACTGTAGCCCAAACCAAACACAAGCTTGCCATCTACATCGCAAATGGACACGGTGCATGGGAGGCTGCTTTGAAGAATACATTACAGGCAGGAGACAAGGTTTTAATCCTTGGTTCAGGCAGGTTCCCGATTACCTGGGGTGAAATGGCTCGAAGTCATGGCATCAAAACACAGGTAATCGACTTTGGCATGCAAGAAATCGCAGACCCAAACCGTCTTGCAGATGAGTTAAGAAAAGACACCAAAGGCGAAATCAAGGCTGTCTTGGCCGTACAAACAGACACAGCATCTTCCATCAAAAATGATATCCTTGAACTTAGAAAAGCAATTGATGAAACGGGCCATGACACACTCTTTATGGTGGATTGTATTGCCTCTCTTGGTTGTGATGAATATCACATGGATGCATGGGGTGCAGATGTTACAATTGCCGCTTGCCAAAAAGGTTTAATGACACCCGCCGGCATTGCCTTTGTCTATTTCAACGACAAGGCATCAAAAGCCAGAAAACGCGTCAATCCAGGCGAATATTGGGATTGGGTCTTAAGAACAGAGTCAGATATATTCTACAGGCAATTTGACGGAACAGCCCCAACACATCATCTTTATGGATTACGTGAAGCCTTGAACATTTTGGTGCACGAAGAAGGCATTGAAGCTGCATGGAAACGGCATACAACAATTGCAAATGCAATTTGGGCTGCAATTGATTGCTGGGGTTCAAATGGAGAAATTGAACACAACATAAAGGATATTTCCAAGCGCTCATCAGCTGTTACAACCATCAAGACAGGCAAGGATTGCGCAACCAGGATTAGAAAATGGTGCCAGGAAAAAGCCGGGCTCACGCTGGGCATTCCATTAGGGTTTGATGGAGATGAATTTAACAGTCACCTGCGCATCGGCCATATGGGACATTTAAATCCGCCGATGATTTTAGGCACCTTGGGCACCATCGAAACCGCACTGAAGGCGCTTGATATTCCACATGGAAAAGATGCGCTTTCCGCCGCCACTCAGGTATTGGCAGATCATCCAATCAAGGATTGATCAGCTGCTAGGCAACCTTGTCTAAATGAACCATTTGGGATTGATAGTTTTCAATAAACGGAAGAACCTCTTCGGTATTTAATGCTTTGGCATAGAGGTAGCCCTGGCCAACAGAACAGCCCAATTCATGTAGCATATCCCTGTTTTCACCTAATTCAATCCCTTCGGCAACAGTAGGCAATCCAAGGCTTTTGCCCAATGCGATTATGTTTTTCACAATTGCCTCGCTATCAGGATTTGAAGCCATGTCGCGAATGAAAGACTGGTCAATTTTGATTTTATCAAATGGCAGCATTTTCAAGTGCGTCAAATTCGAGAAGCCTGTTCCAAAATCGTCAATTGAAATTTGAATACCACGCTTTTTCAGTTTTGCAATGGCCTCAGAGATTTCACCAACTTCTTCAATAAAGGCATTTTCTGTAATCTCTATTTCTACACGATCAGAAGAAACACCCGTTTCTTTTAATATTTCAAAAAACCTGTCCATCGTCTTTTCACTGCGAAGTTCATTAGGAGAAATATTAAAAGCAAGTTTGATTTCATCAGGCCAATTTACAGCTGCTTCGCATGCACGCTTTAACATCAAAAGCGTCAAATCCCGCATAGCACCTACATCTTCGGCAATATGAACAAAAACATCTGGAGAAATAAATCCTTCAGTTGGATGTTCCCATCTTGCAAGAATTTCCAACCCGACAACCTGATTTGTCTTCATATCAATAAAAGGCTGGAAGTAAGGGCTGATCTGACCAATATTTAACGCATCAAGCAACTCGGTCTCAACCAGGGCACGTTGTTTGAGCGACTGTTCCATTTTTTCATTATAAGTTGCCACAAGTTCATGACTTTTGTTTCTTGAAGAATACAGCATATAATCCAAACGCTGAACGACGCCCTCTTCATCCCATTCCTGGGTGACTTTCTTGTCTGCATCAAGATCCAACAAGCCGAGATTAAGATGTATGCTCATTGGCAAATTATCAATTAACAACCCGTTTTCTGAAAATTTCTTGATTTCACTTAACACATGGGCAGAGTGCGCTTTAATCTCATCAGGGTCTGCGGAATTTATAACCATATAGAAACGTCCGTTTCCAACACGGGCTGCAGAGTCATTTTCTCTGCATAAATGGCGTATTTGCTGGCTATATGAATTCTCAATCATTGTTGCTATCGCAGCACCATGCACACTGCCAATTGAATCCAGGTTTCGAATTTCAAAAGCAAGTATTACATTTAGGGGCATGATCTGACTATTACGAAGCTCACCAAGCATAAGTTTAAACCCCAGTCGATTGGAAAGCCCTGTTTCTGAATCTATAAAATCCTGCTGCTTTAGAAATTTTTCAAGTGTTTTGCGAGCGATCGCCTCTTGTCGCCCTCTCACTCTTTGCATAATGCTGTAAACAAGCAACCCGACAAAACTTACACCTGCCATATTCAAGGTGTATTGGCGCAAACCCGGAAAAGCCAGAAGGAACTCTTTTGTGATCCAGTCAAGCAGACCAAATGACCTGTCTATCCAAAAGAAAAACGCCATGATTCCACCAATGCTGGCAAGTTCGATAAGAGCTTTCTTGTTAATGATTTTATAAAGCATACAATACCAAGTGAGCACACGAGTGCTCGCCTTCTTTCATCTTGACTAAAACTTCAAGTACCAAAGAACATCGAACCAACTAAGATAAACTTAACAGAAGAAATATAAGGACAATACATCCATGTTTAAGCGAGTTTTAGGTTTATAAAGAGTTTAGAAAAAAGTAGGCTCTTTCACTAAATGCAGTTTTCGATAATCAGGTATTTAAAAAACATGATTTTTACCGGAGTGGAATGTAGCTCCCAAAACAAATTGGCCTAAAACCCGATGCGACCAAAACCCGGTAGTTTAATTGCAGGGTTCAAAACATCAACACCTGCAGTCAAGCCTATGAAATGTAATTCAAATCCACTACGCACGCCCAACGCAAACCCGATATATCCTTTATAGGTTACTTGTACATTCATCCAGTCAGGATCGATATTCACGTACCTGCCACCCGACAAAAAATCCCGCCCAACTGCATTTGATGGAAGCGTAATACCAATCTGCGGCACCTCGTTTAAAACATGAGCAACGAAAGAATTTGAATTGGGCCCAGGCCAAAGCGTATATTGACCACGCTGAGCGTGAGGATAATTTGCAATTGCATTTTCTATCCTGGGAATAATTTTCTTTGCCTGCTCTCCGCGTATGGTTTTTACAATGTAGGGGTCGTTCGAGTACCACCGCGCATCAGGTGCGTATGCATTAAGGCGTAATGGCTTGCCCCATCCAACAACTTCATATCTATTATACTGCGCAGCTCCTTCTTCCTTGATAACAATCCAGGTATGAACTGCAAAGCCACCTTTCCAGCGCCCTGTCTTGGCCGCCATGACATAGACCACTGCATCAGTATCATTAACAACTGACGGAAAGATTCCAGCACTTGTCCAGTCTGCCGTATTCCAGCTTTTTGCGTGATTCCCATGCAACTGCCATGCGGCCTGGGATACAAGTGCAGGCAAGATAAAAAGCAAAAGCAACAGAGTAAAAAGCCCGCGCATCAGTTTTCGAAACATTTTCATCCACCCCCAATAGCTTAATCAAGAATTATGTGAAGTAAACAAATGGCGAGCATCAGGCAAGTCCTTGCAGGTCTTGTGCAAAACCCACTTGCCGCAAGATAAAATCCATGACAGTTTTCAAGACAACATATTGCATCCGGAGAAGTGCCATGTCTGTTGAACCATTACACAAGGATAATCTGTCCAACATGCCTTATTATGAGGAACGCGTTGATCTTGCCGCTGCATTCAGATGGACAGTCCGCCTCAACATGCATGAAGCAGTTGCCAATCATTTCTCCCTTTCCGTAAACGATGATGGCAGCCAATTCCTGATTAATCCAAATCAACGGCACTTCTCTCTTATCAAGGCATCCGATATTTTACTTCTGGATGCCAACGACCCCTCCACCATGAACAGGCCGGATGCTCCTGATGAAACAGCCTGGGGGCTTCATGGCGCGGTTCATCGTTATTGCAAACATGCCAGATGTGTTCTGCATGTTCACTCAATCCACGCAACGGTTCTGGCAAGCTTGGCTGACTCGGTGATTAAACCCATAGATCAAAACTGTGCAATTTTTCATAATCGCCATGTAGTTGATGACAGTTATGGCGGCCTAGCATTTGAAGAAGAAGGCGAACGCTGTGCGCAACTTTTTCAAGATCCAAAAGTTCAGGTCATGGTCATGGGCAACCACGGCGTAATGGTCATAGGAGACAATGTTGGTGAAGCATTCAACAGACTCTACTATTTTGAACGCGCAGCAGAAACCTACATCAAGGCACTGTGGACAGGTCAGCCCTTGCGCGTTTTATCAGATGAGATTGCAGAAAAAACAGCTCAGGAAATTGAAGACTACGACGACCAGTCAGGGCGACATTTTTCTGATCTAAAAGAAATCCTCGACCGCGAAGAGCCTGATTACAAACTCTAAAGCGAGCTTCAGGCCCTATTTTCATCAAGCCAAATACGAAGCTTTTCAAGCGCTGGTAATTGGGCTGAAATTTCCTCAATGCTAAAGGCTTCGGAAAAATCTGCAAACTGCTTTGCCAGTTCAATCTGGGCATCCTGATGCGCGGCCCTGCCCTTTTTAGAAATGGATACAACCTTGGAGCGTTTATCATTTTCATGCGGCACGATATCTACAAAACCCTTGCCTTCTAATTGCTTGAGCGTATTCGTCATGGCACCTTTGGTCACCTGAAATGCATTGGCAAGTTCAAGCGGCGGTTTAGGTGGCAAGCCTCGCGAAAAGTGATTTAAAACACCAAACTGAGACATTGTGAGCCCGTGTGGCATGGCACGCTCCGCACGGTTTGAAGCGAGTTGATTGATAATGCCTATTTCAGTAAACAGACGAAAATAAACCGCGCTATCTGGCGGATTTTTATTTTCATTACTGCTCATCAAGTACTCCTGATTTTTGCCTCATAGTTCCAGCGCGGGCTGGGATTCGGTTTCTCACCATAGCCTATACGGGCAAACATTTGCAGAGTTTCTTCTTCCCTTACAGCAAGCTTTTGTCTTATCCCTTCGAATTGAGGCTTAACTTCTTCATATTCTTGTAGCGCCTGTGATAAAGGGTGCATGGCAATACCAAGCGCACTTGCCTTGAGGTTCATGCGCACATAGCCACGACCTGCTTCAATTTGATCTTTGCGTTTGTTTCCCTCTGTTTTGACGAAAACATATCCCATCGCGGTTTCAAGCGGCTCAAGAATAATCGGAATACCATTTTTAAAGGCAGCACTTTCAGGATTAAGCAGGTCTTCTCTCTCCAATTGTCCTAAAAGTCCCAGCGTTTCCAGGAAGACACCGCCCATATCAATACCATCAGGACTGGCTTCAATCTCGGCTTTGCCCATTCGCATCAAGTCGATGCTCTCCTTGTTGGTTCGATAGGTATGCATTTCAACCAGAAGCGCTTCTTTTGTGAGTTTGCGCATCGCCTCAATTTGTTCAGGCCGCATCAAACTGCCTGCAACAAGGTCGTGTTTAACAACAGAGGTTATATTAAGCGCATCCATTTCCTGCACTTCACGTGATATATCAAAAGCTTGCTTGTTAGAACGACGCTCCAATATTTGCGCAAACAAGGGATCAGGTTTGATCGATGCGTCCTTCTTCAATTTGATACGTGCAACAGGCCTTTGGTCCAGTCTTGGAAAGTTCTCTCCTTCAGGAAACAAAATCAATTCTACATTCATGCCAATTTCTTTTGCCGTCATAACGGCAAGTTCAAGAAAGCACCCCAAGCCTATGGTAATTTGACGGTCATAAGGATCGGTATGTGGCAGGCGTTTGCCCAAATCACAATAAAGCGTAATCTCATCCTCGGTTTCAAGATCAACTACCCATGGCTGTCTATTATGAGGATTGGGTGCCAAAATAGCATGTGACAGGATAATGCGACGTGGATCAATATCTACCTTGGTTCCAAGTGCAAGTTTCCAGGGCTCAATCGCTTTGGTTGGCGTTCTTGTAAAAGCAAAGAGACTTCCTGCACCTGCTGCCAGGATAACCCCTCCTCCTAAAACCTTTAGAAAATTACGGCGTCCGGATTTTACATTTTGATCAGTCATAATCAACTCCATTTAGTTTAATATTAAACCAATATAGTTCAATATTAAACTAAATGCAATCCCGCCAGGATATTTCTTTTGTGCGTCAGCGTCTGGCGTTGCCAAGAAAGTAGATTTCATTTCCAAATGTGATAAAAAACAAGCAACACAAAAAGGAAATAAACCATGTCAAAAAAACCGAATATCCTGATTTTCATGGTTGATCAGTTAAATGGCACCCTGTTTCCAGATGGCCCTGCCGATTGGCTACACACGCCTAATCTGGACAAGCTTGCAGCAAAGTCTGCCCGCTTTGCAAAGAATTACACTTCAAGCCCGCTTTGTGCTCCTGCACGCGCTTCATTTATGTCTGGTCAATTGCCCTCCCGCACAGGCGTTTATGATAATGCAGCAGAATTTCCCTCAAGCGTTCCAACCTACGCGCATCATCTTCGCAGCGCTGGTTATTATACCTGTCTTTCAGGCAAGATGCATTTTGTTGGCGCAGATCAGTTACACGGATTTGAGGAACGCCTTACTACGGATGTCTACCCCCCGGATTTTGGCTGGACACCTGATTATCGCAAACCGGGCGAGCGCATTGAATGGTGGTATCATAACCTTGGCTCAGTCACTGGTGCAGGCGTTGCAGAGATAACCAATCAACTGGAGTACGATGACGAAGTTGCCTTTAACGCATGTCAAAAAATTCGTAATCTTTCGCGCAGAATTGACGATCGACCATGGGCTTTAACAGTAAGCTTCACCCATCCGCACGACCCATATGTTGCGCGTAGGAAATATTGGGACTTATATGAAGATTGCGCCCATCTTGAACCTGAAGTTTCCGAAATTCCATTTGAAGAACAAGACGAGCACTCCAAACGTCTTTTCCTCGCAAACGACTATACAAACTTTGACATCACAAAAGAAGACATCCGCCGCTCCAGACGAGCCTATTTTGCCAACATTTCTTATATTGACGATAAAATTGGTGAAATCATGGAAGCGCTTGAAGGTGGGCAAATGGATGAGGAAACCATTATTGTTTTCTGTTCAGACCATGGTGACATGATCGGTGAAAAAGGTCTGTGGTTCAAAATGAGTTTTTATGAAGGCTCTGCCCGCACCCCTCTCATGATATGCGCACCGCAAATGAAAACAGGACTGGTTACAGAACCAGTATCAAATCTCGATATAAACCCGACCCTGTGCGCCCTTGCAGGCGTTGACATGAGCGCAATCGCGCCCTGGACGGATGGTGAAGATATCACGCCCGTCTCTCACGGAAAGAAACGTTCAACACCAGTCCCAATTGAATACGCAGCAGAAGGCTCTTACGCACCTTTGGTTTGTCTGGTGGATGGCAATTACAAATATACAAAATGCGAACTGGACCCCCCTCAGCTTTTCGATCTGTCAACTGACCCACATGAATTGAATAATCTGGCCTCTGATCCTGCGCATTCCGACGCCTACAACAGACTATCCGAAATGGCAGACGAACGCTGGGATTTGGCAAAATTTGATAGCGAAGTGCGTAGCAGTCAGGCAGCGCGATGGGTCGTCTACGAAGCACTTCGAAATGGCAATTATTTCCCTTGGGACTTCCAGCCCTTGCAAAAAGCCTCGGAACGCTACATGCGCAATCATATGGATTTAAATATCCTTGAAGAGCAAAACCGCTTTCCAAGAGGAGAATAGACAAGTCAATTTCACTTGCACATATCAACAGTATAAAACTGCAAAATATTGACTTTGCTTGCCCGTGTGAAACAGTGAAGACTGAAGCACATATTTTATCGGGGAAATCATGGAAGGTCTGCTGTTCATTGCCGGGTTATTCTTTATAGGGCTTCCACTCATTAGTTTTATAATGGTGATGAGTGCCAATGGACGTTTGAAGCGGATTGAAGAGCGCATCACCAATATCTCCAAACTGGTCTATAGCGAAACCAATGCGCATGAGAGCACACTTTCGCGTCTGGCTGCTATTGAAGAGTATTTGGCGAGTGATACGCAAGCATCATCAACACAATTTTCCGTTCCGGAAAAATTACCCGATGAAAAAATTTCAGAACCGATTGAACCGGAAGAAAAAGAAGAAGAGTCTGAAAGTATAACCAAGCAATCTCCTTCCCCAGATGAAACAGCACTTGAAGAAGATGAATTGGTGAATGCTGCTCGTGAAGAAACTTCAGACGATACACCATTAACACCGCCACCATTGGAAAAGGCAAAGGCTGCAAAATCTGACTTTGAAAGCATGATTGGCGGACGTTGGAGTGTATTGCTCGGTGGCTTTGCCTTGGCGTTAGGCGTCGTTTTCCTGGTACAATACACAATTGAAGCAGGGTTACTTGGTCCGGGTCCTCGCATAATTTTGGGCTTTCTCTTTTCTGCAGGCCTGTTTGTGGCAGGCGAATGGTTACGGCGTAGCGACAAGGACTTTAACCTGCCCGTCTACGCAAAGGCAGATGTACCAGGCATTTTGACAGGCGCTGGTGCAATAGGTGCCTTTGCCACACTTTATGCAGCTCATGCACTTTATGGTTTTATAGGGCCAGGCGCTGCATTTATTGGCCTGACATTGATCGGCATCGCCACCATGTTGCTCTCATCAATTCACGGGCCAAAGCTTGCAGCCATTGGTGTGCTTGGTGCTTATGTTGCGCCCCTGCTTGTTGATAGCAGAGACCCCAACCCCATAGCCCTTGCCATGCATGTTATCGTGGTGACAGCAGTTGTCATGGCAACCGCAAGGCTTCGCAGATGGACATGGCTTGCAATCGCCGCAAGCATTTTCTCTACCCTTTGGATCATGCTGACAGCTATTATTACAGGATCATCAGGTGGATTAGCAGGCGCAATGATAGTCATCGCAATAGCTGCAATATTCGTCGTGAGTTATGGGCTGGATGAATTCCAAAACAAAGAGATTACCGACAACCCTGGAAACTGGGTTACCAATTTTTCCTTCACATTACTTACACTTGGCTTTGTGGTGCAACTCATCGCAAATCAGCAACTGCCGGAAACAATAACGGCTTTGGGCACGGCGCTCATCATTATGGGCGGCGCAAGCATGGCAGCCTCACTTGCACCAACCGCAATTCATGCCACGGTCATCACACTCGTTACATTGCTCTTGTCAAAACTGAATTATGAACTGATACCAGGCATGAATACAACGGATGACTTCCTGCGCGGTATTGTTCCTGTTGATTCTTTCGGTTTCTTGAAAACAGCATTCCTGCTTGGCCTCCCCCCTACACTTTTGGCAATCTGGGGCAGTTGGCGCAGCTTGCCATTTACCAGAACCCAGACAGGCTGGTTGGCAACGGCTGTAGCAACGCTGGCGTTCTTCGGATTACTCTTCACCTATCTAAGATTGGCACCGTTTGAGACCCGTCCACTGATAGGAACGGTTGGAATGGCAATAGCCATAGCCCTCGTATTCCTTACTGAAGCTTTTGCAAGGCATTCCAATCAGGATGATGAAGCACCTGCCCCTGCAGCGCTTGCGGTGGGTGCAGTTTCCTGTCTTTCTCTCTCGCTTGCAATTGCCGTTGATCTTGGCTGGTTACCTCTTGCATTCAGCCTCACAGCGCTTGGCATCGCAGGCATCTACATCATGCGCCCGTTATCAACCATCCCATGGCTTGCACTTGCTGCAGGTATTTTGGCAGGCATTGCACTTTGGTTCAACATGCCGCTTGAATATCCTGCTGTATCAAAAACAATTATTTTCAATGGTCTCATTATATTACTAGGGGTCCCTGCGCTATGTTTGTTGATCGCAGGTGAACTTATGCGTTTTAGTCAGCAAGGCGAAGTGGAAATCCCGTCAAATGCCCTCACAGCAATTGGTCTGGCTGTATTGGGTTTATTCATCGCAGTCGAAGTTGTTCACGTCGTGAACAATGGTGATCTCGTAAATGCAAAACAATCGCTCGCAGAAACATCAGGCCATGCCCTTGCTTCCCTCTTCCTTGCATTTGGATTACGCAGGCTGGCAAAATCAACAGGACAAACTGTATTTACCTTCGCCTCATTAACAGCATCTGCAATCAGTGTGGCCATTATCGGATTGGGTCTCTTGGTATTATTCAACCCGTATTTTGATGGCGCAAGTGTCGGGAGTGGTACAATATTCAACCTGCTCTTGCCGGGATATCTACTCACAGGACTGACAGCTGCAGGCATCGCGCTTTATTCACGCGGCAATGCCCCACGATGGTACACACTCATGTATGCAGCCTTATCAGGTGTTCTTTTATTTGCTTATGCAAGCTTGAGCTTGCGCAAAATATTTCAGGGCGAAAGGCTTGGAAGCTGGCTTTCAACAACAGACCTTGAATTCTGGATGTATTCACCGCTATGGCTTGGTCTGGGTGCCATTATTTTAACAATTGGCCTGCGCTACAATTCAATCGTCATACGTGCCGCATCGGGTGTCTTGATTATGCTCACAATTTTAAAAGTGTTCCTGCTCGACATGGCACAGCTCGAAGGTTTCCTGAAAGCCATGTCTTTCATTGGCCTTGGGTTGAGCTTGATTGTTGTAGGCAGATTTTATCAAAGGCTCTTGACCAAGGCGGCCAACAACAAGCCTGACACCCCCAACGAGGGTTAAACGGATTTCCCGGCTACCGGATTGTCACTTGGTGAGACACATCATTGCCATTTGTAATCGTTAGCTCTTTGAAGCCTATGATCTTGAGCAGATCAAAGAAATTAAGCTGTTCAACCTGGCCAATTTTTACAAACACAGGTGACGTTCTTGCGTCCGCCGTCATGGAAGCCAAAAGACCACGCAAACGATAAAGCGTATTATAACGCCCCTCTTCTGTAGCCACGATAATAAGCTTTTCTGCATCTCCACCCTTGGCAAACATGTGATAACCAGGTGGATAAGGCTTTTCTTTTTG
This sequence comes from uncultured Rhizobiaceae group bacterium, assembly GCA_937951645.1. Taxonomy (GTDB): domain Bacteria; phylum Pseudomonadota; class Alphaproteobacteria; order Rhizobiales; family Rhizobiaceae; genus JAALLB01. Next base: position 11,267 of record CALFBM010000185.1, read on the forward strand.
CTTTTGATCAAGACCTGTAACAAACCCTACTCTTGATAAGCGACTAACTCCATTAAACACGGGCAAAGGCGCCTGATAGGTTTCCTCGGATTTGGGTTCCGGGTAATAATATCCCACGTAACGGTCATCAGCTTGCGCAATCCCTGATACAGCCAAAAAAGCAATACCCCCCATAAGGGCAACCGATAATCTATTTACTCTGTTTTGCATTTGGGAAATACCTTTTCATCCAATTTTCGGGTTTGCATAATAAATCTTATAAATGAAAACATATACAAATATAATATTATACGTCCACTGTAGCCAAAGTGCCTCATGTCTTTAAAGCTGTTTAAAGGATAAAATATCTTTAAAATATCAGTATTCTACTTTATTGATAAAAATTATATTTCAAGCTGAAGAATCCGTGAAGCCATGCCCCAATCTGATATGACTGCAAACTGGAATTTTCACGCAGCCCATAAACAACTCATAGCAGAAACCCACGCCCGACCTTCACAAGCAATAACAGCGCCTGCCCATATCATTCACATGGCATTAAAGTGCTCGAATGAAACAGCAGATCGCTTTTTTGAAGCACTCGATAGTGAGAAACTGGAAACTGGTCCGCGCCATAGAACAGGAAAGCTAAATGGCATTCGTGTCAAACTCGAGAAGCATACCGAGTTCCTGTCTTGCACTTTCTTTCAGGAGCTTGGCGCTAAGAAAAACCAGGAAGAATTGCTGACCATAATAAAACGCAATTTCCCCATGGATGAAACAGAAGTCTTTGTTTTGTTGAAATTGTCCCTGGTAAATTCAATTCGCGAAATGTTAAAGATACTGCCCATTGAGCAACGCATCTACGGTGGCAAAATGCGCGATGGCATTGATGTCCGCTCAACCTTCATCCCGGATGAAAATGGTATTATCAATTTTGGTCTTTATGGTAAAAACCTTACAAGCGATGAACTTGGGCGCCGCATTCAGCGATTGATGGAAATGGAAACCTACCGCACGATGAGCCTGCTTGCCCTTCCTGTTGCAAGACGCGTTGGCGGAGAACTTTACGCCTGCGAACAAGAACTGGAAAAACTTACTCTCTCTGTTGGACAACAAACAACAACGCCGGAAGATGATGAAAAACTTTTTCACAAGCTTTCAAAACTGTCAGAACGCAGTAATATCCTGCTGACAGAAACACGTTATCGCTTTGCCGCAAGCCGTGCATATTTCACGCTGTTTCAGCAACGAATTGACTCACTGGAAGAAGTCAAGGTTGGCGATGTACAAACCATGAGTGGCTTTTTGCGCTCCAGACTGGAGCCTGCAATAGCCACAATTGAAAGCACGGCGAAACGCCAGGAAACACTGACCGATGATCTTTCACGAGCCATTGTTCTTTTGCGAACACGCATCGAATTAAATCTGAACAAAGGCAATCAGGCTCTGCTAAAATCCATGGATAAACGCCACAACCAGCAATTAAAAATTGCTCAAACAGTTGAAGGCCTCTCCATTGTTGCCATTACCTATTATGCCGTGGGTCTTGTTTCATACTTGCTAAAAGCACTTGCCAAACAGCCCTGGATACCATTTTCAGCAACCTTTTTGACCGCACTATCAGTACCGTTCATTTTATTGATTGTCTGGCTAATGCTAAAGCGCGTTAGAAAAGCCTGGGATGACCGCAAACAAAACTAGGTCTGCAGTGAACAAAAAGTCATAATTTTGTGATTAAGAGTTACATTCTGTTATTTTTTTTTATGCTTATATCATAACATTAATTTGTCATAATTCAATTTAGAGAGACTTCAAGAATGAACCGTCGCACTTTTATTGCTTCAACTGCAGCATTGGCAGTTACACCATTTATATCAATACCGGCATTTGCCGCTGGCCGCTCAGGAACATTCAAAGGTCAAAGCAATCACGTCACCACTGGTAGTGTAACTGTCAAGGACGGAAAGATCATCCTTGGCAAAGACTTTGATTTTGACGGTGCACCCGACCCGCGCGTCGCCTTGGGCAATGGCGGCAAGTTTAAAGCTGGTTCAAAAAATGATTTTGCTGTCCTTAAAAAGAACAAGGGTTCACAAACTTATTCAATCCCGGCAAGCATGAACGAGGCTGATTTTGACACTGTCATTATCTGGTGCCGCAAATTCACCGTACCGCTAGGTTATGCAAAACTGAAATAACCTGAAAACCCTTTCAAAGTATAAAGCCACTGCAAGAAATTGCAGTGGCTTTTTTGTTTATTGAACACCCTCAACAGACTTTGCCAAGCGTACAAGGTTGATAAATTCAGCACGATAACCAAACTTGTCTTCACCCTTGGCCGATTGAGCAAGTTTTATAATCTCATCGTAAGAATAATCGCCCATATATTCCCCACCCTTCAACACTTGCCCAAAAGCTGCAACAGCCGAAGCAAAGCGCATATCTTTTGAAACATCATCAATTGAAGCAACTTCATCACGCAACGTGATAGGGGTAGAAACAAGCGTACTTGTATCGCTATCTGGCAGCTTATAACGGATTTTCATAAAGCCATATTCATCCGAATTGGCGTCCACTATCGGCTTTGCTTCAGCAGTCTTTGCTTGTGAATAGCGAAGCGGGTCAACATTTTGAGACTTTGCACCAACAGGTGTAATTTCATAAAATGCCGTTACTCTGTGACCCGCCCCAATATCGCCAGCATCAACCTTGTCATTGTTAAAGTCTTCACGTTTTAGGCTACGTGTTTCATAACCGATCAAGCGGTACTCGCTCACCAGCCCAGGGTTAAACTCAACTTGCAATTTAACATCCTTGGCAATTGTAAACAGCGTGGAACCTGCTTCTTCTACCAAGACCTTACGTGCTTCTAAAAGCGTATCTATATAAGCCGCATTGCCATTTCCGTTCTGGGCAAGTTTCTGCATCAACGCATCATTGTAATTACCACGCCCAAAGCCAAGGACAGAGAGCGTCACGCCCGTTTTGCGTTTCTTTTCAACATAGCGCTTCAACTGTTCAGGATCAGAAATCCCCACATTAAAATCACCATCGGTCGCCAGGATAACGCGGTTTACACCATCACTGTTCCGGCTCTCTTCAGCCAAGGCATAGGCCTGGCGGAGCCCGGCACCACCCGCCGTTGAACCACCTGCATGAAGGCGATCAAGTGCTGCCAAAATCTTGCGCTTGTCTTTTACCTGCGTAGGTTCAAGCACTGTTCCAGCACTTCCTGCATAGGCAACAATAGAGATTGTATCCGTAGGTTTCAGCGAATTAAGCAATAGTTTGAAGGAATTACGTAGCAATGGAAGCTTGTCAGCTTGATTCATGGAACCGGATGTATCAATCAAAAAAACAAGATTAGAATCAGGCTTCTCAAGCTCACCCAACTCATAGCCCTTAATGCCAATTGACATCAGCTTCGTACCTTCATTCCAGGGCGTCGGCATAATTTGCACATTGGCCTTGAAAGACACAGACTCATCACTCGGGCCTTCATAGGCATAATCAAAATAATTAATCAGCTCTTCAATCCGTATACTATCAGGGTTTGGCATCTGATTATTATTCAGCGACGAACGCATGAAAGCATAAGACGCAGTATCGACATCAACCGAAAAAGTGGAAACAGGTTCAGTGGCTACAGATTTAACCGGATTTGATTTTACATCTTCGAATTTGTCACGGTTTTGCGGTTGCAAAATAATAACGTCATCAGGCGCGCGGCGTGATTTTACGATCATACTATCACTCTGCAAAACCAAACCAGAACTTGCACTAGGGGCAAGTTTTTTCAAGGAATGCGCTTTCGGTGATAACAATATATTCACTTGACCCCTGTTATCCTGATTTAATTGTTGCGGAACAGCTTTCGGCTCAACAGGCATTGGAACAATTGGCGCCAGCCTATTGTCAACAATTTCACCAAGTTGCCCAGCATCACCAGAAAACTCTTTTGCTTCCTGCTCCACAACAACCGCGCTTCCTTCAACGGGGACATCGCCACGTGCTGCAGGCACTTTGGAAATTACTGGTACGGGCTCAGGACTTGCCTGCTCGCTTGCCAGGGTTTCATCAACCAATTCAGCTTTTGACTTGGCTGTGACCACCTCACTCTGTTTCTCTTCATTAATGCTGGATAATTCAGACTGATCATCCAGCGTCGTAAACTGCGAGATATTCCCGCCTACCATGACAAAGGCCAGTACAGCAAGGCTTGCGCCACCCATCAGGGAATAGCCAAATTTCGAATTAAGCGATTTCATTTTATTCTTCCAATCAAACAAGGGTTTCTTTTCGTTACCTTGCTTGGTAGGACGCGCGTCATTCTCAATTCCTTGGGAAGCGCTTGCAATTTTTTCTTCTTCAAAAGCCTGCATGGCCATTTTCATGGTATCAGCCTTGGCACTGGCACGCGGAGAAACCCCAGCCTGTTTGCGGAAAGCTTTTTCGAGTTTTTCGAATTCTTTGCTCATGCCTCTTCCTTTGCAATCAGCTTCAATTGCTTTTTCAACTCATGCATCCGCCAGGAGACGGTAGATTCTTTAATGCCCATGATCTGCCCTGCTTCAGCGTGGTTCAGCCCCTCGCCCACCACCAGCACAGCAGTCTCGCGTAAATCATCACTCAAATGGTTCATGGCATCACTCAACCATTCCACCTCTTTGGCAATCTCAACTTCTTCGCCACGGCGCAATTCTTCCAACTCGCCATAGTCAGCTTGAATTCGCTCGCTTGTTATCTGCTTGCGCTGCACATCCCGCACGCGGTTCACCACGATCCGGTAAAGCCACGTTGTAAAACGGGCATCACCACGAAAACCCTTCAACTTGGCTGGCAAGGACATACAAACATCCTGCGCCACATCTTCCGCATCTTCACGCCTGCCAGAAAATCTGAACGCAATACGAAACACGCGGTCATAATGCCGTTCAAGCAAAGCCCGAAAAGCGTCCCCGTCCCCCTTGGCAGCAAGCATGGCCAAGTCGTTATCTGCAACATTTACATCCAAAAAACAGATCTCTTTTTGCGTTTACAGTTATAAGACGTAACCCAAAGGCAAATCCTTGGCAAAAAGATAAAATAATTTGAAATGAGGAAAATTTACTAATCTTGATGAAGAAATACTGTAATTTCCCGCCAAAAGCATTAAATAGAACAAATGTCGAACCCTTTTGATTCTATTCCTGATGATCCGGCCCCTGCGCCACCAAGCGGAGGCGGCATTGCTGCACGCGCGATGGGTGCGCGCACGGGTGCTAATGCGCCTGATTATTTTGAAGGTCTAAACGCTGAACAAGCTGACGCTGTTGCAACGCTGGATGGGCCCCTGCTTGTGCTTGCAGGTGCAGGCACTGGCAAGACCCGCGTTCTGACAACCCGCATCGCACACATCATCAAGACAGGT
>CALFBM010000186.1 GCA_937951645.1 uncultured Rhizobiaceae group bacterium
TCTTTAAAAACCATTTCTGGGAGTGGAAAGTTACATTCTTTTCGCAGCACTGATATTTGTGCCAACTGATAAGTTGATGAACGAAAATGGAATTAAAAACGCTACTAGGCTACGCTTTTTAAATATTCCCATGGGATTTTACTCTTCGGGGAATGACTGGCAGGTTTTGTATAGCAAGTACCATGAAGAACTAGAACTCGTACGGTCGTTCTTTGCTAGCCCTTGGAAAATTCGGAGAAAAGATCAAGTCACCTTAGGCAAAGCAATACTTGGATTGCTCTTTAAAGAAAAACTGCACTACACCAATAATAGAGAGTGTCGAAAACAAAAAACATTTATTGTTCAGAGGTTTAGCGATAAATGTGAAATGGTGCTGCAAGAGAGAATTGAACTCTCGACCTCCTCATTACCAATGAGGTGCTCTACCACTGAGCTACTGCAGCTGATTTGAAAATGATTTTCAATGTGACTGCGTTTTGCCATAAGGTATGAAGTCGCGCAAGGCTTAAAACCTTGCGTTTTGTGGCTTATATGAATTTTATATTGAAGATGCTTTTGATAGTCGCTAAATCATTCTTATGACAGACAGCATGAACACAGATAACGGGAACAAGGCGCGTTCTGCAAAAAAGGGTATCAAACTGCGCTCTGCGTTGAGGGATAATCTCAAAAAGCGTAAAGGGCAGGTAAGAAAACTTGGGCAGGGCGGAGATGAAGTGCCAGCGTTTAGTGTCAAGTTGCGTGCGCGAGATATTCCTAAGGCGGGTAAATCCGTCGAAGACAAAAACAAAGAATAAACACAAATTTCAGATTAACCTTGAGGAATGCTTTTGGTTGAAGCATCACGGTTAATGATCTATGAACATATTTCTCATATGGGTAGAAAAAATATTTACAAGTGCTTGGTGTGAGCAAGCAGACGAGTTTTGATTGGGTAAAGATGGATAGTATTGTTGTAACAGGTGGAAACCGCTTGAATGGCGTTATTCCCATTTCAGGTGCCAAGAACGCAACGCTTCCGCTTATGATTGCGTCACTTCTTTCTTCTGAGCCGCTTATTCTAGAAAATGTTCCCCATTTGGCTGATGTTGAATCACTGGTTCGCATCCTTACCAATCATGGTGTTGACTACCGTGTTGAGGGTAAGCGCAAGCAACCTAATGGTTGTGATGGCCGCACCATTCATTTTTCTGCTGATGACATTGTTGATACGACTGCGCCTTATGAGCTTGTCTCCAAAATGCGAGCAAGCTTTTGGGTGATTGGGCCACTTCTGGCGCGTATGCACGAGGCTACTGTTTCACTTCCCGGTGGATGTGCGATTGGTCAGCGTCCTGTTGATTTGTTTATTGACAGTCTTGCAGCGCTTGGTGCTGATATTAAAGTCGAAAATGGTTATGTGATTGCAAATGCACCTGGCGGTCTTGTGGGGGCGACTTACGCATTCCCGAAAGTTTCTGTTGGTGCAACACATGTGGCTCTCATGGCTGCAACGCTTGCCAAGGGAACGACTGTTCTTGAAAATGCTGCGCGTGAGCCGGAAGTTACTGATCTTGCAAACTGTCTTGTTGGCATGGGTGCAAGAATATCCGGTATTGGCACATCAACGCTGACGATTGAAGGTGTTGAAGAACTGTACGGTTATCGTCACCGCGTTTTGCCTGACCGTATCGAAACAGGAACCTATGCAATGGCTGTTGCGATGACAGGTGGTGATGTCTTCCTAAAAGGCGCAGAACCTGGGCTTCTGCAATCAGCGTTGGACACTCTGGTTGAAGCAGGAGTTACAATTGAACCCAAAAATGATGGTATCCGTGTTGCGCGCAATGGTGCTGCGTTGAAGCCTGTTAATGTTTCAACGGATCCATACCCTGGTTTCCCTACCGACTTGCAGGCCCAGTTCATGGGGCTTATGACCATGGCTGACGGAGTGAGTGATATTCAGGAAACCATCTTTGAAAACCGTTTTATGCATGTTCAAGAGCTTGCACGACTTGGTGCAAATATTTCGGTGGATGGCAATACGGCAACGGTAACGGGCGTTAAAACACTGACTGGTGCGGAAGTTATGGCAACAGATTTGCGTGCTTCTGTATCGCTGGTGATTGCAGGGTTGGTTGCTGAAGGTAAAACAACTGTAAGCCGTGTTTATCATCTTGATCGTGGCTTTGAACGTCTTGAAGAGAAGCTTTCCAGATGTGGTGCGGTTATCGAGCGCGTTTCCGGGTAATTTTCTAAAGCTTTCCTTGAATCTTGAGTCCTTTAAGCCTAATTCAAGGTGAGATATTTGTTTGGGAAAAGTCCAATGACGCAATTAAAACTTTTAGCACTTGATACGGAAGATTTGCAGGTGATTTCATCTTGCTGTCAGGACGCGGTGCTTAAGGTTGGTGATCTTGATTTTTTAGCGTCCCAAAAACAGTTTACGCTATCGCTTAACAGATTTGCCTGGGAGCTGGATGGTAAAACGAAAACGCCTGAACGCAGAAAGTCCATACTGCATTTTGCCCGTGTAAATTCTGCTCAAGTTTCCGGTATCAACCGTGCTGACAAGGAAATGGTTTTATCGCTGCTTGCCGTTTTATTTAAAGCAGGTGATGAGCCGGGCGGTGAAATTGAATTGGTCTTTGCTGGCGATGGTGCCATCAAGCTAAATGTTGAATGTATCGAAGCACAACTTGCAGATATGCCTGCGGCATGGGAAGCAAAAGGGCGTCCATCTCATGATTAGGAAACAATCTTGCCTGTTCGTTTAGAATTTACCCAACCTGATTTTGATGCATGTTTTGAAGATTTATTAGGGCAAAAACGCGAAGCCTCTCAGGATGTTTCATCAGTTGTAAGAGGCATCCTTGATGATGTCCGTGCACGCGGTGATGTAGCGCTGTTTGAGTATACATCGAAGTTTGATCGTCTTGATTTAACGTCAGACACCATGTGTGTAACTGGCGATGAACTAACAAAAGCAACAAGTTCAATTGATGCTGAAACGCTTGCGGCGCTTCAGCTTGCGCATGATCGAATCAAGTCTCATCATGAGCGCCAACTGCCAAAGGATGATCGTTATACCGATAATCTGGGTGTCGAGCTTGGTTCGCGCTGGACAGCTATCGAGGCGGTTGGGCTTTATGTGCCGGGCGGGACTGCAAGTTATCCAAGTTCTGTCTTGATGAATGCGGTTCCGGCAAAGGTTGCTGGCGTGCCACGCATCGTTATGGTTGTTCCTTCACCAGACGGTTATATTACACCGCTGGTGCTTGCTGCAGCAAAAATGGCAGGGGTGGATGAAATTTACCGGGTAGGGGGTGCACAGGCTGTTGCAGCGCTTGCGCATGGTACGCAAACGATTAAGGCAGTTGCCAAGATTGTAGGGCCAGGAAACGCCTTTGTTGCTGAGGCCAAGCGTCAGGTCTTTGGAACTGTTGGCATTGACATGATTGCAGGGCCATCAGAAGTCCTGGTTATTGCAGACAAGGAAAATGATCCTGATTGGGTAGCCGCAGATTTGCTTGCCCAGGCAGAGCACGATACGTCAGCACAATCCATTTTGATTACGGATAATGCCGAATTTGGGTCACGTGTTGAAGAAGCAGTGCAAGCTCAGCTTAAAACCCTGCCACGCACAGAAATTGCTTCCAAAAGCTGGGATGAGTTTGGCGCTGTCATAGTTGTTAAAGACATGAAGCAGGCAGCTCGATTGGCTGACCAGATTGCTGCTGAGCATTTGGAAATCATGACGAAAGATCCTGATGCTGTTTTTGCTGATATTCGTAATGCGGGGGCTGTGTTCCTTGGTCGATACACGCCAGAGGCGATTGGTGATTATGTTGGAGGGTCTAACCATGTTCTGCCGACTTCACGCTCTGCAAGATTTTCTTCTGGTCTTTCTGTACTTGACTATGTCAAAAGAACCTCCATTCTGCGGTGTGGGCCAGAGCAATTGGATGCCATTGGTCCGGCAGCGCAGGCGATTGCTACCGTTGAGGGGCTGGAAGCGCATCGTAAATCTGTTGCCATACGTGGTAACGCAAAAAATTAGTGTAGGGGAAGCATTGTGCCGGAGGAGGCAGAAAATCAAAACCGTTTGATCGAGGTTGTTCTCGATGATGCTTCCATTGCAAGGGCAACACCTGATGTGGAGCATGAACGCGCGGTTGCCATTTTTGATTTGATTGAGGAAAACTCATTCAAGCCAGTTGGTGATGTTGGTGGGCCTTATAAACTGGTTTTATCGGTTGTTGACTCCAAACTTGTGTTTGATATCTCCCGTGAAAATGATGAGAAAGTCATCATGCATGTGCTATCGTTGTCGCCTTTTAGAAAAGTTATCAAAGATTACTTTCTGATTTGTGAAAGTTATTATGATGCCATCCGGACATCTTCCCCAAGTCAAATTGAGGCCATTGATATGGGGCGTCGCGGACTTCACAATGAGGGCTCCCAAACCCTGAACGACCGTCTTGAGGGGAAAATCGAAATTGATTTTGATACTGCACGCCGTATTTTCACGCTGATATGTGTGCTGCATTGGCGTGGGTAAGGGCTACTCTGTAATATGACAAAGCCTAATATTCCCAAGTCGGTTTTATTCGTATGCAATATGAATCAGATACGCTCTCCAATGGCTGAATTTTTGACTAGGGAAATTTTTGGCAACAAGATTTATGCCCAATCTGCCGGAGTATATGCGGGAGATGAAGATGGCTTCATGCAAACCATCATGAAAGAGCGTGGCGTTGATGCTTCCGGTCATGAGCCGGAAACACTGGAGCAGCTTGAAGATTCATTTGTAGATTTGGTTGTGACCCTGACCACACAAGCCCATGAAGGGACTATGGATTTTTTCAAGGATCAGCCTGTTGAAATAGAATATTGGGAAACAGAAAACCCTTCCATAATCCTGGGAAATCGTGAAGCTGTTCTTTCAGCATACCGTAAAACACGCGAGCAGTTGGAAAAGCGTATTCGTGAGCGGTTTACCTAGACTATATAAAACGTGTAATGGCTATATTCATATGCGCAAAAGCCTGTTATATGTTCGCGCAAATCAGAATATTAACGAAATAAGACAGCCTGTCTGAAACCAAAGAGGTAGAATGGCTAAAGAAGAAGTTCTTGAATTTCCCGGAGTTGTGTCGGAATTGCTTCCGAATGCAACTTTTAGAGTGAAACTGGAAAATGATCATGAGATCATTGCGCATACAGCCGGTCGGATGCGCAAAAACCGCATTCGTGTCCTGGCGGGCGACAAGGTGCTAGTTGAAATGACACCTTATGACCTGACCAAAGGGCGCATCACCTACCGCTTTAAGTAGGTTTGGACGCAGCATGGCAGCAATTCCAAAACTAGTCTTGGCTTCCGGGTCTCCTCGCAGACTTCAGTTGCTGCAGCAGATTGGTATTGAGCCTGATCACTTGTCACCAGTTGATGCAGATGAAGTGCCCAACAGGGGGGAGGTGCCTCGCTCACTTGCCAAACGGTTGTCACGTGAGAAGGCTGAACTCGCAATTGAGAATGTAAAACGTTCTGAAGAGCTGCAGAATAGCTACATCCTGACTGCTGATACGGTTGTGGGGCTTGGGAGCCGTATTCTACCCAAAGCCGAGATGCTTGATGAAGCAGCATCAGGCTTGCGACTTCTGTCCGGGCGTAATCACCGTGTCTACACAAGCATTACCCTGGTCACTCCAAAAGGTGCCATGCGCCATAAACTGGTTGAATCGCGTGTGCGCTTCAAACGTTTGTCGCGTGATGAGATGGAGGCTTATCTGGCTTCAGGTGAATGGCGTGGCAAAGCTGGTGGTTATGCCATCCAGGGCATTGCAGGCAGTTTTGTTGTAAAGCTCATAGGGTCTTATACCAATGTTGTCGGACTGCCGCTTTATGAAACGGCTGCATTGCTTACAGGTGAAGGATATCCTGTTCATTTTAGCTGGATTAACAAGGTTTAATTTTGATGACTGCGAAGATCGAACCTTTGCGAAAACCCGTTAAATGCCCGTCATGCAAGGCCATGTCCGAGCGTGAGTTTTATCCATTTTGCTCAAAAAGATGCTCTGATAAAGATCTTCACGGATGGTTTACGGAAAGCTATTCAATCCCCGCAGA
>CALFBM010000187.1 GCA_937951645.1 uncultured Rhizobiaceae group bacterium
ATACATGATGATTTTTTTGCTGCTGGTGCACAAGTTGCAACAACCAACACCTACGCAATCCATCGAGATCGTTTAATACGCCATGATGCTGCAAATAATGCTGACCTACACAGCCAATTTGAAGCTTTGCACCAAAAAGCATGTGATATTGCAAGCGAAGCGCGCGATAAAAACGACGCCGGCATGATCGCTGGTTCTTTAGGACCTTTGGGCTTCTCTTATCGTCCAGACTTACGTTTTCCGCCTGAAGAAGCCGCAGAAATATTCACAGAAATCGCCAAAATTCATGAGCCATATGTAGACATACATCTCATAGAAACCATGAGCAGCGTAGAACATGCAAAAGGCGCACTAATGGGCACTGCTGCTTCTGCCAAACCGACATGGCTTGGAGTTTCCGTTTCTGATGATAATGGAACGAAATTACGTTCTGGTGAAGATCTATCTCTTATAAAGCCACTTATTGAAGAGTTCGCACCTGCTGCTCTTTTAATAAACTGCTCGACACCCGAGGCAGTTAGTCAAGCAATTTCTATGATTTCTGATATAAACATTCCATTTGGTGCCTATGCCAACGGCTTTACATTTATCACGTCAGATTTCACCAAATCTGAAACTGTAGATGCTTTGGAAGCAAGAAACGATCTCGACCCAACAAAATATGCTGATTATTGCACTAACTGGACTAACCAAGGCGCCACCATTATCGGTGGCTGCTGTGAAGTTGGCCCTGCACATATTGCTGAACTCAAAAGAAGGTTTGGATAATGCCAGCACCATCACAGCGCATCACAAATATTTCCAAAGGCGATCAGGAAGGCTGGGAAGTCTACCTGAAAGCTGTAGAAATGATACGTAGCGGCGAAGACGTTCTTATGCTTTCAATTGGTGACCATGATTTTCCAACACCTGTTGAAACCATCGACGCAGCAAAAAAAGCACTGGACGACGGACATACCAAATATACAACAATGCAAGGCTTGCCCGACCTGCTAAAGGCCATGGCGAAAGTATCCACGCAAGCCCTCAGTATGCCCGTTACAACAGATGAAGTGGTCACCATGGCAGGTGGGCAATCGGGGCTTTATGCCGCCATGCAGGCTTGCGTTAATCCGGGTGACCACGTCATCATAGTAAGCCCGCATTATGTGACTTATCCGGGAACCGTGCGCGCGGCAGGTGCAACATTTACACTGGTTTCTTGTTCACCCGAAAACGGCTTTGAACCCAAGACAGAAGACATCGAAGCAGCCATCCGGCCCAATACAAAAGCAATTTTAATCAATACGCCAAACAATCCAACTTGCGCGATTTACAGCCGCGAAACATTGCAAGGCATAGCAGACGTTTGCATTCGCAACGATCTCTGGTTGATTTCCGATGAGGTGTACTGGTCGCTATCCAATGGTAAGCATATTTCTCCACGTTCCCTGCCCAGCATGAAAAAACGTACAATTGTTATAATCTCCATGTCAAAAAGCCATGTCATGACCGGCTGGCGAATGGGCTGGATTGTGGCCGAACCAGGCATGATCCACAATTTCATACAGCATAATCTGGTTAACAGTTACGGCATTTCAGATTTCATAAGCAGAGCAGCAACAGATGCCCTTAACAACGAATATGGCGTGGGCGAATTGCAGGCGCTCTTTACCAAACGAGGCGCCACCTTCCGTGACGCATTAACAGGTGCAGATGACATTCACATCCTGAATGAAGATGGCGCAATGTATTTCATGGTTGATATTCGTAACGTTACGATGGATGCAGAAAAATTCGCATTTGACCTGCTCGAAACAGAAAAACTCTGCGTTATGCCGGGTGATAGTTTTGGCCCATCCGCTGCTGGTCATATTCGCATCAGCCTGTGTCAGCCAGAAAAACAATTACGTGAAGGTGCAAACCGCCTGAAACGCTTTTTATCAACCTATTCCAGTTAAAACCGTTTATTAAGAGAGACCATCCCCATGAGCAAACCTGTTCCCTCAAAAGCAAGAGCTGTCATTATTGGCGGCGGTGTTGCCGGCTGTTCTGTTGCATACCACTTGGCCAAGTTAGGCTGGAAAGACATTGTACTACTTGAACGCAAACAGCTAACCAGCGGCACAACATGGCATGCTGCAGGTCTTATTGCCCAGTTACGTGCAACCAAAAACACAACAAAACTCGCAAAATACAGCCAGGAACTTTACGGCACACTGGAAGAAGAAACAGGCGTTGCAACAGGCTTCCGTCGATGCGGTTCAATCACAGTCGCCCTTACAGATGAACGCAAGGAAGAAATTTACCGTCAAGCCTCCATGGCGCGGGCTTTTGGTGTTGAGGTTGAAGAAATTTCTCCAGCCGAAGTCAAAAATCGCTATGAACACCTTAATATTGATGATGTGAAAGGCGCAGTTTATCTGCCCCTTGATGGCCAGGGTGATCCGGGCAACATTGCTCAAGCCATGGCAAAAGGCGCCAAGATGAAGGGCGCACAAATCTTTGAAGGTATTAAAGTCACTGCTATCCAAAAGGCAGATGGACGCGTAACGGGGGTTTCCTGGCAGCGTGACGGCGTTGACGACCAAGGTACAATTGAAGCCGATTTCGTTGTTAATGCTGGCGGCATGTGGGGCCACGAAGTTGGCCGCATGGCTGGCGTAACGGTTCCGCTTCATGCGTGCGAGCATTTCTACATCGTGACAGAAAACATTCCAAACCTTAAACAGCTTCCAGTGTTACGCGTTCCTGACGAATGCGCTTACTACAAGGAAGACGCCGGCAAGATGCTTTTGGGTGCGTTTGAGCCCAATGCAAAACCCTGGGGCATGAAGGGCATCCCTGATGATTTCTGCTTTGACCAATTACCGGAAGACTTTGACCATTTTGAACCCATTCTGGAAAAGGCTGTCGATCGCATGCCAATGTTGGCTGAAGCCGGTATTCATACTTTTTTCAACGGTCCTGAAAGCTTCACACCAGATGATAGCTACCACATTGGTGAAGCACCAAACCTGAAGAACTTCTTTGTTTGTGCAGGCTTTAACTCCATTGGCATTCAATCCGGCGGCGGTGCCGGGTGGGCGTTGGCTGAATGGATGGATCAAGGACTGCCACCCTTTGATTTGGGCGATGTTGATATCCGCCGCATGCAACTCTTCCAGGGCAACAAAACCTACCTCTTTGAACGTTCAAAAGAAACATTGGGTCTTCTTTATGCAGACCATTTCCCTTACCGCCAGATGGAAACAGCGCGCGGTGTTCGCCGCACCCCTTTTCACCAACACTTAAAAGACCAGGGTGCTGTCTTTGGTGAAGTTGCAGGCTGGGAACGTGCCAACTGGTTTGCAAAAGAAGGCCAAAAACCAGAATACGAATATTCATGGAAGCGCCAAAACTGGTTTGAAAACTCTGCTGAAGAACACAAGGCAGTGCGGGAGAATGTTGGCATGTATGACATGACATCATTTGGCAAAATACGCGTTGAGGGCAAAGACGCCTGCAAATACCTGAATTACATTTGTGGCAATGATGTCGATGTACCTGTAGGCAAAATAACCTATACACAGCTCCTGAACGAGCGCGGCGGTATTGAGGCAGATGTTACCGTAACACGCTTGGGCGAAACGAGTTACATCGTTGTGACCCCTGCAGCAACCGTTCAACGCGAACTGCACTGGATGCGCAAATACAAGGAAGACTTTAATGTCATTTTAATGGACATGACCTCTGCAGAAGGTGTTCTGGCCATCATGGGCCCAAATGCACGCAAGCTGCTGGAGGTCGTATCTCCCCATCATGACTGGACAAATGACAACCATCCATTTGGCAAGGCTCATGACATAGAACTTGGAATGGGATTGGCTCGTGCCCACCGCGTGACGTATGTAGGTGAACTTGGTTGGGAGCTTTACATACCAACAGACATGGCAGCCCATGCCTTTGAAGCGCTTCATGAAGCAGGTCAGGATTTGGATCTGAAGCTCTGCGGAATGCATATGATGGACTCACTTCGCATTGAAAAGGCCTTCCGTCATTTTGGGCATGATATTACCGGCGAGGACCATGTCCTGGAAGCAGGGCTTGGATTTGCAGTCAAGACAGCCAAGGAAAACTTCATTGGACGCGACGCGGTACTTAAAAAGAAAGAGGAAGGCCTTTCAAACCGCCTTGTTCAGTTCAAACTCAATGATCCAGAACCAATGCTTTATCATAATGAACCCGTCATTCGAAACGGTGAGATTGTTTCTTATATAACCTCTGCAAACTATGGTCACACCCTGGGTGGAGCCATTGGCCTTGGTTATGTGCCATCAAAAGGCGAAACA
>CALFBM010000188.1 GCA_937951645.1 uncultured Rhizobiaceae group bacterium
CGCAAACAGTTGCGGATGGAATATTTCTATCGTGACATGCGGCGCAAGACCGGTTTGTTGATGGATGATGCAGAACCTGAGGGCGGCAAGTGGAATTACGACAGTGAAAACCGCAAGCCCGCCAAGGATGATCTTTTCATGCCTGCACAGGTTCGGTTTGAGCCTGACAAGATTACCCGGGAAGTGCTTGATTTGGTCTCGACAAAGTTCTCAAATCATTTTGGTGATCTTGAACCTTTCTGGTTTGCCGTTAACGCAGAGCAGGCAAACAAGGTGCTTGATCATTTTCTTGATGTCGCGCTTCCCTTATTTGGCGATTACCAGGATGCAATGCTGACAGGGCAAAAATTTCTCTATCATTCGCTGCTTTCCCCTTACATCAATTGTGGCCTACTCGATCCCTTGGAGGTTTGCCATCGTGTGGAAGCTGAATATAAAAAAGGACGTGTCCCCCTTAATGCAACCGAAGGATTTATTCGTCAGATTATTGGCTGGCGCGAATATGTTCGTGGCATCTACTGGCTGAAAATGCCTGAATATGTGGAGCGTAATTTTCTTGATGCAAGTAGAAGTTTGCCTGACTTTTACTGGACGGGAAAAACCGATATGACTTGCTTGCGTGAGACGATTACGCAAACCAAGGAAGAGGCCTACGCGCACCATATTCAACGCCTGATGGTTACAGGTAATTTTGCCATGCTGGTTGGTGTTGATCCACATGAAGTGCATGAATGGTATTTGGCCGTTTATGCTGATGCTTATGAATGGGTAGAACTTCCCAACACGCTTGGCATGAGCCAGTTTGGTGATGGTGGTCTTCTGGGCTCCAAGCCTTATGCTGCAAGCGGTAATTATATCAACAAGATGTCTGATTATTGTAAAAACTGTCGCTATGACGTGAAACAAAAAACTGGCAGAAATGCCTGTCCTTTCAATGCACTTTATTGGGATTTCCTTGTACGCAACGAAGACAAGCTCAAAGGCAATCCACGTCTTGGACAGGTCTATCGTACCTGGAATAAAATGGATGAGGTCAAGCGTAATGAATATTTAAAAAGTGCAAAAACATTTCTGGAAACCCTTAGTTGAAATAATCCTCCAGAAATTTTTCATAAACCGCAGTTAGTTGGTCGATATCGCGCAAGGATGTTCTTTCATCCACTTGATGCATGGTTTTACCAACGAGACCAAATTCAACGACAGGGCAATAGTCTTTAATGAAGCGTGCATCAGACGTTCCGCCCCCCGTTGAAAGCTCAGGCATTTTGCCTGTAACTTGATTGATTGCTTCTGATAATGTTCCTATCAATGTATCGTCTTTTGTCAAAAATACAGGACTGACGCGCCCAATCCATTCAACAGAAAAATCAACAGGTTTATCTTTACTTTTTCTGATTATGGAACGTTTTGCGCCTTGTTGGCAGCGACGAATTATTTCCTGTTTTACAGTGTTGCCCGTCCAAAGATCATTGAAGCGAATATTAAAACTTGCAGTTGCTTTTGCAGCAATTACGTTTGTTGCAGGATTGCCTACATCAACAGAAGTAACTTCCAGGTTTGTTGGTTGAAACATCTCCGTCCCATCATCAAAAGGAGTTTCAAGCAATGTATTAAGCAAGTCAGTCATACCGTTAACCGGATTATCTGAAAGATGCGGATAGGCTGCATGACCTTGTATGCCCTTTACAGTAATTTGACCTGAAAGCGAACCACGACGCCCGTTTTTAATGACATCACCAATTTTCATTGTATTGGAAGGTTCACCAACGATACATGCGTCCCACACCTCACCTTTTTCTGCTGCCCACTTTAATAGCTTGTCAGTGCCATTAACCGAGGGGCCTTCTTCGTCACCCGTAATAAGAAACGAGATTGAGCCTTTTAACTCTTTATTGGCAAGGTGTGCTTCAACTGCACCCAAGAAACAGGCGATGCCTCCCTTCATGTCAACTGCGCCACGGCCAATCATGATACCGTCTTTTACATCGCCAGAAAACGCGTCACTTGTCCAATCTTGTGCATTGCCAACAGGCACAACATCAGTGTGCCCAGCAAACATGATATGAGGGGACTCACTCCCAACACGAGCGTAGAGATTTTCAACGTCTGGTGTGTTTTCATCGCTGAAAGTAACGCGCTCAACTTTAAAACCAAGGCGAGTTAATTCTGTTTCCAGATAGCTTAAAGCACCGCCTTCTTGAGGTGTTACCGAAGGACAGCGAATAAGTTCGCGCAATATTTGGGCTGATCTGGATAGGTTTTGTGTCATGGTTTAAATCTTAAATGATTTCCGCATCTGTTAGAAGTACTATGTTTTTATCTTTGCTTTCACTTTGCGCGCTGGAGTACGTTTTGTAGATCGTGTGGGTTTTTCAGACTCGATTAACATAATCTTTTGCCAAACTTTACGTGAAAGATTTCCGCCCAAGGCTTCAATATCATTTACAGCGTTCACCACTTCCATATCAGGCACCGCTTGGGCATAAAGTGCAGAAATTTTACCCGTAAGTGAAAGCATTTCACTGCAATAATCCAAATAGCGCAGAAGTTCATTAGGTTTTAATTTGCGCTCTGGTGACGATACAGTCGGTGTAAATCCTGTGCGTAATGAAACAGGGTCTTTAGTCAACTGGTGCATGTCGATGATGTGAATAACAGAGCGCAATCCGTGCAAACCATCCAAAACCTTGCGGCGTTTAATACGTTCTTCGGATTTGGCAATTGTGATAAATCCAAGCCCGACCAGAACAATGGCATTAATCGTTGCCTCAACTCCTTGTACAAAATCAAATGCGCCTGTTTCCATTCTGTCAAAGGTCAAAAAACGACCTACAAAGAAAAATACCATTATGCCAAAAAAGACACTGGCAAAAGTGGCCAGTCGCAACCACTGAATAGGCTGAGCAAGCTTTTCAGCTCGCGCTTTTGCATCTGTTGCAATGGATTTTAATTCTGTCGCAACTCCCACAAGCGAAGCCTTTGGAAACCGCTCTTCAACACGGCTTTCAAGAAGGCCCGCTGTTTTAATAATCTTGTCTGGGTCAAGGGTTGTATATGGCATAGGTCAGTTATGGCAAAAAATGGTTTCAATTTGGTTGAGACAAGCATCCAAATGATGAGAGCAATATTCTGCTTGTGAATGGCAAGTGAGTTAACAGCTAACATGACAATTCTCTCCTTCACGGATGTCGTGCGAAAGGGCTTTTATCTTTAATCCCTTCTTATCCAGCTATAATGAAATTTAATGGTAAATCACACTAAAGCCACTGTTTTAACTCATTTAAATCCCAATATCGTCACGTTAAGGTTTTAAATACCAATTGTTGCTGGGAGGGTGTTCTGCTAACCAGAAACAGGATATTGTTATGGAAAAACTTATACTCGCCGATAAATCTGAAACTCCTTTGCAGACTGCAAATTACAACCCGGAAACAGGCAATTTGTATCTCAAATTCAGCATTGAGAAAATTCTGAACACCAAAGAGTTTTTTGCCGGCAGGCATATTGATGGTGTTACCTTTGGTTCGAAAACGTATTCTATTGAACTACACCCAGATGATGGCCCAAGAGATAGTAATGGTCGTTACATTTATAATGAAGAGACCATACAGACCACTTTTAACATCAACATTGGCAAAGGCCTGGGTACTAATGGCGATTTGAAATTTGGCCTTTCTGATCATCCAGATGGGCGAAAACAACTGTTTGATTTTGAACTAACCACGCCTGATACAGCTGAAAATAATCCACAGCCGCCAGAGCCAGTTGATCCGCCCACCCCAGTCAATCCAATGCCCGAACCTGAACCAGAACCAGAACCAACGGATGCTTCATTCAAAGTATTTCTGGCCGATGCAAACACGAATAAAATCATAAGGGAGCTGGATTCTGGTGAAAAAATTTCAGGCAAGTTTCTTCAAAATAATAACATTACGCTTTTGGTAAAAGGCGAAGATGACGACATTTCCAGCATATTCCTTGACCTTGAAGGTGTTACAAGCCGTACAGAAAGCGTTGAACCTTACGCTTTATTTGGCGACAAGAATGGTGATTTGAATGGGTCGCTCAAACTGTCTTCCGGTGACTATGATTTGAATTTGGAAGGGTTTTCAGGTGATGGCGGCATGGGAACTAAACTTGCGGAGATGGAGTTTGAGTTCTCGGTTATAAATGATTATCTCGTAACATAAATATTTTCCATAAAACCAATAATGCTATCCGTTATGTTAAATGCGGTGGCAGCTTACCAAATACAGGGCAATTTTAGTTGGTAAGCTGCCACCGTAGTGGTTACACTTTTTTGTCAGTTAATCTTTAATGAGTTATGGTTTATCAATTAACTATACTGTTAATACAGGCAATACCCCAGATCAGGATGGATGCTGATCAACCCGGGCTTTTGTAACCTATAGGGATAACTATTATGGACATCAAATCTCTTCTAATTGGTTCAACTGTTACAATGGTTGCTGTATCAGGCGCACAAGCAGCAGACGCTGTTGCGGTAGAAGCAGAGCCAGTAGAATACGTTCGCGTTTGTGACGCATACGGTTCAGGCTTTTTCTTCATTCCTGGCACTGAAACATGTATCCGCTTCAGCGGTTATGTGCGTACACAATACACAAAACTGGACTCAGAAGGCCAGACTTCAGGTGTAGACGTCGATTCAACTCAATGGTCAACACGTATAAACCTTGATGTAGACACCCGCAACGAAACTGATTGGGGAACGCTTCGTTCTCTCATTCGCTTTCGTTCAAACAATGCTGTTGATGATGGTGACGGTTCAAATTTCGAAATTGACCAGGCATTCATTACAGTTGCTGGCCTTCGTGTCGGTATTGGTGGCTCATTGTTTAATGCAAACTTTTCAGCTGGCACCGCGCTTGAAGGAGTACCACAAATTTTTGAAGATGGCCTCCATGGCTTTTCAAATGGTCACGTCCTTGATTACACATATACTATTGATAGCCTGACACTCACCCTAGGTCTTGAAGACCAAAGAGATGCTGGTTCTGCTCCACGTGGTGGCGACGCAAGTGACGTATCTGTTCTTGCAAAAGCTCAATACTCAGGCGACTTTGGCTCAGTGGGCATCATAGGTGAGTTTACGGCAGGTGATGAGAATGACGCTTACAAGGCATATGCTACTCTTGATATATCTGATTTAATATCAGGTGGCATTCTTGGTGGTTACTATATGTGGCAGGATGATGTTACTACAACTTCGCCAACAAATGTTCGCCTTCTAGGTGCTAAAAATATCTACGGTCTGGGTTTTCAAATGAACCTGAAAGATGATGTAGAGTTTATTGTATTCCACAACGAAGTCGACAACGACAATATACAAGCTGACGAAAGCCTTACTGTAATCGGCCTTAACTGGTATCCGGTTTCTGGTGTGAAAGTTTTTGGTGCATATAGCTTCGGTGATACTGTTGCAGGTAGCGGTGCATTGGTCGCCAATGCACGTGGCCCGTTTGCTTCACCAGCCAATGGCTTCATTGCAGGTGAAGAAGTAGAATATGATCAATTTCTGATTGGCCTGCGCCGTAACTTTTAATGTTATTGCGCAAATAAAATAACACCAATAATTTTTGGGTTATTACATTAATCAATTAACGGTTTGAGCTAAAACCGATCCCGCATAGCATACCAGGTTAGTGCCAGTGGTAATAATGGCCATCTTAAAGCCGCACCACCCGGAAATTTTGGGGTTGGTAATTGGCTAATAATATCGAACCTTGCCATTTGGCCGTTTACTGCTTCAGCCACGATCTTGCCTGCCATGGTTGCCATATGGACACCTGAACCTGAGTAGCCTGAAATGTTGATAATGCCGTCATGCCTGAATTCAAAATGCGGCAGGCGTTTATAGGTTATGGCTAACGTCCCGCCCCAGGCATAATCAACACGCGCACCTTTTAATTGCGGGAAGACTAGCAGCATGGGTTTTCGTACTGTTTTGGTAATGTCGCTTGGAAATTTGTAGGAGTAATTTTCCCCGCCCCCAAACAGCATTCGATTATCTTCTGACAACCTGAAATAATTAACAACGAAACGAGAATCATACACCGCCTCGCCATCACGAATGAGGGACTTGCACATTTCATCGCTTAGCGGCTCTGTTGCCAGAATAAAATTATTAATCGGCATGACACGATCTGCAACATGACCATCCAACCCACCCGAATACCCGTTAGCAGCGAGGATAATTTTATCTGCTTTAATTTCTGCATCTCGCGTTTTAACCTTGCAGGTCACCCCACCTTCAATCGAGGTCACGCGGCTCATTTCAAAAATTTTGGCACCAGCTTTAATGGCAGCTTTTGCCAGACCCCTTGCATAATTAAGCGGATGAAGATGTCCGCATCGCGTATCCAACGCGCCAGCAGAATAATTGGGTGACCCAACTTTTTCACTCATCTCTTGCGGCGTTAAATAACTCAGCGAATGGTAGTTATATTTCTCATGCATCATCTCGACGTATTCAAACATTTCCTTGTCATACCGCTTGCGATGCAAGGCTTCGATGGTGCCGTCTTTATAGGAGCAGTCAATTTTATGTTTTTTAATCAGTCCGCGCACAAGGTCTGCTGCTTCAACGCCAATATCAAATGCTTGTTTGGCATGGTCAAAACCAACCAGGCTTTCAAGTTCGTCCTGTCCTATGCGCTGTCCAGAACCTACTTGTCCTCCATTGCGACCAGAAGCGCCCCACCCTACGCGGTGAGCGTCTAGTACACATACCTTGTATCCAAGTTGTGACAAATGAAGTGCGGATGAAAGACCTGAGAAACCTGCGCCAATGATCGCAATATCAAATATTAGTTCCCCTTTTGCCGAAGGGAACTCTTCTAGCACATTAGCTGATGCCGCATACCACGATGGGGCATGTTTACCCTCTTTATCGTTTGCATCAAGTAGTGAAAGTGCCATCACACATTCAAGAGCAGATGCTCACGCTCCCAAGACGAAATTACTTTCATAAACTCATCATGCTCGACTTGCTTTACACCAATGAAAATTTCAACAAACTCTTTACCCAAAACACGCTTTAAATCGTAACTTGCATTCAGCGCATCAATAGCACCCAACAAACCAAATGGCAGATCACGACTGCGTACTTCAAATTCAATTGTTGCTTCATCACGCGGTTTTACACGCTTTGTCATGCCCAAATAACCGCAAGCAAGAGAAGCTGCAATTGCCAGATATGGATTTGCATCAGCGCCAATAACCCGGTTTTCAACACGTCGTGCAGCAGGGGTTGCGCGTGGCGCGCGAATGCCTGCAGATCGGTTATCATGTCCCCATTCAAGATTTACCGGGGCTGACATATTAGGCACCAGGCGACGGTACGAATTTACAAATGGTGCTGCAAAGGCACAGGCTGGATGCATGTATTTTTGCTGGCCACCAATAAAATGATAGAACGCATCAGACGGTGAGCCATCTTTGTTAGAAAAAATATTCTTACCTGTTTTGCGATTTAAAACACTTTGATGAACGTGCATCGCACTACCTGGCTGGTCTTCCATTGGCTTTGCCATGAAAGTTGCATGGATGCCACATTGAAGAGCTGCCTCACGGATCAGACGCTTATAGAGAAAGACCTCATCTGCAAGTTTAAGTGGGTCACCGTGCATGAGGTTAATTTCAAGTTGGCCTGCACCCGACTCCTGAATAATCGTATCAATCTCCAAATCTTGTGCTTCAGCATAATCATAAATATGCTCAATAAAGCGATCGTGTTCATCAACTGCTGATAATGAATAAGCCTGATTGGATAGGCTTTGACGACCTGACCTTCCTACAGGAGGTTCCAGCGGATTGTCAGGGTTTGTATTGGGCTTGGTAAGATAAAACTCAATTTCAGGTGAAACAATAGGTATCCAGCCTTTACGTTTATAAAGGCCAATGACTTTTTTCAAGACATTGCGTGGTGCAAATGCAATCTCGTTTCCATGTCTGTCATAGGCATCATGAATAATCTGGATTGAAGGATCATTTGCCCAAGGCACTGCTCTTGCTGTTGAAATATCGGGGACAAGATAACAATCCGCATCAACATCATAGCCATCAGCTTCAACATCTGCAAAACCGCCTGTAATGCTTGACATAAAGAGTGAGATTGGAAGGCGTATTTCGCTTTCCTTGATGTATTTGGAAGCAGGCATTACCTTGCCACGCGCAACGCCTGCCATGTCAGGGATGACACATTCAACTTCATCTACACGGTTGGCACGAATCCAGTCATGCAGTTCCTTATCTGAATTACGTTCCAGCTCTGGCGATATATCCAGACTAATCTCTGGTTTTACTTTGCTCATTTTACACCATTTTTCACTGTCGCGTTTTCTTTTCATGAAAACTAATTAGGTTTCATGGAAAATAGTTTTATATAACACTTGTTAGACCGTACGTAAGCACCATCCGTGATCACGATCAGAGACTTCCATATGAAAGTTTTCCTCTTCCGCAAACTTTGCCCTGCAATAAATTTCCATGAATTCTTCCCCAAAATAATCCTTGAAGAATTCTGACCCGGAGAACGCCTGCAATGCTTCACGCCAGCGGGCAGGAATTTCAACCCCTTCTTCTGGTTCATGTCCTTCCATGGATTCAGGACCAGGGTCAATACCATTTTTTACGCCATGGTGAATACCCGCCAATACAGCTGCACATAAAAGATAGGGATTTACATCTGCTCCTGCGATACGATGCTCGACGCGCTTGTCCTTGTCGCCTGATATTGGGATGCGTAGCGAAACAAGTCTGTGATTACGCCCCCAATTGCCCGAGTTGGGCGACCAACCTGCTTTTCTATAGCGACGATAAGAGTTTGCGAAGGGAGCGCATACTGCCATGCTCTCACACATGGTTTCCATCAATCCACCAATACTTGCAAGCAATTTTGTTTCGTCTTGACCAAAGATGTTGTTTCCATCCTTATCGAGCAAACTGACATGAATATGGCATCCACTTCCACCATTATTGCTTAAAGGAAGCGCCATGAAACTGGCCAACTGACCATTCGCTTCTGCTATATTTTTAATGGCATGTTTGAGCAGCATGAAGTCACGCGCATGATCCGTCACTTTTGATGAATGATTGAGGTTCATTTCAAACTGACTATCACCATATTCACATAAAATGGAAGTAAGTGGAATAGACTGGGCGTTTGCCACTTCTTTCACGCCATTTAAAAAGCCCTGCACATCACGCAGAGGTTCTAAAGCATAAACTTGCGGTCCTTCAAAAGAAGGCCAACCGTTTTCCGGTTTCAGAGGTTGCGGGGGGGATTTTGACGGATCAAGGAGGTAAAACTCTCCCTCCAGTGCAATGGTTGGAAACATGTCATCATCATTTAAGCGTTTAATGACTTTTTCAAGAACGGCGAGCGGATCACTCGCCAGATTATTTCCATCTTTATCCGTTGCACGCAAAAACAATTGAGCTGTTGGCACTTTTGCCCACGGCACAGGGCGCAAGGAATTTTCCACGACTTTATAATTGATATCCGGATCCCCAACCAAGGGTGGTACCAACAACGCATCAGGTGTCGCGCCTCGCACATCACCAAACATCAAGGATATTGGCAGGTTTGCACCTTTTTTAAAAAGACTTTCGAGCTGATCACCCGGGAATTGTTTCCCCCGCAAGATGCCATTTGCATCTGCAATCAATATATCAATTGATTGCGGCACAGGATTATTGGCTAGGTAACTTTTGATATTTGGGTGCATTGGAAACTACTTTATTACTTGCTTATTTCTGGCCAATATCTGCCATAGTGTCATCGAGCGATTTCCTGGCTTTGGCTACCAATTCGTCGATTTCCTCGTCTGTTATAATCAAAGGTGGAGAGCTGACAAGACTATCGCGTACGGCTCGCATGACTAGACCATTGTTAAAACAGTGATCGCGGGCAATTGTGCCAACCGCACCATAATTATCAAAGCGTTTTCTGGTTTTTTTATCAGCTACCAGTTCTATTGCGCCCAAAAGACCCCGTGTTCTAACTTCACCAACAATTGGATGGTCGGCAAGGGTTTGCATTTTTTTAGCAAGCAAAGGTGCCGTATGATCACGAACGCGTTCTATAAGACCCTCGCGTTCTATAATCTCAATGTTTTTTAAAGCTGCTGCACAACAAGATGGATGACCAGAATATGTATAGCCGTGGAAAAACTCGCCTGCGGTTGCAAACATTTCCTGGGCACGTGCCTCAGAAAATGCCACTGCTCCAATCGGCAGATAAGCAGATGACAAGCCTTTTGCCATTGAAATCATGTCAGGTTGAAGATCGTAATGGATAGAGCCAAACCACTCACCCAACCGACCAAAGCCACAAATAACTTCATCCGCACAGAACAAAATATCACGCTCTTTACAGATACGCATCACTTCTGGCCAATAGCTTTCTGGTGGAATAATGACTCCGCCTGCACCCTGAATGGGTTCAGCGATAAAGGCTGCAATACGATCTGCACCATGTTTGTCGATTTCTTCTTCCAGCGCTCTGGCGCGCATGAGGCCAAACTCTTCAGGATCAAGAACGCCACCTTCATCATACCAATAAGGTTGATCAATATGAACGATATCAGGAATGAGGGGGCCGCCTTGTGAATGCATGGCTTCCATGCCGCCAAGGGTAACGCCCGCCATGGTTGATCCGTGATAAGCGTTTTTACGAGCGATAACGATTGTCTTTTCAGGTTTGCCTTTACCCGCCCAATAAGCACGTGCAATGCGAAGCACTGTGTCATTTGAATCTGAACCAGAGGTATTAAAGAAAATACGGTTCAAATCACCTGGTGTCAGTGAAGCAATTTTTTCTGCCAACAAGGCAACGGGTGAATGGGTCGATTTAAAAAACGTATTATAATAAGGAAGCTCTTTCATTTGAGCCGCAGCTGCTTCTGCAATTTCATCGCGCCCATAGCCCACATTTACGCACCAAAGACCGGCCATGCCATCCAGAATTTTATTGCCATCCGAATCCCAGATGTGTGAGCCTTTGGCCT
Organism: uncultured Rhizobiaceae group bacterium; assembly: GCA_937951645.1. Lineage (GTDB taxonomy): Bacteria > Pseudomonadota > Alphaproteobacteria > Rhizobiales > Rhizobiaceae > JAALLB01. The sequence continues at coordinate 11,031 of CALFBM010000188.1, forward strand.
GCGTGATCAAGCGAAGCTGTTTTTCATCCAAATCAGCCATATCTGTAAAAGCATGCCAATGATGCTTGAGATTGGTCTGTTTGATGGCATTTGCATCCGGAAAATTAGGTTTGGTATTCATAAAATGCTCCTAAAATACATATGCAGTACAAAGTTCATGAATTTGGGAATTTTGCAATAGCGCTCTTATGATACTTGCAAAATTCTCACAAGTGGATAATCTTTGCGCCAACTACAAAACGCCACCTAATGAGGGGCATACAAAGGTGAGGAAAACCCATGAAACTTAAAACCATCCTGATGGCATCAACAGTCTTTGCGTTTGCGAGCGCTGCCAATGCTGAAGATAAAGTTCTGAACATTTACAATTGGTCAGACTATATTGCAGAAGATACAATCGAAAAATTTGAAAAAGAAACCGGCATCAAGGTCACTTATGATGTGTTTGATTCAAATGAAGTGCTTGAAGCCAAGTTGCTTGCAGGCAACTCTGGTTATGATCTTGTTGTACCATCTGCTTCTTTCATGGCGCGCCAAATCAAGGCTGGCGTTTTTCAAAAATTAGATAAATCCAAGTTACCTAATCTTGCAAATCTGGATGCAGGCGTTATGGGCAATGTTGCTACATATGACGAAGGTAATGAGCACGCCGTTGTGTATCTTTGGGGTACAACAGGCATCGGTTATAATGAAGGTAAAGTTGCAGAGCGTCTAGGCGATAGCGCACCAACAGATAGCTGGGCACTTATTTTCGATAAAGACAATGCAGCAAAACTTGCTGATTGTGGTATTTCTGTCTTGGATGCGCCAACAGAGATGATTCCTGCAGCGATGAAATATTTAGGCATCGATCCACGTTCAACGGATCCTGCTGATTTCAAAAAAGCATCTGAATTATTTGCTCAAATTAAACCACACATTCGTTATTTCCATTCATCACAATACATCAACGACCTCGCAAATGGTGACATTTGCTTAACTGTTGGTTGGTCTGGTGACATTTTCCAGGCACGTGATCGTGCGGCAGAAGCAGATAATGGTGTTTCTGTTGCCTATACTATTCCAAAGGAAGGTGCTCTTTCTTGGTTTGATATGCTTGCCATTCCAACAGATGCAAAGAACGCTGAAAATGCGCATAAGTTTATTGATTTCGTGATGGATGCGCAAATTACAGCTGACATCACAAACTATGTCTGGTTCTCATCTGCAAACACGCCAGCTTTAAAATTGATCGATCAGGAAATCTTGGATGATCCGGGCATTTTCCCGTCTGACGAAGTTAAAGCAAAGCTATGGGTTGCTCCGGTTTATGACGCACGCACAGACCGCGCGATTAACCGTGAATGGACTAGCGTTAAGACAGGTCAATAGGATTTATCAAAGGCGGGTAAACTTTACCCGCCTTTTTCTATTTAATAGGCGTTTAAACTATGGCTGATAAAGCTGAAGAAAGTGGACCAAAACCCTTTCTACGCATCCATAATATTTCAAAGCATTTTGCAGATGTACGTGCGGTTGACGAAGTTTCACTTGACATTCAACAGGGCGAATTTTTCTGTCTTTTGGGCGGGTCAGGTTCAGGTAAATCCACACTCCTGCGAATGATTGCAGGCCTTGAAACAGCCACCTCAGGACATATTGAAATTGAAGGACAGGACGTTACCAACGTTCCGCCATGGAACAGACCTGTGAACATGATGTTCCAGTCTTACGCCCTTTTTCCGCATATGAATGTTGAAAAGAACATTGCCTTTGGCCTAAAACAAGACAATTGGCCTAAAGCGGAAATGGACGCACGAGTCCAGGAATTGCTCGATCTTGTGCAATTGGGTGAATACGGCAAACGCAAGCCCAACCAGCTTTCGGGCGGTCAGCGCCAGCGTGTTGCACTTGCCCGCGCATTAGCTCGCAAGCCAAAAGTGCTATTGCTGGATGAACCTTTATCAGCGCTTGATAAAAAATTACGCGAAGAAACACAGAGGCAATTGGTTGCCATCCAAAAAGAAATTGGTACGACCTTTATCATGGTGACACATGATCAGGAAGAAGCCATGTCGATTGCCACGCGTATTGGCGTAATGGATGAGGCTAGGCTTATTCAGGTTGAAGCTCCACGTGAAATGTATGAACGCCCTGCAAATAAAATGATTGCGGGCTTTATTGGCCAGGTAAACCTGTTTGAAGGTAAAGTATCACGCAAGGGCAAAACACAAACTATAACAAGCATGGATACAGGTAGCTTACTTGAAGTCGTAGACAACACAAAACTGGAAGATGGGCAGGTCGTTTGGATTGCTGTTCGCCCTGAGCGGGTCTTGTTAAAAACCAACCCCAAGGGCAGAGCTGCTAACAAGGCAAATGGCAAATTAACAGACATTATGTATCTTGGCGGAATTACGCACATTCAAGTCACCCTTGATAGCGGCAGTCCTGTTCGCATTACAATTTCTGAACATTGGGATGAAGATGAAGCCAAGCTTAAGCTCGGTGATGCAGTACAAATCTCATTTGAAAAACGCGCCGCAAGACTGTTGGTGGAATAATGGGGTTTGGGTCACTCAAACGCTATCTGGTTATTTTGCCACCCATGCTGTGGCTAGGGTTATTTTTCCTGATCCCGTTTTTTGTGGTTCTCCAAGTATCTCTGGCTGATCCTGCTTTAACGCGCCCGCCGTTTACGGCAATCTTTACATGGGATGGTTGGTGGCCAACTGGCTTTTTAGGTGATCTAGAAAACTATAAATTTCTCTTATCAGACAGCCTTTATATAAACTCCTATTGGAACTCGATTAAAATTGCTGCCATTGGTGCATTTGTTTGTCTCATCATTGGCTATCCAATCGCCTACGTAATAGCGCGCGCACATGCAAATATGCGCAATACATTATTACTCTTGGTTATCCTTCCATTTTGGACTTCCAGCTTGTTGCGGGTTTATGCATTGATTGGCATGTATTCACCGAATGGGTTTATTAATTCGACGCTCTCTTGGCTTGGAATTATCGATACACCATTACAACTTATGCAAACAGATTTTGCAGTTTATTCAGGTATCGTGATTACCTATTTACCATTGATGATTTTACCGCTGTATGCAGCACTTGAAAAATTAGATGGTGATTTGATGGAAGCCGCAAGCGATTTAGGTGCAACGCCGCTTGCTACTTTCTGGCGTGTGACGCTTCCGCTTTCTCTATCAGGTATTGTAGCAGGTTATTTGCTTGTCTTTATTCCATCAGTTGGAGAGTTTGTTATTCCAGCACTTCTTGGTGGGCCGGATCAATTGATGATTGGTAAAACGCTTTGGACGGAGTTCTTTAATAACCGTGATTGGCCTGTCGCATCTTCGGTGGCGATGATCATGCTGGCGTTTCTAGTTATCCCGATGATGTTCTTGCGTAATACGCAAGGTTCGAGGGAGGCATAGAAATGAGCAAGCGTCATCCTTTGGTTCTTTTAATGGCAGGCTTTGGATATGCGATTTTGTATATTCCGATTTTGATCATGATAATTTATTCGTTCAACTCCTCCAAGCTCGTAACCGTTTGGGCTGGTTGGTCAACAAAATGGTATGGTGAACTTCTTGCAAATGGACAATTGGCGGAAGCTGCTTGGATTAGTTTGAAAGTTGGTTTCTGGTCAGCAACCATTGGTGTCGTTTTTGGTACAATGATTGGCTATGCACTTGCACGCTTCAGAAGGTTTCGTGGCAAGCTCTTTCTAAATGGTATGGCGACAGCGCCAATTGTTATGCCTGAAGTTGTGATGGGCTTGTCACTTTTGCTTTTATTTATTTCATTAGAAAACCTTATTGGTTGGCCTGCAGGACGTGGCCTTCTAACTGTCATCATTGCTCACGCAACGGTAGGCATGGCCTTCGTTGCAGTTGTTATTCAGGGGCGTCTTTCAGAAAGTGATATATCAATCGAAGAAGCCGCGATGGATTTGGGCGCGCGTCAACCGTATATCTTTTTTACCATTACCTTGCCTGTGATTATGCCTGCAATTATTGCAGGCTGGTTGCTTGCCTTTACGCTTTCGTTTGATGATTTGGTGATTGCCAGTTTCGTTTCCGGGCCTGGTTCTTCAACATTGCCAATTGTTATTTTCTCAAAAGTACGCTTGGGCGTGACGCCTGAAATTAATGCACTGGCAACAATTATTGTTGCAGTTGTTGCAATCGGTGTTATTGCTGCAAACTGGTTAGCCTTGCGTAGTGAAGCATCTCGCAATACAGATGACACGTAACAATATCAATTAAGAGTAGAGCCTTTGCGCGTAGCCAAACTTCCTGATGATCGTTATCCTGCAATTTCTGATCTGGCTAAAAAAGCCAAGAAGCGAATTCCGCATTTTGCATGGGAGTATCTTGATAGCGCAACAGGCGGTGAAACTGCCATGCATCGGAATACAAAAGCATTAACTGATATTACCATGGTGCCGCGTACCATGAAGGGTATTATTGAACCTTCCATCGAAACAGAAATGTTCGGTATAAAATACTCAGCCCCCTTTGGCATTCCGCCAATTGGGTACACCAGTTTAATGTGGCCTTATGCCGAAAAGATTCTTGCAAAGGCAGCAGCCAAGCACCGTATTCCACATTGTCTTAGCACTGTTGCCTCTGATACGCCCGAAAACTGTGGACCTATTTCTGGTGATTACGGTTGGTTCCAGCTTTATCCACCCAGGCGCGAAGAAATTCGTACTGACCTTATTCAACGCGCAAAAAACAGTGGCTATCATACGCTTGTTGTTACAGCAGATGTGCCGTGGCCATCCATGCGTGAGCGCCAGCGCCGCGCAGGTATTTCCATTCCACCAAAACTGACGCCAAAAATTCTTGCACAAATCTGCATGAGGCCTGAATGGGCGCTTCGAACACTGTTTCGTGGTCAACCCAATTTTGACGTCATGAAGAAATATGTCCCCAAAGGTGATTTGAAAAAAATCGTTAGCTTTGTTGGCAGTGAACTCGGCGGATGTCTTGATTGGGACTATTTCAAAAAAGTACGCGATCAATGGGATGGGCCATTGGTTTTGAAAGGAGTGCTTTCAACAGACGATGCCAAACTTGCTGTAAAAGCAGGTGCTGATGGTATTTGGGTATCCAATCATGGTGGCCGTCAGTTTGAAGCTTCCCCTGCTCCAATTACAGTTTTACCTCAAATCAAAAAAGCGGTTGGAACAAAAGCAAAAATCATGTTTGACAGTGGCGTGCGTTCTGGTGGTGATATTTTACGTGCAAAAGCATTGGGTGCCGACTTTGTATTTCTGGGCAGGCCTTTTCTTTATGGGGTTTCTGCATTGGGGGCAAAAGGCGGCGACCATGTTTATGAATTACTCTACCATGACATGATCAATAATATGCACCAGCTTGGCATTATCAGTTTAGAGCAAATGAAAGATGTTGAGTTAAATTCTTTACCTCAAGCGCCAATTAGTAAAACCAACGGCAAAGTGAGCACCGCTTAAGCGGCACAAAAAAATATTATAAAATATTCCCAGTTCTTTTGACAATCAAATATTAGACGCTAAACTGCCCCTTGAGCATTATAATAATAATGTTGTAGAAAAATGCTCGTGCTGTTCAAGAGCAGCATCAAAACAGGTTGGGAGGTTTGTTTTGCAATCAGTGGGGATGATTATCCTGCAGCGTCTGGGCTTGGGTCTGGTTACGCTCTTCGTAGTTTCTGTCGTTATTTTTGCAGCAGTTAATTTATTACCAGGCGATTTTGCCCAAGCCATTCTTGGTCAAGGGGCAACACCTGAAGCGGTAGAAGCCATTCGTGAAGACCTTGGCCTCAACAAAAATCCATTTGTTCGTTATTTTGATTGGCTAAGCGGTGCCCTTGTTGGTGATTTTGGAACCAGCTTTGCACAAGCAAACTTTTCTGAGTTTGCGGGCTCTGATACAGGCAAGGGTGGCATTGGTTCTGTTTCAGCACAACTTGCACCACGTTTTGCAAATACGCTTTTCCTTGCAAGTGTTGCTGCTATCATCTCAATCCCGCTTTCCCTTACATTGGGAATTTTGGCAGCACTTTATCGCAACTCTGCATATGATCGCTTTGTCAATGTCTCAACGCTTTCAGCGATTTCATCGCCTGAGTTTTTTCTGGCCTACATTCTGATTTTGGCATTGGCTGTTATTAATCCGGTCTTTCCTGCTGTTTCCAATGTTTATGATGAACTGACTTTCTGGGAGCGTCTAAACGCAACCATGTTACCGGCACTTACACTTACTTTAGCAGTTACCGCGCAAATGATGCGAATGACACGTGCTTCGATTATCAATCTTCTGGCTAGTCCATATATTGAAATGGCTCGTCTAAAAGGCCTTAGCCCTATGCGGGTTATCGTCAAACACGCCTTACCTAATGCGCTTGCGCCAATCATCAATGTGATTGCACTTAACCTTGCTTTCCTTATTACAGGAGTTGTGGTTGTAGAGACCGTGTTTGTTTATCCGGGTATTGGCCAGCTGTTCGTTGATAGTGTGAAAATTCGTGACATTCCAATTGTGCAGGCTTGCTGTCTTGTATTCGCGGCAACCTATATTTTGCTCAATCTAACTGCAGATATCGCCTCCATACTAACCAATCCGCGCTTGCGGCATCCGAAGTAAGGAGAAATTGATATGAGCGTTTTACTTTGGATTATTGGTATAATTGTCGGGCTGCTTGCTGGCGGTTGGGTTATAAGGGCAATTGGGCAAGCCATTAACCTGCCATCAAAAAAAGCGAATATTTATTTTCGCGACATGCCATATTTGGCAAGCGTTGGCCTTGCTGTTGCAGTCTTTGCAATTGCAGTTATCGTCTATTTCTACTTCATTGCACCAACACCGTTTTTCGTGTGGGCCGTAAACGGATTTATCTTCTTTGCAATTGCAGTATTCCTGTTCCGATTGTTGGGTCGAACAGTTGGCACTGATGGTACAAAAAAACTCTTCCGCCAAATGCCCCTTACCGCTGCCTTTGGTATCGTGGTAATTTTAGTCTATGCATTTACCTCTGTATTTGCCGGTTTTATTGCCCCTTACGGACAAGAAGTTGTCTTTGCAAAAGCAAATCTTCTACCAGGGGGAGATCCGGCAACAGGTGGCGACCCTGCCCATTTGCTTGGTACAGATCAAATTGGTCGTGATATTTTATCGCGCATTATTTATGGGGCACAAAATACCGTTGGCATTGCCTTTATTACAACTTGCATTGCCTTTCTTATAGGTACATCCATGGGCTTTCTTGCTGCTATCAAGGGGGGCTGGATAGATCAGTTGACCTCTCGTATTGTGGATGCATTAATGGCTATACCACAACTTATCTTCGCGCTTTTGTTGATGACAATTGCAACCGCTTGGGCTGGCTCAAATGGCTTCCTTGTCACGGTCTACATGGTACTGATAATAGCGGTTCTTGATAGTACGCGCGTTTATCGTTTATCTCGCGCAGTCGGGCTTAACATTGTTGTCATGGATTATATTGAAGCTGCAAAACTGCGTGGTGAAACACTTAGCTATCTTGTTTTCAAGGAAATTCTGCCAAATGCTTTTGCGCCTCTATTGGCCGAATTTGGTCTTCGTTTCTGTTTTGTATTCTTGACCATCGCATCGCTGAGCTTTCTTGGTATAGGCATTCAGCCACCACTGGCTGACTGGGGAACCATGGTGAAAGACCTCGCCGCATTTATCAACTTTGCTCAGTTTAGCCCTCTTACCGCAGCATTACCGCTGATGGCAGCAGGTGCGATTGCACTGCTAACCGTTGGTGTAAATTTTGTGGTGGACTGGATGCTTCAGAAAACATCAGGTTTGAAGGAGTAATCAAATGAGCAAGCAAGAACTCCTTTTAAAAGTCCGAGGCCTGAAAATTGAAGGTCGTTCAGATGAAAACTGGAACCAGATTGTAAACGGCGTTGACCTTGATCTGCACAAGGGTGAAGTGCTTGGCCTGATTGGTGAATCCGGCGCGGGCAAATCCACTATTGGTCTGGCCGCAATGGGTTTTACCCGAGATGGCTGCCGCATTTCAGAAGGTGCTGTTGAATTTGACGGCATTGATTTGGTCAATGCAGATGCTGCTACCAAACGCGGTCTGCTTGGCAAACGCATTGCCTATGTTGCGCAATCAGCTGCTGCAAGTTTTAATCCTGCTCATCGTTTGATGGAACAACATACCGAAGGCCCTGTTCAGCATAATGTGTTTTCTGCAGCTGAGAGTGAAGCAGACGGAATTGAGCTTTATAGAAAGCTTAGATTACCTGATCCTGAAAACATTGGCTTTCGTTATCCGCATCAGGTTTCTGGTGGTCAACTTCAACGTGCCATGACGGCAATGGCGATGGCTTGCCGTCCTGATTTGATCATCTTTGATGAACCTACAACCGCACTTGATGTTACCACACAAATTGAGGTTCTTGCCTCCATTCGCGATATCGTTGAGCAATTTAATACAGCTGCAATTTACATCACACATGATCTCGCAGTTGTAGCGCAAATGGCTGATAAGATTAAGGTGCTTCTCAAGGGTGATCAGGTTGAAGAAGCCGATACCCGCACTATGCTTTCAAACCCGCAAGAAGAATATACAAAATCTCTTTGGGCAGTGCGCAGCTTTACGCGTGAGCAAAAACCAATGGCACCTGCAAGTGAAACGCCTGTTGTCAGCATCAAGAATGTTACAGCTGCTTATGGCGGTGGAACAGTTAAAGTTCTTCATGATGTAAGTTTTGATATTCATGCGGGTCGTACGGTTGCTGTTGTGGGAGAATCTGGTTCTGGGAAGTCCACAACCGCGCGCTGCATTACCGGTTTGTTACCGCCACTTGAAGGTTCAATTGAATTTGATGGCGTTGAACTTCCCGCTGATTACCGTGACCGCGACAAGAGCCAGCTTCGTCAAGCCCAAATGATTTATCAGATGGCTGATACAGCACTTAACCCGCGTAAAACAATTGGTGAAATTATTGGCCGTCCGGTTGAGTTTTATTTGGGACTTACAGGGACGACCAAACGCAAGCGTGTTGAAGAATTGCTGGATGTTCTGGAACTGGAACCAAACCAATATATAGACCGTCTACCATCAGAACTTTCTGGCGGTCAGAAACAACGTATTGGTATTGGTCGTGCACTGGCTGCTGAACCAAAATTTATCATTTGTGACGAGGTTACCTCAGCATTAGACCAATTGGTTGCCGAGGGCATTTTGCGCACTCTTGCTAAACTGCAAGATGATTTGGGTCTTGCTTACATGTTTATTACACATGACCTTGCTACAGTTAAATCAATTGCTGATGAGGTTGTCGTGATGAAAGAGGGACGCGTTGTGGAAGCTGGGCCTAAGGATGTCATGTTCAAGCCACCACATCATGCTTATACCGACTTGTTACTAAGCTCGGTTCCTGAAATGGACCCTGATTGGCTTGACCAGTTGCTTGAAGAACGTGGTGTTAATAATATTGGAGACGCTGCAAGCAGCAAAATATAGGAATTTCGCCATGCTTGGAGGGGTGGCGCAATAAAATGACGGGAAACCCGCATACTTTTAACTTAGGAGAGAGAAAACAATGAATTTTAATCTTGATCGCCGTAGCGTATTGAAAACGGGCGCTGCAGCAGCTGCTGCAACTGCCATGACTTCAATACCGGCAAAAGCTGCAAAAAAAGGCGGAAAGCTTCGCCTTGGTCTTGCTGGCGCAAACACATCTGACAGCTGGGATGGGCGTACACATTCTGACTCATTCATGATCATTATGGCACACGGTGCTGTTTTTGATTGCCTTACAGAAGTGGGCGCTGATGGAAACCTAAAAGGTGAATTGGCTGAAAGCTGGGAAGCATCCGCTGATGCAAAGACCTGGACTTTCAAACTTCGCAAAGGCGTAACATTCCATAACGGCAAGGCATTTGGTGCAGATGATGTAATCGCATCCCTGCAAATGCACACTGCTGAAGGTGCCAAATCTGCTGCCAAGCCAATCGTTGAAGCTATTGCAGAGATGACAAAAGTCAGCGACAGCGAAGTCAAGTTCACGCTTAAAGCGGGTAACGCTGACTTCCCGTTCCTGCTTTCTGACTACCACATCCTGATGTACCCGGCAGGTGGTGCAGATGAAGCAATTGCTAAAGGTATTGGTACCGGTCTTTATTCAGTTGTTAGTTTTGACCCGGGTGTACGTTGTACATTGAAGCGCGTTGCCGGTCACTACAAAGGCGATGAAGCTGGTTTCTTTGATGAAGTCGAAGCTATTGCAATCAATGATTCATCTGCTCGCCAAAACGCAATCATGACAGGTCAGGTTGATGCGATTAACCGCGTGGACTTTAAAACTGAAGCGTTGATGAAGGCTAATCCAAACGTCAACATCTTTGAAGTAACAGGTAACCAGCATTACACATTCCCAATGCTTACAAAAGTTGCACCTTTCGACAATATGAAAGTGCGCCAGGCATTGAAATACGCTGTAAATCGCCAGGAGCTTGTAGACAAGGTTCTTCTGGGTCACGGCCAAGTTGCCAACGACCACCCAATCGGCCCTGCAAACCCATATTACCATGCTGATCTTGAGCAAAACTCATATGATCCAGACAGGGCAAAATCCCTAATCAAGGAAGCTGGTCTTTCAGGTCTCAAAGTTGACCTTTCAGCTGCAAATGCGGCGTTCTCTGGAGCCATTGATGCAGCCCAGCTCTATCAGGCATCTGCCAAAGCTGCAGGTATTGATATTAATGTTGTTCAAGAGCCAGATGATGGCTACTGGTCAAATGTATGGCTGAAAAAAGCATGGTGTGCATGTTACTGGTCAGGCCGGGCAACTGAAGACTGGATGTTCTCAACTGCATATGAAACGGGTGTTCCGTGGAACGATACAAGCTGGGAAAACGCCCGCTTCCAGGAACTGTTGCTTCTTGCACGTGCTGAACTGGATTCAGGCAAACGCAAAACCATGTATCATGAAATGCAGATGCTAATGTCAAAAGAAGGTGGAACTGTTATTCCAATGTACGCCAACTACGTGGATGCACATAGCACCAAGCTTGCGAATACAGGTCAATTTGGCAACAACTTCCAGATGGATGGTTCGCGCATGATTGAACGCTGGTGGTTTGCATAAGCTTTAGCTTATTAAACTGACTAACTGTTTCGGGCGCTTCCAATATTATTTGTGAGCGCCCGTTTTTTATGGGACGTTAAATATTATCGCGGGTTGCGAAAATATAATCCGAAGCTTCCTGCTTGGTCTCGAAGATATGTGGCTGTATTGAGCGCTGCTTTAAATCCTCACCCAATTTCTGACGCAAGAAGGCGCTCGTCGTATAGTGCGTGGATGTTAAATAATAATCATATTCAAGCTGACTTAGCAGATTGGCAAATTTGCCAGCCAAAGGTGGCGCAATGGAAATGCCATCATGGTTTGAGACTATATTGACCTTCTCACCAAGATTCTTGAAAAACTTGTTTAATTCTCTATCCAGTTTTGCAAGATCATCTTTTGTAGCAATATCCAAACCACTCAGATTGGCAAAAACAATATTTTGCTGCTTGTCATAATACATTCTATTAACAGTAGGAATTTCAAGCAGAGTCTTGCGTAACTTCATACCCCTGTTTTCAAAGATACATTTATCCATTGAAATCGGTTCATCAATGATGGGTTCAAAATCCATATGAGCGAGAATATCATTTTCAATGCTAATGCCGGGCGCGACCTCACTAAGTTTAAAGCCTTGATCTGTTAACTTGAAAACACAGCGCTCGGTGATGTATAAAACCTCTTTACCTTGATCTGCTGAATATTTGCCGTTGAAAGTTATTTGCTCAACATCAGAAATAAACTTCCTGGCTCTGCCCTCATTGACGATTTTCAGCTTTCCATCACCTGTCTTGATCTTTAAGCCACCAGCGGTGAACGTCCCAACAAAGAGCACTTTTCTTGCATTTTGGGAAATGTTGATAAAACCACCAGCACCTGCAAAACGTTCCTTGAAACGACTGACATTGACATTACCGCTCCTGTCCGTTTCGGCCATTCCCAGACAGGCAAGGTCAAGACCGCCACCATCATAAAAATCAAATTGCTGATTGGTTTGTATAATCGCATTGGCATTAATTGCTGCACCAAAATCAAGTCCTGATTGCGGAACACCGCCCAGCACGCCTGCTTCTGTGGTGAGCGTGATGTTGTTGATAATATTTTCCTCATTGGCAACAGCACCAACACCTTCAGGCATACCTATACCTAGATTAACAACACCGTTTACAGGTAATTCCATTGCAGCACGCCGTGCAATGATCTTGCGTTCTGAAAGTTCCATTGGCACGGGATCATTCACGACACTTACCATACGTCCGGTAAAGCCGTGATTATAAGATGTCTTATAGGTTTGATGATGCTCATCAGGTTCCGATATAACAACACAATCAACCAGATTGCCCGGCACTATAACGTCTTTGGGAGAAAGCGAACCAGGTGCTGCAATACGTTCAACTTGTGCAATGACAAGACCACCGGAATTCTTTGCAGCCATGGCAATCGAGAGCATGTCCAATGTTAATGCTTCTCGCTCCATGGTAATGTTTCCAAGCGGGTCAGCGGTTGTGCCCCTGATAAGGGCAACATCAACAGGAATAGATTGGTAGAAAAGCCATTCCTCATTATTGATCTCTTTAAGCTCAACCAATGGGTTTGTCGTAATATCATTAATTGCCCCCCCACATTGACGCGGATCTACAAACGTATGCAGCCCTACTTTTGAAAACATGCCTGGTTTTCCCGCCGCAATATCCCTGTAGAGTTGGGAGATACAACCCAAAGGCAAATTATAAGCTTCAATCTTATTGTTAACCGCCATTTCGCCAAGCTTGGGGACAAGCGACCAATGACCACCAACAGCACGTTTTACAAGGCCAGGCTTTGCCAATCGGTTTAAACCCTTATTCTTGCCATCACCTGGAGCTGCTGCAAAAAGCAGGGAAATATCTCTTGGAGCGCCATGGGTCAAGAACCGCTCTTCAATCCCACGCAAAAGGCTTTCAGGTGTACCAATACCCACAAACCCTGAAACACAAACCGTATCGCCATCACCAATGGTTGCAATTGCACTTTCGAGCGAGACAACTTTATCTACCATTTGATCTATGCCTTCTTACGGGTTTGTTTCTTCGGCTTTTTATTTTTTTGTTCCTTTTGCAGCCAATCAACAAGCCCCCCCGCTACAACGCCTTGTGCTTTGCGACTTACAAACACGCCGACGTGACCACCGGGAAATCCTATTTCTTCATAATTTTTTGACGGAACAAACTTGGCCAATGCCTTTGAGCAACTAACAGGAATAATGTGATCCTGCTCTGCATAAATATTTAGAACAGGACATGCAATTTCTGCAAGGTCCAGCTTTTTACCACAAAGTTCGAACTCTCCTTTTACGAGTAGATTTTCACGGTATAAATCGTTCAGCCATTGGCGTGCTGCTTCGCCTGGATGATCCGGGCGATCTGCAATCCATTTTTCCATTCGCAGGAAATTAAGCATCATCGGCTCATTCCCTTCCATTCGGGCAAGGCCAATATTATATTTGGTCATGCTGGTAATTGGTGTGAGGGAGGAAAAAATGGCGCCTGTCATTTCACCTGGCAACATGCCGTGGGTGTCAATTACCAAGTTAACATCGTCTTTTGAAAGGTTGCCAATCCAGGAATTTAAAAACCCCTCACCACGCCAGAAATTCTCCTGATCACCATGAAAATCAATCGGCGTAATAGCAAGCGCAAGACCTGCAAAAAGCTCTGGCCTGAAAGCTGCCAACATAGTTGCAAAGGTTCCACCTTCACAAATGCCAAAGATATTTACAGGTTTATTCCCATTGACCTTACAAACATGCTCAACACAAGAACCCAGATAAAGCTCTACGTAATCATCAAAATTCAAAAATTGATCTGCTCGTGTAGGATTACCCCAATCAACGACATAAAGATCTATACCTTCCATTAAAAGATTGCGCACCATGGAGCGATCTTCCTGCAAATCAATCATTGTTTGGCGGCCAAATAAACCGTAGCAAATGATCATTGGAGGAATGTCAGCCCTGACTTTGGCAAGCGGCTTATAGCGCAGTAGACGCACCTTATCGATTTCAAACACAACATCAGCAGGTGTTTCAGCGATTGCGATGTCTTCATTTTTAACCTTGCCAAGGAATCCATTGGATTTAACCATGCGCTCGCCAGCTTCAAGCATTTTTTGCCATGTTAGCATCCAGGCTTTTTGAGCAAGCTCTAGATCGTCAATGGGTTGCCCATCCTTGTCGCGTTGAATTGGCATCATTATTTAATGCCCCTTCAGGCTGGCTAATTCACGCTTAACCTTGCGCAGCTCACGGCGAAGCTCATGAACTGTCTTTATAAGGTCATCCATCTCTGTTCGCGTAGGCATTTGGTACATTTCAGACCATGCTTCTGCCAAATCTTTTTGTCTGGCTTTTATTTCTGTCGAGGAGCGAATCATGCGGCGTTGCGCATCCATATACTCGCCTGAGCGCTGTGTTTCCAAAAGCTCATGATTAGCTGCACTTAACCATGCATTCATTGCAGCTTCCGAGTCTGGAGCTTTAAGATCCTCTATGGAGTAATTTTCATTAAAGCGCCCATAAGTTCTCACCCAGGCATCCTGCATGACCTTACCCATGTCGCTAGCTGCTTGCGTATAGTCCAATGTTTCACGCCAGGTTTCAGCTGCCTCGTGTTGCGGCGTTGCAAGATCGGCAAACTTTGGCCCGTCTGCTATTGATTGTAATATGATACGCAGTTGTTCCGGCGCGTATTTTGTCCAGTTTGCGGGTTCAAGCAGAGCCAGAAATGCATTACCTGACTTTGTGAATTGATCAGCCAAATTTTCTGACTTGCCAGAAAAAATATTTGAATCCCAATCCGGTACCCAGGTTTTAATGAAACTTTCCCAAGATGGAAAAGTTTCATTCATTTTCATTTGACTTGAAAAATCAGGCATTTTTTCAAAGGATTTATTGAAGATTTCCATAGCCTCTGTCTGAGATTTGAAAAAAGCATCCTGGCCTTTTTCCCAAATCTCAAACATCTGATCCATACCACCTTCGCCCTTGCCTTTATTGCTCATGCCATTCTCCAAGTCAGTTGATCAAAGTGCCTGTGTGTAGATATCAAGGGCTGCTTCGTAGGTCATTTCACGCGGGTTATTGACGAGCAGTCTTTGCTGCTTCATGGCATCTTCTGCGAGCATTGGCAGATGATTATGGTTTACACCCACTTCTGCAAGTTTGGATTGCATCCCCAATTCCGGGCCCATTGCCTTAAACCCATCAACCATGCCCTTACAGGCTTCAGCTTCTGATTTTCCTGCAAGATCGCTGAAGATAATTGGCGCAAGTTCTGCGTATTGATGAGATGCACTTTCCATGTTGAAATCCAGTACATAAGGAAGTACCAGCGCATTGGAAAGACCATGCGGCACATGAAAATGTCCACCAAGCGGATAGGCCAATGCGTGCACAGCTGCAACAGGAGCGTTCGCAAATGCCATGCCTGCAAGCATTGACCCCAACAACATATTTGAGCGCGCTTCACGGTTTTTGCCATCCTTACAAGCTGTATGAATACTGCCACCTAAAAGCTCTAAAGCCTGACGCGCCAATGTATCAGACAGAATATTTTTCTTGTGTTTTGATGTGAAAGCCTCAATCGCATGAACCATCGCATCAATACCTGTTGCAGCAGTAATATGAGCTGGAAGACCAACAGTAAGTTCTGCATCCAGAATTGCCCAATCAGGAATCAGCTGATGTGAAACAACACCTTTTTTCTCGTTCGTTCCAGTCGTAACAATCGAAATCGGCGTCACCTCCGAACCTGTTCCAGCCGTCGTTGGTGCAAGCACCATCGGCAAGCGGCCTCCTTTAACCAGCCCCACACCATACATTTCACCAATCGGTTGATCAGAACCTGAAAGCACTGCAATGAGTTTTGCGGTATCCATAGAGGAACCACCCCCAACAGAAACAACACCATCAACGCCCGCACCTTTACACTCATCAACCGCTTTTAAGATCATTTCTTCTGGCGGATCAGCAACTACATCATCAATAATATGAACATCAATTTTTGCTTCTTTCAAACTATCAAGTGCAGCCTTTGCAAGTCCCAATTCAAGGATGATCTTGTCGGTTACAAAAGCTACCTTCTTGCAACCCATGTCGCCCATAATACCACCAATTTTTGAAGTACTGCCAACTTCTGAAAGAATTGACTTTGTTGTTTGGAATTGAAACGCGTGCATTTTCACACCCTTGTTAGATTGGAATTATTTTATTGTTCGTCTTCAATTGACTTGAGGCTTTTCAAGCGCTCAGTCAGCTTCATGTTTTCCGAATAATCGACCGGGCAATCAACCAGCGAAACACAACCATCATTCATGGCAGTTGTTAAAACTGATTGCAGATCTTCCGCTTTTTCGACTTTATATCCTTTGGCGCCGAAGCTCTCAGCAAATTTGATAAAATCCGGATTGCCTACATCAACATTACTCTTACGTCCATATTCGCGCAGCTGATGCCACTCAATAAGACCTAATTTATTATCATTAAACATCAAGATGGTGATGTTTAGACCAAGGCGGACAGCTGTTTCGACTTCCTGATTGTTCATCATGAAACCACCGTCGCCACATACTGCCAGAATATTACGGTCAGGATAAACCAATTTGGCAGCAATCGCCCCTGGCAAGGCAATCCCCATGGAAGCAAAGCCATTTGAGATGATGCAGGTATTTGGACGTTCTGCCTGAAACATTCGTGCCATCCACATTTTATGGGCACCTACATCTGATATAACTACATCTTCAGGTTCCAAACACTGCCGAATATCATAAATAATTTTCTGCGGCTTTATTGGATAAGCAAAGTCTTCGGCATGAGCATTCAACTCTTTGGATATCTTCTTGCAAAGCTTTTTCATTGCGGGACTTGGATCGCATTCACATTGGGCACCAATACGAGCCATGGAATCCTTTAGATTACCAATAACGCCTGCTTCAACAATATAATTTGTATCTACTTCTGCTGGAGACCCATCAATATGAATAATCTTTTTGTCATGGTTCAAGTTCCAGTATGCAGGGTCATATTCAACCATGTCATAGCCAATACAGATAACCAGATCAGCTTCATCAATGCCAAAGGCTACCAAATCATGCGCCTTAAGACCCACGGTACCAAGACTTAAATAATGTGAGGACGGAATTACACCCTTGGCCATAAATGTTGTTGCAACTGGTGCATTAATGTTCTCGGCAAATTCAATCAGCGCCTCTGATGCATCATGTCGAATGACTCCGTTGCCTGCGAGAATAATTGGAACTTCTGCATTAGCTATAATTTCTGCAGCTTGTTTACACTTGCCGCGAGCTGCACAAGGGACGGGTGCCGATTGAACCTTAAGGGGTACTACCGAACCAACATCCATGTCTGCGATGTTTTCCGGAAAATCTATAAATGCAGCACCTGGTTTTTCTGCTTGCGCAAATTTGAAAGCCTTACGGACAACTTCCGGAACAATTTCAGGCATTCTGATTTGTGTACTATATTTTGTAATTGGCTCAAACAAGTTGACCAAATCCAAAATCTGGTGACTTTCCTTGTGCATTCTTGTGGTTGAACCCTGACCTGCAATCGCTACCATGGGTGCACGGTCCATATTACCGTCTGCAACACCTGTAACAAGGTTTGTTGCACCAGGCCCCAAAGTTGACATACAAACGCCAGCCTTACCCGTTAGCCGACCATAAACATCAGCCATAAAAGCGGCAGCTTGCTCATGTCGTGTTAAGATAAATTTTATCGGACTGTCCAACAATGCATCCATGACAGCTATATTTTCTTCTCCGGGGATACCAAATATATACTCCACACCTTCATTTTCCAGACATTGGACCAATAGTTGGGCTGCTGATGTTGTTTGTTTTGTTGTCAAATTAGCCTCCGCATGGAAAATACTTCTTTAGGGTAGATGCCCATTACAGAAGAATGCCGCATCTAAATAAAATCATTTGATTTCACATAATTTACCTTTGATATGATCATCAAAACACCAAAACCGTTGTATAACAAGTGTTTAGATTGCACATATATGGTGCAAATAATGCATATCTAGCTATTCCAGGAAAATTATTTGTGCGCCGCACAAATAATTGTTGCATTGCACAATAAACTATCCTATATACATTGCATCGAGGTCGACAGACATTCTTGTTCGACTTGCTTTTAATAGAGAAGAAAAGGCACAAAAGGATGACAAAGAAAATGGATACTGCAGACACACAAGAATATGTAACAAAGCATATCGCAAACTCAGAAAAAGTTGTTGAAAGTGCAATTGAGTTTAATGCAGCATGCTTTAAAGGCGGCGAAGCGATGGCCAAGAAACTATATGAAAACTATGTTTCCAATGTTGCAGCAGCTTTTGATGGCGTTAAAGCCCTTAACAAAACCAACGACGTTGCTGAATTTTATAAAGTAGCAACTTCAAATGCTGCAGCTTCTGCTGAACGTTATACCGAACAAACCAAAGCGGTTGCTGAACTTTCAGGCAAGCTAATGAAAGAAACTGGCGAAGCCGGTCGTCTTGCTTACTCGAAAAGCTTTGCAGTTAACTTCTAAGGTCACACACTACATCAATCTGTTTCGTTAAGCTTTACATCCTCCCAAAGTAGGCGAAAGATTACCTAAAAACCGCCTTTCTCAAAAACGAGATTGGCGGTTTTCTTTATTTAAGTTGTTTAATACGCTAGAAATAGTGCACTGCAACAAAAACACACATATAATGAGGATACAAAGTGTCAAAATCCAAAACCAAAGCCAAAAACGAGCAGCTGCACAACGACACTATACTAATAAAAAAATATCCTAATCGTCGCCTCTATAACACTGCTACAAGCAGCTATATCGTGTTGGATGATCTGGTTGAGCTTGTGAAAGGCGGAAAACCATTTGAAATTCGGGACACAAAAAGCGGTGAAGACATTACCCGTGAGATTCTAAACCAGATTATTTTTGAAAGAGAAACCGGAAAATCCAACTTTCACTTCCCTCTTGAAGTTCAAAAGCAACTCATTGGAATGTATGATGATGCTTATGGTAAAATGGTTCCTGACTATCTTAAGCAGTCACTTAACATCTTTGCTGCTGAACGCGAACGCATGAACTCAACGATGGAAAATGTTGTTGAACGCAATACAAAAGCAATGATGGACTTTAGCCAAAACATTGCACGTCAGAACCTTGAAGTTTTCAAACGCTCTTGGGAAATGTTTGGCACTTCTGCCGGTCCTTCAAAAGCCGAAGATACAGACAATGCAAAAGATGAAAATACTAATGTAGAGAATTCTGAACTGGATGAAATCCAAAAACAAATTAATAAGCTTCAAGAACGCCTGAAAAATATAAAATAACAGATATATGGATCTTTATGTCGCATCGCCTTAAACAATCTCAAAAAGCCTATTCAAAACATTATGTCCTTGGTCTGGGATACCACGGCTTTCACCGTATTAATTATCTGGAGTGGGGCAATGTTAAAAACTTCAAACACCAGGAAACTCTGATTTGTGTACACGGCCTAACTAGAAACGCCCGTGATTTTGATTATTTTGCAGAAAAACTTTGTAAAAAATATCGTATTATATGCCCGGATGTCGTTGGCAGAGGTGATAGCGATCATTTATTTGATGATGAGAGCTATAATTATCTTCAATATAATTCGGACATGAACGCCTTGATTGGCCGAATTGGTGATAAAGACCTCAACTGGATTGGAACGTCCATGGGCGGAATTATTGGAATGGTTTTGGCTTCTGTGTCACAATCACCAATCAAACGGCTGGTCGTAAATGATATTGGACCGGAAGTTTCTCGCGATGCTTTAATCTCTATTGCGGAATACATCGGAAAATCTGATGAGTTCAGTTCCCAAGAAGAAGTCGAAGAATATTTAAGAAAAATCTATCCGGAATTCGCTCCAATGAGCGACGAGGATTGGACACATATGGCAAAATACTCCTGCAAGCGAACCGAGCATGGCACCTACAAAATGAAGGTAGATCCAAGAGTGGGAGATGCATTCCGTGACTCTATATCTTATTTCAACGTCGACATGTGGGAAATTTGGGAAAAAATAACCTGCCCTGTTCTTGTTCTACGTGGCAAAGAGTCCAGCTTTTTGTCCGAGGAGACAGCTCAAAAAATGCTTACTTGTGGCCCAGAGACAACCGTCGTGGAATTTGATAACACTGGACACACACCAACACTTCGCAATGATGAACAGGTTAACGTGATAGCCGACTGGCTTAATCAAAATTAGTTGAGTGGGATAAAGATTACTGCCGATCTGATTGATCAAGGTACATTTCTGCTGCCTCAACAACATGTTGCGTAAAGACTTTTAAAGGCTCCGCAACCATTCGACTACAATGCCAATATAAAGGCTTATTTAAAGGCGCATCTGGAATAAGTTCTACTAACTCACCTGATTCAATATATTTATCAACCATTTGTGCCGGGTTCATTCCCCATGCGACATTCCCTAAACAAGCTTGTACGAAACCAGGAGAAGATGGCAAAATGTAAGTATCATGAACGATTGCTTTACCAAAGCTCTGCTTGATCCATTGCTGCTGCAAATCATCCTGAGCACTATATCTTAAAGCAGGCGCTCTTTTTAGCGCTTCAAGCGTTACACCATCAGGAAAATACCGTTTCATAAAGTCAGGACTTGCTGTTGCACGGTATACGTGCATCCCCAAATAGCGACTTCCAAAACCCTGAACAGGCGTTTTATTAATTGAGATAGCGGCTAATACAGAGCCAAATTTTAACTCATCAATTGAATAATCTTGATCTGCAATTGAAACTTCAAACATATAGGAAGCACCTTTGGCTGCCTCCCTTTTGAAAACATCCATAAACCAACTTGATAGACTATCATCATTAACAACAATCTTGATTACAGGCTTTCTGTGATCTTCCAAAGTAGGCGCACAATCATTGGCGTTGATAATTTTATCTTCAAGAATTGAAACCAGCTCAGCATGTCTGCAAAGTTCAATCCCAATGTGTGTTGGTTTGATGGGAGGCTGACGGTTTACCACAACCGCTCCGATACGCTCTTCCAAGAGTTTTATACGTTGTGAAACGGCTGAAGATGTCACGCCGAGTGCCCTCGCTGCTCCCTCAAAACTGCCTTCCCGCTCAACAGCCAGCAAAGCCTCCAGATGTGCGTAATCAAACATATATTAAATCTCCTTAACTCACATTAGCACTATACATTTTAGATGCACGTCAAAAGACTTTAATTCTCCTAATGTCACATTAGATTGGGAATCTTAAAACAACGAAGGAATAATATGTGTCATCTATAAAAATATAACCCAGTTTATATTCCTTCTATACATTATGAGGATAATGATAATGGAATTACTGAAAGAAGATAGTCCTTTTAAATATAAGTCAACAATGAATTTTGAGGAAAAACAATTATTTAGGCAGCATTTCTCTGAAAAATCTATCTTTAAAGGCCTTTTCTGGAATTGCTTCTATTTACTGTCGATATATGCAGCATTTCTTGTCTGCTTTTATGTTTCAAATACCTCCAACTCCTATATTTTAATTTTCACAGTCGTTTTTTGCTGCGTTTTGTTTTGCACCAGACAAATGCGAGGGCTGGAAAATATTATACATTTTGGTAGTCATAACAATTTTTCAAAAAGCAGGAAAACAAACGACCGATTAACGAATGTATTTGCCGCATGGCCAATGTTGCAAGGAGTTGCCCAGTACAGAAAATTTCACAATACGCACCATGGAGAATATGCTTCAGACAAAGACCCTTGCCGAATAAGACTCGAGAATATTGGTGCCAATACCCAAAATATTCATACAAACATGCAGCTTCTGTGGTTAGTTGCTAAATGGATGCCGCAATATATTCAGGAATTTTACCGTGAGGTTAAGTCCGACCATCAGCAAGTCATTACTTTCGGTCTTTGGCATGCCAGCATTGCATTAATTATTGCAGGAATTCATTCTTGGGGCTTAGCTGCATTTGTTACACTTAGCTGGATATTGATCATGTTTTTTTCATTACCCTTTTTGCGCAGTATTGCAGAGCTTTCAGAGCATGACTATGAACTTGGTAACAGTGTGGCAGAAACAACGTTTAACAACCTTGGGTTGCTTGATCATCTTTTAATTCATCCGGCTGGAGATGCATGGCATTGCCTGCATCATTTACATCCAACTGTATCCTGGTGGAAGCAAAGACAAGCACATAATTATTTAATGAAACATGACAGCGCCTACCATAGAGTCATTAACCGAGATC
>CALFBM010000189.1 GCA_937951645.1 uncultured Rhizobiaceae group bacterium
TACATCAAACGCCGTGTTCATGAATTAAATGCGATGGCCGGATTTGAAAAATCAGGCCACTTTTTCTTTAATGCACCAATTGGACGTGGCTATGATGATGGTATCGTAACAGCTCTTGCAATATGTGACATGCTGGAACGCAATCCTGACAAGACCATAGCAGACTTGCGCCGTTCGCTTCCCGTGACCTACGGCTCACCATCCTTGTCGCCTTATTGTGCCGATGAAACAAAATATGGTGTCGTGGATAAAGTTGTTAAGCGGTTTGAAGCCATGTACAAATCAGGTGAAAAGGTAGGTGGCCAAGCCATTCGTGACCTTGTTACCGTTAATGGTGTTCGCATTGTAGCAGATGACGGCACTTGGGGGCTTGTTCGAGCTTCTTCCAATGAGCCTAAACTGGTAGTCGTTATTGAAAGCCCTGTATCAGAAGCGCGCAAGATGGAAATGTTTAAGGCGGTTGATGCTATTCTTCGTGAAAACGAGGAAGTTGGTGACTACAAGCAGGGCATGTAGTTTTTTCTTTTGCGGATTGCCTTATCTTTTGATGTCACTATCAAAAGGGAAAGCCTTTATAAGCAGGGCATGTAATTCTCTGTTGAGGACTCATCATATGAGACACTCTGGCACTATAAACTGGCACTAAAGATCGTTAGATTGGCGCCAACTATAGACAGGTCAATCCATGTTAAAATTTGATATTCACGCAGAAACTTTTCCTCTTGCAAATGTATTCACTATTTCACGCGGTGCAAAGACCCATGCGCATGTTGTGCGTATTGAAGTTTCAGATGGTAATGTAACAGGTCAAGGCGAATGTGTTCCTTATGCCCGTTATGGTGAGAGCGTTGAGAGTGTAACCAAACTACTTACAAACCTGCCTTCGGATTTAACGCGTGATGCTTTACAAGAGATTATGCCTGCAGGTGCTGCACGCAATGCAATTGACTGCGCACTTTGGGATTTGGAAGCCAAGCAGTCTGGCCAACCTGTCTGGAAATTAGCAGGTATTGCCGAACCTAAGGAACTTACGACCGCTTATACACTATCACTCGAAAGCGCTGATGAGATGCGAGAAAATGCAAGAAAAAATGCATTTCGTCCGCTCTTGAAGCTCAAGCTTGGTACGCCTGAAGACTTACCAAGATTGCAAGCGGTGCGTAAAGGTGCGCCGGACAGTCAAATTATGGTGGATGCCAATGAAGGCTGGTCACTAGGTGATTTATCAGCGCTTCAACCACATTTGGAAGCGCTTGGCATTGCGCTGGTTGAACAGCCTTTACCAGAAAGTGATGACAGTGGATTGATTGGCAATACATTCACCATGCCAATTTGTGCTGATGAATCCAGTCATACCAGTGATGGCCTCGAAGAACTTCGTACCAAATATGCCATCGTAAACATCAAGCTTGATAAAACAGGTGGGCTGACTGAGGCCCTTAAAATGAAAGCAAAAGCCCAAGAGCTTGGCTTTGGCATTTTTGTAGGCTGTATGGTTGGCACGTCGCTTGGCATGGCACCTGCAACGCTTGTCGCGCAGGGTGCCAGTTTTGTAGATTTGGATGGACCACTGCTTTTGGCGGAAGACAGGTCTCACGGCATTCGCTATGAAGGTTCAACAATGTATCCACCGGTCGTGGATTTATGGGGTTAATTTAAAAGGTAAAACACATGTCCAGAATTGTTTTTGTAAATGGCGAATTTGTTCCGGAAGAAGAAGCCAAGGTTTCAATCTTTGACCGTGGTTTCTTGATGGCTGATGCAGTCTATGAAGTAACAACAGTACTTGAAAGCAAACTGATTGCCTTTGAAGGTCACATGGTTCGTCTTGCCCGTTCATTGGGCGAACTTGGCATGGATAAACCAGAGTGGATGGATGATCTTTTATCAATTCACAAAAAGCTGGTTTCAAAAAACAATCTTGAAAATGGTATGATCTATTTGCAGGTTTCACGTGGTGTTGCTGATCGCGATTTTGCTTATCCAGCAAGCGGCACACCCACATCACTTGTACTTTTCACTCAAGCAAAAAACCCGCTCGATAACCCGATGTATAAAACAGGCGCACGCGTTATTACTGTTCCGGATCAACGCTGGGGTCGCCGCGACATTAAAACAACACAACTGCTTTACCCTTCCATGGCCAAGATGATGGCAAAGGAAGCTGGCGTGGATGATGCTTGGCTGGAAGAAGACGGGTACATTAACGAAGGCACCTCAAACAATACCTGGATTGTTACCAAAGACGGCAAGCTTGTAACGCGCCACCTGTCAACTTCAATCCTGCATGGTATCACTCGCAAGGCAGTTCTTCGGTGTGCAGAACTTCTACAAATGGAAGTTGAAGAACGCCCTTACACCAAAGAAGAAGCAGCCAACGCTTCAGAAGCCTTCTTTACATCGGCTTCTGCTTTTGTCTGCCCGGTTGTAGAAATTGATGGTCATAAAATTGGTGAAGGCGTGCCCGGCAACGTAGCTGCCAAGCTTCGTGAGATTTACCTGGAAGAATCCATGAAAGAAGCGGTTTAAGCGCCTTAGATTAATGTCAAGATTTGCAATTATTGTAACTGGCTTGCCAGCTTCTGGTAAAACAACAATAGGTAAAATAATTGCTGAAAAACTTGGCATCAATTTTCTAGATAAAGATGACTTTCTTGAAAAACGTTTCGATAGAGACGGTGTCGGTGATTTACTATGGCGACAAGAGCTTAGCCAAAAAAGTAACGTTGATTTTCAAAATGCCGCAATAGTACATTCTAGCGTAGTACTTATTTCGCATTGGCGCCCTTTAAATGATAAGAGTTCTTCTGGCACACCAACAGAATGGCTGAACAATAAATTTCCAAATTTGATTGAAGTATTTTGTGATTGCCCTCAAAAAGAGGCTGTTGCTAGATTTATTGAAAGATCAAGACATAAAGGTCATTGTGATAAAGATCGTTCTAAGCTTGAAATAAATAAAACCTTTTCAAAATATTCAGAAAACTTACCTTTAAAACTTGGCTCAGTAATAAAAATAGAAACATCTCTAACTAATAATTCTCAACAAGTGTTAGAAGAACTACTTCTGGAATTAGCACTGAAAATAGATGGCTTATAATCGTTACCTTTAAGACTCAAATGCAAAGCATTCCTGTTTTGACCAATTTAAACCCGGTAATTTCAAACTCATAAAGCTCGCTATTATCGGGTTTTAATGCTCTTGCGATCAATTTTCCTTCTTCGTTATGAAATAGCGCATGAGCTGTATGCAATGCGCGGCAACAATGCTCGCTGTTCGGGTGCTAATATTTTATCATTCCGCACCTACTAAAGTTACTGTATCAGGTAACCCTTTACCATTATTCCACCAGCGATTTGGGTTATCCCTTTTTGGATTATATGCCGAACGACTTGTCCAATCTTCTCTCAGGAATATCACTGGCTCTTCATAGTGATGAACTTCGTGAATTACATCCATAAGCTTTTCCAACAAAGCCAGATCACGCTCAATTGAAATCTTTAATTCAACCATTGGGTAAGTCATCGCTGTGCCAGGCTGATAACTACTCTTATGAGTTGTGGTGGTTGAATTTGGTTGTGGAACCGTTGTTTCTTTCCCCACGCCAGAGACAGACGCATTGCGTTCATAACGGCCATAGGGAAGCGGGTCTACTGTCATGATCGCATCTAAAATTCTGTCTGCGTCATTTTCCAGTATTTGAATTTCAAGTGTGAAGACAGGAACAAATGTTCCTGATTGTGCTTTATAATTCTCGAGCATGTGAGCTATCTCCAATTTATGTCTGATGTGTTGATATCATTTTACTGCTGACATGTATCTGTCAGTATGTTGTGGTATCGTGAGGTATGAGTAGATCAGTACGTTTTTTTGAAATTATCCAAATCCTGCGACAAGCCAATGCGCCTGTAACAGCACATATGCTTGCACAACGACTTGAGGTAAATGTGCGTACGATTTATCGCGACATTGCATCACTACAGGCAAGCAGGCTTCCCATAGAGGGTGAAGCAGGCATTGGCTATATTATGCGCTCAGGATTTGATTTGCCGCCCTTAATGTTTTCGCAAGAAGAGCTGGAAGCAATTGCAGTAGGCCTATCCATGTTAGGAAGAAGTGGTGATGCTGGCTTGATTGAAGCCGCAGAAAACGTTGCTTCCAAAATCTCGAGCGTTATACCCAATAACAATAGTCTTGATGCGCAGCTTCATGTATCTAGCTGGAACAAAATTCCAGTATCAAATACACAACCCGAAGCGCTAAGAGACATTATCCGCCAAGAGGTTGAAATAGATATTACCTATCTGGATTTGCAAGAGAACAGGACTCAAAGAACGGTACAGCCAATTGCACTTTTTTATTACATCGATGTAATTGTTTTGGTTGCGTGGTGCAAACTGCGGAACGGGTTTCGGCATTTTCGTATAGACCGTATTAAGCATTGGGCAGAAACAGGAAAATCTTTTGCCAAAGAAGCCAGGTTACTCAGACAGAAATGGGAAACCGTGCAAAAACAATAGAACTGACAAGATTATCCAGATTGCTTTTCAGTTTTAGCGCATGATAATGTCTTTCAAAACTGGAGTAATTTAATGCCAACCAATGTATCCCTGACGGGACTTGCCAAAGATCTTGAAACCCGCGCAGAGACAGGCAAACCCATTCGTATTGGCCTAGTTGGGTGTGGCGAAATGGGGACAGATGTTATAACCCGTGTTGCCCACATGAAAGGCATTGAGGTTTCAGCCACATCAGATCGAGCTCTTGAACGTGCAAGTCATGCCATGGAAGTGGCTTTTGGCTCTGATGAAAATGGCAAGATTGTCGAAAACCAATCAGACATGACCGCTGCAATTGAAAGCGGCAAGATGGCAATCACGTCAGATAGTATGATGATTGCAGAAAATCCACTGATTGATGTGGTAATTGATGCGACCGGTGTTCCGGCAGTGGGTGCGGAAATCGGCATACATGCAATGGAACATGGCAAACATCTGACCATGATGAATGTTGAGGCTGATGTTTGTATTGGCCCTTATCTCAAATCAGAAGCAGAACGTTTGGGTGTGATTTATTCACTCGGTGCGGGCGATGAGCCTTCATCTTGCATGGAGCTGATAGAGTTTGTATCTGCCATGGGTCATGAGATTGTTTGTGCCGGTAAGGGCAAGAATAACCCGCTTAACTTCGATGCTATTCCAGATGATTACATTGAAGAGGCCGAGCGGCGGAATATGAATGTTCGTATGCTCGTTGAATTTGTTGATGGTTCAAAAACCATGGTTGAGATGTGTGCGATTGCCAATGCCACAGGTCTTGTGCCTGACAAGGCTGGTATGCATGGACCATCGGCTATAATAGACGAGCTTTCATCAACACTTATTCCACAGGCTGATGGCGGCGTGCTTTCCAAAAAAGGCTGTGTGGATTTTTCCATCGGTAAAGGTGTTGCACCGGGTGTCTTTGTAATTGCAGACATGTCCCATCCGCGCATTACAGAACGCATGGAAGATTTGAAAATGGGCACGGGGCCATATTTCACGTTCCATCGCCCATTTCACCTAACCTCGCTTGAAGTACCACTAACCTGCGCACGTTCTGTCCTTTATGGCACGGCAGACATGGTACCCTTATCCAGGCCTGTTGCGGAAGTTTGCGCACTTGCAAAAAGGGATTTAATTGTGGGTGATACATTGGATCAAATTGGCGAATATACTTACCGTGCATGGGTCATGCCAAAAGGCGAAGCACAAGCAAGCAAGGCAATTCCAGCGGGTCTTTTAGAGCGCGGTGTCGTTACAGCACCCATTAAAAAGGGCGAACTGATTACGCATCATAATGCGAAAGTTGAAGCAGACTCCAAAATTGCTGCCTTGCGCGCAAAGCAGGATGCCATGGTCGCGGCATTATAATACCATGCAATTAAGCCCGGAAGAACTTGAACGCTACGCCCGCCATATTGTCCTTGCAGACATCGGGGGTGCTGGTCAACAAAAGCTGAAAGCTGCCAAAGTTTTAGTGATTGGGGCGGGTGGCTTGGGTTCTCCTGTTATGCAATATCTGGCGGCAGCAGGTGTCGGTACACTTGGTATTGTTGATGATGACGTGGTCTCATTATCAAACCTCCAACGACAAACAATTCATACGACTGATACTTGTGGTGAGGTAAAAGTTGAAAGCGCCAAAAAAGCACTTGAAGCACTTAATCCAAATATAAACATTGAAATGCATCACGTCAGACTTGGCAAGGAAAATGGCGAAACACTTATCAGTCAATATGATCTGGTTGCTGATGGTAGTGATAACTTCAATACGCGCTACCTGAGCGCCGACTTGTGTGAAAAACATAAAAAGATTTTAGTAACTGCAGCGGTTGGCCAGTTTGATGCCTCGATAACGACCTTGAAACCGCACATGAAAGATGAAGAAGGAAACCTATACCCGCGATACCGTGATGTATTTCCACAACAACCGCCTGATGGACTTCTTCCAACTTGTGAGGAAGCAGGCATTCTTGGCGCACTGACCGGTGTAATCGGTTCAATGCAGGCGCTTGAAATCATAAAGGAAATTACAGAAACAGGATCCAGTATGGCTGGTCGCCTGCTTCTGTATGATGCCAAATCAGCTCGCTTCCAAGAAATTTCTTACAAGCGAAAACTATAAGTATTAAAATCAGAATACCAATTCATTTAGACCGAGTGACTCAAAGCCATCTACATCACCTGTAAGCAGTTGCTCTATTTCTTCATTTGGCCTTGCATGACTATAATAAAAACCCTGAATATCTGAACACCCTTCGAGTTGAAGGTGGTGAAGCTGATTAAGTGTTTCAACGCCTTCAGCGGTTGTTTCCATTCCAAGACTTTTACCAAGGCCCACAACTGCCTTGATGATTGCTGCAGACTCAGGATTTGTCTCAAGGTTTAGAACAAATGATTTGTCAATTTTAATACGGTCAAACGGGAAGCTGCGAAGGTTTCCTAGGGAAGAATAACCAGTACCAAAATCGTCCATTGCAATGCTTATACCCAAGCCCTTTAATCTAAATAATTTCTCAAGCGTATTACTTGTATTATGAAGAAGCATGCCTTCTGTAATCTCAAGTTCTAATCGCGTAGGATCAAGACCTGTTTCCTCTAAAACATCTTCGATAAGTTCAACAATATCTGTCTTTGTAAATTGAGCAGGTGATAGATTAACAGCAATTTTGGATGGCTTTGACCATGAAGCTGCACACTTACATGCATTTCTAAGCACCCATTCACCCAGCTGGTTAATCATGCCTGTTTCTTCGGCGATCGTAATGAAATCAGTTGGTGAAACGGAACCACGCTCTGGATGATTCCAACGTACCAAGGCTTCGAAACCGCAAATCTCCCGGCGAGAAACATTTACTTGCGGCTGAAAGTGAAGCTCAAGATTACTTTCGTTCAGAGCCGTTCTTAGGTCACTTTCCATACGTCGACGCGCTCTTGTCAATTCATCCATTGAGCGATCAAAGAAGCGAACTGTATTTTTACCATCAGCCTTAGCACGATAGAGTGCAAGATCCGCATTTTTAAGAAGGTCATCTTGGTCAATTATATATTTGTCACAGACCGCAACGCCGATACTCACTCCAATAATTACCTGATTCCCGTCAAGATCAATTGGCTCCCCAAGCGCTGTAATAATACGGTTGGAAATCAACTCAATATTATCGAGGTCATCAATATCGCGCATAACAATTGCAAATTCATCACCGCCCAAACGGGCAAGTGTGTCAGTATCACGAATGGCTTTAATGATACGATGCGTAACAACCTGAAGAAGCTTGTCGCCTGCAGGGTGACCCAAAGTATCGTTTACATTTTTGAAGTTATCCAAATCCAAAGCAAGGATTGCAGTTGTTGTACTGTAGCGATGCGCATCTCTTATAGCCTGTTGTCCACGGTCTCTAAATAGCATCCTGTTTGGCAAACCTGTCAGAGCATCATGTAAAGCCATATGCTGAATTTTTGCTTCACGAACCTTGATGTCAGACACATCTGTATAAACAATTACTGTTTTACCATCACCTGTCTTATGCTCATTGACTTGCAACCAACTTTGTTCACACATTTGGTATTCAGCATTATATTTTATACCTGTTTGATGCCCCTCTAACCGTTCTTTATGCATCCCATTCAGACGCTTTACAGAATACAAGTCAGGATTACCAATTTGCATTTCCTTGCGAACAAATTCAGCGTAGTTTTGGCCTTCGTAAGCAAAGTTTTTACCGTTATCAAATATCTCTTTAAAAGCAGAGTTGAACATCACAAGTTCATCATTTTGATCAAACATGACAAAACCTTGATCAAGACTCTCAACGATATCCCGTCGTGTTGTAATCGCAGCATTTGAAGCATCTTGCTCCGCCTTCTTGATACGGCTTGCATCCATAATAACGCCAGTCCAAAGAACTGAGCCATCACTTTGTTTCTTTGGTGACGCAATCGCATGTGTATAACGAATAGACCCATCTGGCAGAATAATAGATGCTTCCACATCCCATTTGGTCATATCTTTTGACGCTTGAATCAAACGTTTACGAAATTTTTCTCTATACTCTGGTGCATATGAGTCAAATAATGCTTTGGGGTTGCTTAGAATTTCACTTGCAGGAATTCCAAAAATATCAATCGCCGATTCACTGATATATGTATAAGAAATATTACCATCCGGTTTTACAACTCGCTGATATACAACGCCTGGGAGTGAGTTTGACAAGGAATTAAACCGATCATTTGCCACAGACAATTCTTTATCAGATACGATGATATCAAGTAATAAACGGAATGATGGAATTATTGCTTGAATGGCAATATTTTGGTGTTCAGTAAGTTCAAATTTATCTTTTGAGACACCAACAAATATACCGTCCTTGAACGATTTATTACTGGACTTTGTTACAAAATGAGAGATTGCCTGAGTATATCCGTGATCAGATTTACCACCAATTTCAGTTACAAAAACAGTATTGTTATTTTTTGCTTCTTTTAGATATTTTACTGAGTTCTTAACATTCTCAAGTTCAATATTCTTATCTGTAGAAACAAGAAATGCATCTTTGAAGTGTTCATCAGAAGCTGCAAAAAATAATGCTGCATCAAATCCAAACGCATTTTTTAGAAGTTCCAAAGCTTCTTCAAATTTTCTAATACCGTTATTTGAGGATTGAATAATATCAAGAATAGCGCTTTGAAGTGAAAATAATGACCCCTCAGTTGCTACCTGAAGCGCACCTTGAATCTTTTCCTCAGATTTACTTTCTTCAAGATCATCTTGCAACATTTGAGCCTTGTTAAACATTTTAATATTCCCTGCTTGTTTAAACTTACTTCAAATAAAAAATACTTTTAAAGATAATGCCAAGTGCGATTTGCTACCGACCAAGCATTATCAACCTTAACTAATTATTGCTGGAAATCAGCTTGCCACGGTGGCGTACGGCCTTGCCATCATAATCAAAAATGTAATTTGCACCTTCGAAAAAACGGAATGGCACTTTCAGCCCAATTTCACGAGCCTTACGGAAGTTGATCGCAATATCGGGTGGTGATACGACACCAACATTCAAGTCGCCAACTTGTGCCTCTTTTTCAAGAACCTTGATGCCATAAATTGCGGCAAGGTGTGCGTTTGATTCAAAGCTAATACCAATTGAGAGTGTTGCACTGCTGCTGCCCTCTTTAACAACTTCTGGAACAACGCTTAGCACAGGCACACGATCAGAATGTCGATTAATGGTTTCAACTTCACGGAATACAGACGTTGAGCCTGTTACCCAGAAGATACTATTTTCCAAATTATAATCATTTTTCTTCATGGCTGAAACAGCATCTGGAACCATTTCTGCAAGTTCTGATTTTGCATTTTCAGGTTCCTGGACTTCCAAATTCAATACACGAATACCGCGCGCAATAGCTGCCTCCGCAATAGGGCGGGCCTGAGTTTGCATCGCACTAACGTTTTTGGAATCCACGAGAATAGCAAGATTCTTCAAATCAGGTTTCAATTCAAAAACATAAGCAAGTTGTGCTGCTACGGGCATATTAAGCGATGTAAAGGCAAAATTACTTTTTGTACCAACATTATAATCTGTAGTTTGACCCAACATGACAGGGTCTTTTGATGTCACAGATACAACCGGAATATCTCCATCCTTATATTCACTCCACAACCATGCTGTAGATTCTGAACCCATTGTGAAAATCAAATCCACATCGCTATTTTTGGCAAGTTCCACACCAACTTTGCCGCGTTCCGGATTTCTATCAAAATTAAAGATAGTAAACTCTGCTTCAATCCCACGATCAGAAAAAACATCAAGGATTTTTGTAATCGCAACATCATACGCTGATGAAGGGCGTGGATACAAAACCATCACACGATATCGTGGCTCAATGCGCAATGCACTACTTGAAGAACCACCACCAGCGTAAATCTTTAGACGCTTTGGATCATTTTGATCGGCTATAAACTTCCAGTCCTGTTTAAGCTCTTGGTCAAATCTGAACCAATCCGCATAAGGTGCAACCAGGTTTTGAGTAGCGCTTACTGTACTAACAATTGACTTATTATTTGCATGAGTAACACCGGTACTAAAGCTGGCAATACCCATACACACAATTGCAACTTTTGATAATTTGCTCATCATATTGAGCGACTTTTTTACTATGTTTGACATTATTATTTTCCTTTGCTCAACATTTGATTAGTTAGTTTTGATAGAAGCCGCTTTTGAAGCAAGTGCGCTATCTGGGTCTGCTTCATCAAAGGTTTGCGAAGGCCCGTCTGCAGACATAGATGCAAAGAAGATACCTAGTAAGGCTATTGCTGCAGCGACAAAACCAAGTGCGGCCCAGTTGTTATCAAACAGTGTAAACAACAGACCCATCATCACTGGCCCCATAATATGACCTGCTCTTTCAACGAAACGGTATGTTGCAGTTGCATTGCCTGGGCCAATTTGCTTCGCCAATTCACTATCAGCAACAAATGTAACCACCGGTGCATTAATAAATCCGTGAGCAATACCCACCATGCTAATACCAATCAACAGGAAGATTGTTGATGCTTGTGCACCCATACCTACTGATAAAGATTCAACGTTCATGCCACCATAAGAAATGATTCCGAGACCTGCTGCACTAATCATTGTTCCATAGAACAGAATGTCACGTGCCGAGCCCAAGCGATCAACGTATGGTGCAATGAACTTACTCGCAATAACAACACTGATTGCATAGATCATGATAATCTGACCAATATCAGCTTGCTCATAGAATGCATTAGCCAATAGTAGAGGCAAGGCATAAGTTACAATTCCTGTTAACACGGCTTTCGCAGGCACACCAATTGTAAGCATGGTGTTGATGAACTGTGCATTGCGAACTGCCAGGCCAAGACCTTGTAAAAGCTTGCTATCGGACGAGTCTACATCTGTATCAGATGATACTTTAGGTACTGCTATCAGACAGTATAGCGAAGCAACAAATGCAATGATTGCACTTAGAGTAAACACACCATCAGTTCCCATTGATGAGACAAGTAATGAACCAACTGCCATACCTGAGATCATACCGCCCTGAAAGCCATATACAATAATTGCAGATGCCTGAGTCTTACGCTGCGGCGAAGCAACAGCAAGAAGGTAAGATTGAATACCGATAAACAACATACCTTGGCCAATACCTGCAACACTTCGAGCAATTGCAATAGCCCAAAAGTTTTCAGACAAAGCAACTGACCCTATACCAAGACCAGCAAGAGCCAGACCCATATACATAAGCGGGCGAGTACCAATACGCCTTGCCAAGTGACCCGCAGGGATCAAAGCCAATGCGAAGGTTAGGTAAAATCCAAAGAATGGTGCTGTAGCATATGCATCAGGAATATTAGCCTTAATTGCTGCAGCCTGAATATACTGCGGCAAGAAAGCATAAGTCATATGCTCTGCCAATACACCCAGGAAGAATACTGGTTTCACATAATCAAGAAGACGCTCTTCATTAATTGCTGCGTATTTCTGGCTAAGAAGCTCTGTTGAACCCCTAACTGCACCACCAACCTGGAAGAACAGTGTTGCAAGGAATGCAGAGGCAATAAATAGAGCTGCAAAATTCTTCACTGATTTAAGGACTTGGGTAGTAACAACATTACTTGGCAATTCAACAGCTACAGAAACTTTTCTTGCTGAATTTTCAGGTGTAAGCTGCACCAAATATTCATAGTTTTCCGTATCACTAACCCATTTTCTGCCAATTTGAGACTTGTCCGTATGAATTAGAATACGTCCGTTTTGGGTAAGTGCTGCTGCACTTAGATCAGGATTCACCTCAAGATATTCACCAAAAGTGCGATCAAGACCCTCAATTTCATCAAGATTAATATTAAAGGCAACCACATCATTAAGTCGCTGACCCAATGATCCAGCCAATGCCCTGGCTTTGGACTGAGCACCATCAGCATATAGTGTTACCATCGTATAAATTACGGCAGCAGATGCCATTACAAAGATGCCAGCAAATGTAATTTGCGCCCATGGAAGACGATAAGCCTGCAATGAACTACCGAAGAATACAATAAATACTGCAAAGGCAATGGCAATAACAAACGCATAGGTGATTAATGGATTAAATAACTCGGTAACTTTTTTCGTCACAATAGCCTTGGGCATTGTAACAGTTAAACTTCCAACCGTTTCAAACTTGTCTTCAAGATTTGCAACAATCTGGTAACTGTCACCAACTGTTTGTAATTCCAAACCGCTGTCTAGTGTTACTTTTTTCTCACTTGTTGACAAAAATAAATCTGCGATAAAAGCAAACTTAAGAATGCTGTCATCAGCAGGTTCTTCTGTAACCTCGCGATTTACTGAAAATACTTCTTTTCCATCAGTATCATAAACAACCATATTACTGATCGTATTGTCAGCCGCCAAAATAGGTTCAGCAATGGTATTAAAACCAACAAATTGCTTTAATGGAAGGCCTGATTTTAAAGCCGTTTGCATAGTATTATGTACAATTTGAACTTGTCCACCAAGCTTGTCACCCTGGAACCGCTCATATGTGCGCGTACTTTCCCCAAGTGCTACATATATAAGCAAGAATAGTGACAGACACATTACAGCAAACATTATCATGCCAGCGCCTAGTCGTTCGGTAATCTTCGAGTTGTTAGTATTTTCCATTTTTTTTAATCCTGAAAATTCTTTCAAGCCTTCATGGGTTTTCAAATTAATTATTATCAAGCAGTGACAAGAGGTGATGTATAGAACCTCTGTGTCTGCTCATTAAAACATCTATCTGGTCTGCAACCAGGGAATGTATCAAATCATCATATGACATGTCGTATTGACCCAACCCTGCGTAAATCAGGCTTGTTACCCCGTCCTTGGTTGGTGCTTTCAAGTCTGGTTTGGGATTGCTCTCTAATACAAACAGATGGCCATTTTCATCCTCACGCACGTCTAGTCTTATGAGCGTATTAATATCCAGCTCGGTAACAACTGAACGAGCCAAATTATGTAATCTCTTCATAATTTGCAGATCATCAACAGGATCTAATAAACGAATACGATCATTTGTGATCGGTCTTTTATCCATTGATGTGAAAATATGTTCATCGGCATCAAGTGCACGCTCAACAGCTGCAAATGTAAAGGGTGTGTCTAATTTTTTCAGCTCGCCCTGCTGAACAACAACGGGTCCACAAGCAGCTATACAAAATTCACGACCTGATAGAAATTGCTCAACAAGAACAAAGTTTTCTGTCAGATCAAAAATCTGATCCATAACCTTTGAGAGTTCTTCACGAGTTTCTACATACTCAACATTTAAAGAAGCTCTTCCAGAGACAGGTTTAACAACAAACGGACCTTCATATCCATAAAAAATGCTATTGAACCGAACATGCTCATCAGGGTCAAACACGCCCTCACTTCCGTGCCAGGTGATAAACCGAGCCGTTGGAATGCCACTCCCCATCATCATGCGTTTGAAGCTGTGCTTCGAGTCCATAACAGCACAATTAAGAGGGTCATGTCCTACATAAGGAAGCCCAAGCATTTCCAATAGAGATGCTGTATGCGAAACTGAGGCAAAACCCTGCACACCACCTGTATTGAGCCATGCAAAGTCAATATTCTTTTCAGCTAGTTTACCTGAAAGACGCATATCATCTGGTAGAATAAAAACATTTTCAGCACCAAGACGCGTAAGACTGTTTGCAATATCTCTTGCAACAGCTTCATAGCTTTTCCATGACCTAGGATTGTGGCTGCGATGAATGACCGAACCGTCTTCATGGCTATCACCACCATAAATTACAGCAATGCGCATCTTGCATAAAAGCTGAGCAACTTGCGTCTGCAATTCAGCGGCGCGACTATTACGCCTGCTAATAATGCTATCAACATGAGTAGAGTCCAGCAATTCTTCGGCAACATTGACACTACGAGACGCGTGTAAGTTCATTACGCTCTCCATAAATACTTATTATTATTATTTTGAAGGTTTGACGCACATATTCGTACGGTAATTCCCCCACCCAATTGTGTGGTAATGCCCCCCACACATTTGATTAAGGTACATTAGGAAAATTAATTTTTAGATTCCTGTTACGGTTAAAATTTGATTAACAAAACCCAAGCTCTGCTCAAAAGCCAGCTTGCGTTGTAAAAAATTACTCAATCTTGAACCAAGGTTCATTATGGACATAAGGTAGCTTAAGCAAAAACTGCATAAGGCTTAAGCTAGGTTGCAAATAAAGCATCAGTTGGAGACAATATTCTTATCTGAATACTAATCCAAGGCTTCATCGGTCTTGTCAGTCTTCAGACAACTCAATATTTATTTGTACAAATTATTTTGCTTATGCCGCTTCACCATACCAAACAGGTCTCGCGGGTCATCAGGGTCTGCCAACATATCCAACTCGATATAGTGACCTGTGGCCTCCAGTTGGTCTCGTACATAACGCAGGGCCGAGAAATCTTCTGTTGCAAATCCCACACTATCAAAAAGTGTGATTTGGTTATCTGAAACTCGCCCTTTTATCTTGCCAACCATAACCTGCCATATTTCTGTAACTGCATGATCATCGGCAAGTTGCTGTATTTCGCCTTCAATGCGAGTTTGAGGAGGATATTCAACAAAGATATCAGATCGCAAAAGTATATCCTTATGAAGCTCCGTCTTTCCCGGGCAGTCACCACCAATCGCATTTATATGAATGCCTGAACCAATCATATTGTCAGTAAGAATGGTTGCGCATTGTTTGTCTGCCGTGCAAGTCGTAATAATATCTGCAGCGGTAACCGCCTCTTGAGAAGTATCACATGCGATCACATTTAGACCTGTTGCCTCAAGATTTCTTACAGCTTTTTCTGTTGCCTGACTATCAATGTCATAGAGTTTGATTGTGTCAATGCCAACGACTTCCTTGAATGCCAGTGCCTGAAATTCACACTGGGCACCATTTCCAATCATCGCCATGGTTTTTGAAGCTTTTGGAGCCAGATATTTCGCTACAAGCGCAGAAGTTGCAGCTGTACGAAGTGCTGTAAGAATGGTCATCTCAGATAATAAAACAGGATATCCATTATCTACACGCGCAAGGAGACCAAAGGCTGTCACAGTTTGAAAGCCTTTGGCCATATTTGCAGGATGTCCATTCACATATTTAAAGCCATACGTTTCGCCATCGCTTGTCGGCATTAATTCAATAACACCTTCCTTGGAATGCGAAGCAACCCGCGGAGTTTTATCAAATAAATCCCAGCGTTTGAAATCCGCCTCAACATATTCAGCTATTTCAGCCAACATCTTTGCCGGGCCAATTGTATTCACAATGTTCATCATGTCATCGACACTTACGAAAGGAACCATTGCAAGCTCGGAAGGGTTTGGATTGTGCTTCATCATTTAAAAACTCCTTGTAGGGCGATCAAGCACCTTTCGCCCCAGCAAGCTGGCGCAAAGATCTACCATTAGTTTTGCAGTACGTCCGCGTTCATCCAGGAACGGATTTAATTCTACCAAATCAAGGGATGTTACCAATCCGCTATCACACAGCATTTCCATAATAAGATGTGCTTCGCGAAAAGTTGCCCCTCCTGGAACCATCGTTCCAACAGCCGGAGCAATATCCGGTTCAAGAAAATCCACATCTAGGCTAACATGCAGTGCTCCGTTAGCTTCCTTTACTGTTTCCAGAAAATCCTTGAGCGGATTTACAATGCCGTTTTCATCAATTGATCGCATGTCAAATATATATATTTTACTCTCAGCAAGCCGATGCTTTTCTGCTTCATCAACTGAACGAATGCCCATCATGCAAATATTTTTTGGTAAAACTGTTGCTTTTGGTTCCGGATACACTCCTTCAAACCCGCACAAGCCAGCAAAATATGCAACGGGTGTACCGTGGAGGTTCCCGCTTTTTGTTGTATCAAGTGTGTGAAAATCAGGATGAGCATCAAGCCAAAGTACAAACTGCTCTTGCCCTTTATCTTTTGCCGCCCTTGTCACACCAGTAACAGTCCCGATGGATAGACTATGATCTCCACCCAAAAAAATCGGAAACTCTGATTTGCTAGCGCGCTCATAAGCAGCTTCTTCAATTGAAAGAGTCCAGCCTATAATTTCATTAAGATGATGAATTGCCTGATTAGCATGGGTTTGAGGAGCAGTATGTCTTGGGCTGACATTTCCATAGTCAAAAACTGTATGCCCCAATGATTCCAATGTTGAGTTAAGACCTGCTGTTCTAAAGGCATCTGGCCCCATTAGGCAGCCATTAATATCTGTCCCGTCCTCAACAGGAATACCAATAAGACAGCAATTTTTTTTATTCATTATGTAACCAAAGCCGTGAGTTAAAGTGTACCTAATAGTCTCTGATCAGCAAAATTTCATAAATCAAAAATTGCCGTTTTAAGAGTTTTATTTATCCAAAATTTCAAGATTTAAGGAAAAATGGTTGCTAAAGTAAAAAATCAAGTACCATTATCAAGCAGGTATTTTAATGGATATCCGGAATAACGCTTCACCTTCGAAAGCATACAATTGCTTTGAATGCTCTTGATGGGGGCTCTGGCGAGAAGCCTGTCTGTAATGGATTTATAATCATCCACATCAACACAAACAAACCTAGCAAAATAATCATAGCCTCCTGAAACCTGATAACACTCTATAAGCGTCGGTTCCTTGTTGATTGCATCCTCAAATTTTCTGAAAGAATAGGCGTTATGCTCCAGTAACGTAAATTCGGTCAGAAAGGTTACGCTATTACAAATCTTTTCAAGATTAATACTGGCCTCATAATTGAGGATCATTCCTTGGCCTTCAAGCTGCTTTATCCGTTTTTGGCAAGGACTTGTGGAAATACCTGCGCCCTCAGCAATTACGGCTATCGGCAAGCGGGCGTTTTTCTGCAATGACAGAAGAATACTTTGATTAATTTTGTCCAGCTTTACACTCATAAATTGTTGCTCAATATTGCCTTCAAGTAAGCGCATACAAATATTTTCTCTAAGTAAAATACATCGTTTTAACTAACCCGAAAACCCCTTAGCAGGCCTCAATCAAGATTTCACAAGAAGAATTTCTGGAAAAATTGGCACTTCCCTTAAGCACACTATATTGTTATTTACGTTTAGCTTGAAACGACACTTTGAACAAGAATGGAAGCCAATTGGAAGTGTTTTCAACACACAAGATTATGATTCTACATTAAAAATTTCTTTAATAATTTCCTCAAGCGAAACAATGGGGCACAGAGTGGAACAAGAAAATTATTTAAATAAATTATCCAATAATATCAATTATTTATATACAAATATGGCGGACAGACAGGGATTCGAACCCTGGAGACGGTCACCCGCCTACACACTTTCCAGGCGTGCGCCTTCGACCACTCGGCCACCTGTCCACTATTTGCACTCGAATGGAAATTCCAAATGCGTTTAAGAGAATTTACAACTCTCGAAAACTTGCTGCACTATACAAATTTGTGAGAG
>CALFBM010000190.1 GCA_937951645.1 uncultured Rhizobiaceae group bacterium
ACTGGAATGCACGGTAAAGACCGCCGAAGCGTTCTTCTACCGCCTCTCTTGAAAGGCCAGCGCCTTCAAAGGCCTTGACCATGGTTTCCGGCAAGTGGTTACGAATACCGCCCGAGGCAATTTCAAAACCATTACAAACCAGATCATACTGATAGGCTTTTAGCGCCAGTTTCTTTTCATCCGTATCCGCTGCTTCCAGGGCATCCATGCCACCTTGGGGCATTGAGAATGGGTTGTGCGCGAATTCAACCTTCTTGTTGTCTTCATCCCATTCATAGAACGGGAAGTCGACAATCCAGCAAAGTTCAAAACGATCCTCATCAATAAGGCCATTATCTTCTGCAGCTTTGGTACGGGCATTGCCAGCAAATGATGCGAATTTGGCAGGATCGCCTGCTGCAAAGAAGACCGCATCACCTAACTCAAGACCCAATTGCAGGCGAAGGGCTTCCGCACGTTCTTGGCCAATGTTCTTGGCAATTGGACCGGCAGCTTCAAACACACCTTCCAACTCGCGCCAGAAGATATACCCCATACCTGGTTGGCCTTCGCCCTGTGCCCATGAATTCATGCGATCACAGGCCTTGCGGCTACCAGCGCCTTTTGTTGGAATTGCCCAGACCTGGTTTTTAGCGTCTGCATCCAGAATGCCTGCAAAAACCTTAAAATCCGAACCACGGAAATGTTCAGACACATCCTGCATTTCAATCGGATTACGAAGATCAGGTTTGTCAGAACCATATGTGCGAATTGCATCATCATAGGCTATGCGGCGGAAGGTCTGTGTGACCGGCTTGTCTTGCGCAAAATCTTCAAACACACCACGCATGACAGGTTCCATGGTTTGCAGAATGTCTTCCTGCTCCACAAAGCTCATTTCAAGGTCGAGTTGATAAAACTCACCAGGTAAGCGATCAGCGCGTGGGTCTTCATCCCGGAAACAGGGAGCAATCTGGAAGTATGTGTCAAAGCCCGACATCATGATCAATTGCTTATATTGTTGTGGCGCTTGTGGCAGGGCATAAAATTCACCGTTATGAATACGGCTTGGCACCAGAAAATCACGCGCGCCTTCTGGTGAAGAAGCGGTCAGAATTGGTGTTGAAAACTCGTTAAAGCCGGCACCGGACATACGCTCGCGCATTTTTGCAATAATTTGCGTACGCAGCATAATGTTCTTGTGAAGTGTATCGCGGCGCAAATCCAGAAAGCGGTATTTAAGGCGAATATCTTCCGGGTAATCAGGCTCGTCAAAAACTGGAAGCGGAAGTTCCGCAGCCTTTGACAGAATTTCAATATCACGTGCAAAAACCTCAATCTCGCCCGTTGGGAGTTTCGGGTTTATAGCGTCTGCATCACGCGCCTTTACTTCACCATCAACACGGATAACCCACTCACCGCGCACAAGTTCAGCTGTACTAAAGGCTGCAGAATCAGGATCGGCCACAACCTGTGTCATGCTATAATGATCACGAAGGTCGATAAACAATACACCGCCATGGTCCCGCACACGGTGCACCCAGCCTGAGATGCGGATTGTATTTCCGACATCTGATTTACGAAGACCTTCACACGTATGGCTGCGGTAACGTTCGCTTAATGTAGTCATGTTTTTTCCTGAAATTTCGGCTGCCCACGCAGGGCCAAATCAACAACGGTAATTACTTGCCGCGACAAACACATTTAAGGGGCAGTTTGTCAAGGTTTTGCACAAGGAAAGACATTCAAAATTGGCAGTTAAATTTTCCAGCAGACAAATTCAAAGACATTCGCTATAACAACGCGATGCAGATTATTACTGATACAAAAGCCCTGGCGGCAGCCTGCGCAGAATGCGCCAAACACCCTTATTGTACTGTTGATACAGAGTTTTTACGCGAATCAACCTTCTGGCCAATCCTTTGTCTCGTGCAAATGGCATGTCCGGATGACGAATGGATTATTGATGTTCAGGCTGAGGGCATTGACCTTGCGCCCTTCTTTGAGCTGATGGGCAATGAGGATGTTGTCAAAGTATTTCATGCAGCACGTCAGGATGTCGAGATAGTCTATAATCTTGGCGGTTTAATTCCTCACCCGATTTTTGACACACAGGTGGCTGCGATGGTTTGCGGTTATGGAGACAGCATATCCTATGACCAGCTTGTTTATAAAATAACAGGTCATGGCGTTGACAAGTCATCGCGCTTTACTGACTGGTCAAAGCGGCCATTGTCACAAAAACAGCTTGAGTATGCTTTGGCTGACGTAACACACCTGCGCGATGTGTATCTTTCTCTGAGCGCAAACCTCAGCGAACAAAACCGTACACATTGGGTTTCAGAAGAGATGGAAATCCTTACGTCTCCCGAGACTTACGACATGCCGCCGGAAAATGCCTGGAAGCGGTTGAAAATGCGGGCACGCAAACCTCGCGAGTTGGCAATTCTCAAACAGGTTGCACAATGGCGCGAAGAGATGGCACGCGCAAATGACGTACCGCGAGGGCGGGTTATTCGCGATGATGCCATTTATGATATTTGTTCACGTGCACCTTCAAACATGAAACAACTTTCAGAACTGCGCGGTCTTTCACGCGGGTTTGATAAAAACCGTTATGGCGACAGCCTGCTAAAAGCCATTACTATTGCAAAAGAAATCCCGGACGAAGAATTGCCAAGGATCCTCCGGCCCAAGCAAGCACCAGAAGGCTGTCAGGCCGCGACTGAAATGCTGAAAGTCTTGCTCAAAGTCACGGTGGAAAAATACGGAGTTGCAGCAAAAATCATTGCAACGGTAGATGATTTGGAAAAAATCGCAGCAGACGACAAGGCCGATGTTGCAGCGCTCAAGGGCTGGCGAAAAGAGCTATTTGGCAATACAGCGCTTGATCTAAAAAACGGACGCATCGCACTAGGCTACAAGAACCGGGCTGTCAAGCTGATCAAAACCTAAGATTGAACCTGCTTGTCTGTTCTTTCCAGTCAGAAAATTTCTACCCTTTGCGCTTATCAATTACTCATTTAAAATCTTTTAAATCCTTAAAGTTTGCGTAACTCATAGTCGCTAGGCTCCAGTTATCTCATAGGCTGGGTGGATTTCAAGTTGTTACAACAGGTATTAACGGCATCAATTTTTGGTTTTTTTACAGCAGGTTTTTTCCTGATTTGGCTGAATAACCGTATCTTTCCAAGTGCCGGGGTTTTTGCCTTATCTTATGGCTTTGCCGGCGCTGCATTCGGGTTTGAGGCACTTTACTCCCTGGTTAGTGGGTATGATTTCATTATGCCAGTGAGTGACACGCTATATATGCTTAGCGCTTTATTTCTATCCATTGGGCTATCATTTAGATTTAACCAAAAGCCACCGTTGCTGTTTTTAAGTTTGATTTTCGCAGCTACCTTTTTTCCAACCCAATGGTATTGGTTTGTAGAAAATGATTTTACACTGCGTACGGAAATCATCAGCTATGGCTGTGCAGGTATGATTGCACTGGGTGCAATTAACATCTACGACCGCATAAATTCATTATTGGATAGAGCACTATATTACGCCACTATTGGTTTTTCTGTACAATTTGTCTTCATTACTGTTCTGACACTCAGAATTAATAAAGAAGCACTTAATCTGTCAAACTTTGTGGATTCAATGTATCTGGAATTGCTGCATTTCTCTGTAGCAATCTTCGCCATTGCAGTTGCTGTATTATTGTTCACCAGCCTCGCTGTAAACGTGATTGAAGAACTGCAAAAGACGTCTGACAGAGACTCTCTAACCAAAGTGCATAACCGTAGTTCTTTTGAAAATCATGCAATTAATGCTGTTGAAAAACATTTGATGAATGGCCAGCAGCTGGCGTTGATTGTTTGCGATATTGACCACTTTAAAAAGGCCAACGATCTTAATGGTCATTCATACGGAGATAAAATATTGCTGTCCTTTGTAGCCAGTTTAAAAGAATGCAGAAGAGATATTGATATCATAGGCAGAATTGGCGGCGACCAATTTACAATATTATTGCCCAAGGCAAATGTTGAGATGGCAAGGTTGATGGCAGAATACGCAAGGACAAAATTTGACCAGGAACATACTTTGGATAACGGTAAAAAAATAAACCTGACTGCAAGTTTTGGCGTAACTCAGCTAGTGGGAAAGGATACATATCGCTCATTCTTCGAAAGAGCTGATAAAATGCTTTATAAAGCCAAGAACTCTGAGCGTAACAAGGTTTTAACCCATAGTACCTAGTTTATTGAGCGTCTAAGGCAGCCCAATTAC
The DNA here is from genome assembly GCA_937951645.1 of uncultured Rhizobiaceae group bacterium. Taxonomy (GTDB): domain Bacteria; phylum Pseudomonadota; class Alphaproteobacteria; order Rhizobiales; family Rhizobiaceae; genus JAALLB01. The sequence goes on from CALFBM010000190.1 coordinate 4,258, forward strand.
AGTTTAAATTACACTCACCGTTATCTCTTCGCCAATTTCCCTGCCCAACTGCTCAAGCCTGCTTGCAGGGCGCTCGCCTGTAAGTACCGAGAGTTCTTCAGGGATTTGCAGAACCAAATTGCCATATTCAGTTCGTACCAGCTTGATAGTTGGCAAAATACCCTCAACGGATGCCGAGAATAGATAAAGAACGCGGAAAAGACCTGCAATCAGCCTTGCTTTTTTGGCTGTTTCTTGTGTTGCCAGGCTTGCAATTTTTGGTGGTTGGTGTTTTGAGCCCAAACCCTGGTGACGGTGAAAATTTACAATCGCCAAATATGCCCTACCCTCGTGACTGATGGAATTAAAGCCTGCATTATTGATAATTCCAAGTGATTGTTCTGCCCTGAAATCCGAGTCTGAACGCCATGAAATATCTGCCAGATTACAGGCAGCCTTACGCCAACGGGTTTCGCTTTTACTTTCCTTTAGGCCAATTGCCTTTAAGGCAGAGTCTGTCCAATCCGCCAATTCCAAGCTGTGTTGCGGAGAGCGCGCACGTAAAATTGCCAACTCACCTGTGGCTTCCAAAAGTGCATCGCTCTTGCGCATTTTTTCATCGAGCAAAGAATAAAGATACCCTTCGCGCAAACCTGTTGCAGATATGGTGACTTCTTTTGCACCCAAATGCTCCAGTGTTTCAATTAAGGCTACAGCACCGTAAGGCAGCAGGTTTTGGCGATTTTTGGAAATTTCCTCAATGCCCTTGAAATCATTCAGGTCTTGTTTTGCAACACGTTTGCAAAATTCAATATAGTCTTTTGCCTTGACCGTATAATCATGAACCACATCCAATGGATAATTGACATTGAACATATGCAGTCTTGCAAGTGAACGCCATGTCCCACCGATTACATAAAAACATTTATTCTTTCCTGGCCATTTCAGTTTTACCCTGGAGAGTTCCTTTCGGGCAATTTTGCGGGCATCTGAAATATTGCCTTTCGAGGTTTCCTGAAGACGCAATCCACCAAGAGGTGTCGTGAGCCCGTCTCCTTCTTTTGAAGAAGTCGAAATAAGCTCCATCGAACCGCCACCTAAATCTCCAACGATGCCATCAGGCGCATAAAAACCACTGCTTGCGCCAAGCCCTGCGTAATAAGCCTCCTTGTCGCCAGAGAGGAGTTGAACATATGCTCCGCAAATTTTTTCTACATTTGTGATAAATTCCGTACCATTATCGGCTTCCCGCACTGCAGCAGTTGCCAGAATGTGTAGATCACTTACGCCTACCTGAGTGCTTAAATGATTGAATCTTTTAATGGCAACAAGTGCACGCTTTGATGCTTTTTCGTCAAGCTTGCCTGTTTGGGCGACCCCCTGCCCAAGTCCGCACAATACCTTTTCATTAAAGAGCACAGCAGGAGAACGTGACAAGCCTTCATAGATAACAAGTCGAACCGAGTTCGAACCAATGTCTATAATAGCTACGGGTTCACGTTTTCTAAGGCGTCCTTGTGCCTCAATGTATTTTTGTTTGGTCTTTTGTTTCCGCGTCAAAAGTGCGGTTATCGACAAACCTTTTCGGCGCGTCATCTTTAAGAGCCTCCCCCCGTCCTGACAGGCTTGGATTTGTCATGAAGTATGTCTGACAATTAAACGATTCGCCATCATCAGATGTGGACAATCTTCTTGAAGAGCCATCAGGCATGATTTCCCAGCTTAATTCCGTATCCTGCATGTTGGCGACCATAATCTGGTCAAGAACCTGTTTATGAACGGTTACGTTTTTAATTCGTACCATTGTCTCGACACGCCTGTTGAGGTTTCGCGGCATCATGTCTGCTGAGCCCATGTAAACAATGGCACCAGAAGATGGCAGCACATTTCCGTTACCAAAACAAATGATGCGGCTATGCTCCAAAAACCGCCCGATAATCGACTTTACCTTTATGTTTTCAGACATCCCAAAAACATTTGGACGCAAGCAACATATACCACGAACCACAAGCCTTATCTGAACACCAGCCTGGCTTGCCCTGTAAAAAGCATCAATAATTTCCGGATCAACAAGCGAATTCATTTTTGCCCAAATATGCGCTTCGCGTCCTGCTTTTGCATGCGCTATTTCATCTTCTGTGTGTTTTAAAATAGTCGAACGCAGGCTTACTGGAGAAACGATCAAGGTATCCAGATTTTGAGGTCTTGCGTAACCAGTGGCATAATTGAAAACCTTGGCTACATCATTTGCTATGGTTTGATTTGTCGTGAAGAAAGACAAATCAGTATAAAGGCGGGCTGTGATTGGATGATAATTACCTGTCCCTATATGGACATAGTTTTTTATTCGTCCATCTTCCTTGCGAACAACCAGGCTAAGTTTGGAATGGGTTTTCCACTCTGTAAAACCAAAGACCACCTGAACACCTGCACGCTCCAAATCTCGCGCCCACCTGATATTGGCCTCTTCATCAAAACGTGCCTTTAACTCGACAATCGCAACAACAGATTTTCCAGCTTCAGCTGCTTCGACCAATGCAGCAACAATGGGAGAATTATTGGAGGTACGATAAAGCATTTGCTTGATTGCAATAACATCAGGGTCACGAGACGCCTGCCTGATGAATTGCACAACGACATCAAAAGATTCATAAGGGTGATGAACCAGAATGTCTTTTTGCCTGATGGCTGCCAAACAGTCTCCGTTTTGTTCTCTGACCCGCTCTGGAAACCTTGCTACAAAAGGCGTAAATTTTAAATCAGGTCGGTCAACAGTTGCAATTTTCATCAGATTATTCAGGGCAAAAAGTTCGCCCACCTGCTCAACCTTGATGTCATTGATGTTTAATTCGCTCATAATAAAATCACATAGATTAGTGGGCATTTTACTATCCGTTTCGATACGAACAACTTTACCCCTGCGCCTGCGCTTCAATGCACTTTCAAAGGTTAAAACGAGGTCTTCAGCTTCCTCTTCAACTTCAAGATCGCTATCGCGTATCACTCTGAAATTACCGTGCCCAACAGCTTCATACCCTGGAAAAAGTCTGTCAATAAAGCGGACAATAATATCCTCAATGCTTACTAAGTGGATTTTCGACTTTGATCTTTGAGGCAGTTTTACGAAGCTTTCCAACGCTTGCGGTATACGAATAAAAGCCTTCATGGAATGTTTTTGAGAAGATTGGGCAAGTTCAAAAACCAACGCATGGCCCAGGTTGGAAATAAAAGGAAACGGATGTGCCAAGTCCATTGAAAGCGGTGTTAGAACCGGGAACATATTGGTATCAAAATAGTCCTCAAGCCAGTTTAATTCATCTGAGTTTAATTCATCAACGTGAGCAATATGTATATCTTCATCAGCCAGCTGCTTTTGCAATCCAGCCCAATAGGCCTGTTGGTCAGTCTGGAGAATTTCTATTGAATTATTAACAGCGGTTAGCTGCTCCTCAACACTCATGCCATCGTCAGAACGCTTTTCTACATTCTTTTCTTTTTGAGCAGCAAGACCGGCTACCCGCACCATTAAAAATTCATCCAGATTACTGGCAGATATGGACAGGAACTTTACACGCTCCAACAATGGATGGTTTTCATTGCGGGACTCTTCCAGGACCCGCCTGTTAAATTCAAGCCACGATAGCTCGCGATTTACAAAACGTGCCGGGTCTTCGAATATTTCATCAAAACTGGGAATATTCCGGTCAGCAAGAATGCCTCCGGCAAAACTTTGAAGTTGTTTGGTCATGACGCGACTTTAACATAAAACTTGTCAAAATTGGGGAGTGAAATTTTACAATCAAAAAGTGTGGTTAATCTGTCAAACAAGCCAAATTCAGTTCATTCCCAGCCGCTCCAGGGCATTGGAAGCCGTGGTGCGGGATATGCCTGATTGTCGTGACAGGGCTTCGGCATCAATTGCCTCCACCAGCCTGCCTGCAGACTCCAAAGAACGCTCCATTCGCAGGACACAATAATCAATTACCTTCTCATCAATGGATAATTGACGATCGGCAAACAGCTTAACCATTACCTGCCGCAACAGTTCATCATCAGGCTCGCTGAGTTCAAACACCTGAACTGCCTTGAGGCGTGACGCCAAATCGGCAAGCTTTATATCCCAGGTAATTGGCCAGGACCTGCTCGTAATCAGACAATAGCCTTCGCCTTGTTTGACTGCATTTAAAAAATGGAACATCGCTGTTTCATCAATGACACCACTGCCTGCGTCCTCAATTAAAAAATTCCCGTTTGCGGACGCCAGTTTGACGAACTGATCAAGGTTTTGAGCCAGATCAATACAGTCACAAACAACCGCTTGTGCCTTATCCGCCCAGACATTTGCAATATGCGTTTTGCCTGCTCCTACAGGGCCGGCAAGCACGCTTACCCTGCCTGGCCAGTTCGGCCAACTATCAAGCATGGAAACAGCCATCTCATTTGCCTTGCTTTCAATCAGGTCTTCACGACGGTGTGTTACCGGAACTGATAAATCAAATGGCAACTGCGGGTTGATGTTTGAACTCTTTTTACTCATGAAAACTTTTACGGGTTTACCGCGCTTTCCTGACAGCCCGTTTTGCTGTCTGTTTGGCGGGTGTTTTTACTGGTTGTGATTTGCCTTTGTATAGTTCACTTTCAAGGTAACGTCCAAGTCCAAAACGCATTATTACGCCAACTGCTGCAGCAGCAGGTACTGCAATTAACATCCCTGTAAAGCCAAACAGGGAACCAAAAGCAAACAAGGCAAACATTAACCAGACCGGATGCAGGCCAACTTTTTCTCCTACCAGTTTAGGCTGGAGGATATTGCCTTCCAAAAACTGCCCCATGAAGAAAGTAAAAGCACATAGCACTACAGGTATCCACTCAGGCCAAAATTGTACCAGCGCAACACCAACAGAAAGCAGGAAGCCTATAATTGATCCAACGAATGGAATGAATGAAATCAATCCTGCAAAAAGACCAATTAACAGTCCAAAATTCAGGCCAATGACTGTCAGGCTAGCTGCATAAAACAAGCCCAATATAAGACATACAGTACCTTGACCCCTGACAAAACCTGCAACTGCAGTGTTAATGTCTTTAAACACACCACGAATGGTGTCGCGGTGATCATGCGGTAGCCAGCTATCAACACGCTCCACCATGTTGTCCCAATCATACAGCAGATAAAATGCAACGACAGGCGTCACAACCAATAGGGAAATCACATCAACAAGCGACTTTCCTGAACTCCAGACTTTTTTCAGGACAGCTGAAACCCAGCCAGCACCTTCTTTCATCAGGCCATTGATATTATCCTGAAGTGACTGACCGTCGACACCAATGCGCTCACGCAGCCATTCAATCTTGGTGGAAGCAATTAAGGCCTGTAACTTTCCAACCAGTTCCGGCAGCCGCTCAAGAAAGCCTGATATCTGGTTGGCAAGTACCGGAACAAGCACCATCAGGAAAATAATAAACAGCAGGATAAAGGCAATTAGAATGATAACAGTTGCAAGCATGCGACTTGCGCCCATACGCTCTAGCCGATCTGCAACCGGATCAAGGAAGTAGGCAAGTGCCATCCCTGCAATGAATGGCAGAAGGATATCAGCAAATACCCACATGAATGCGATAAAAACGCCAAACATGATTAGCCAGAAAAAAACCTGCCTTCTCACGCGTAATCCAAAACTCTCGTCCATTGGGCACTCCCTAAAGCGAAACATTTGTGTTAGGTGTCTCGCAGATTCCCAGAATCTTTACTGAATCAATGTTTATTCTTATCAACTGCGGAGCAACGCGGCAATCATGTCTTCTTCAGATACCCCATCCAATAATGGCTTAAGTTACGCACAAGCTGGCGTCGATATCGATGCAGGCAATGCGCTTGTCGAAGCGATTAAGCCAGCCGTAAAATCAACAGCACGCGCGGGATCAAATCCGGACATCGGCGGGTTTGGCGGATTGTTTGATATGAAAGCTGCCGGTTTCAGGGATCCGGTTCTGGTTGCAGCAAATGATGGTGTTGGAACAAAACTTAAAATTGCCATTGAAGCAGGCATACACGATACAGTAGGTATTGATCTTGTTGCCATGTGTGTAAACGACCTGATCGTACAAGGCGCAGAGCCGCTTTTCTTTCTGGATTATCTTGCGACAGGCAAACTGGATGTAGCTGAAGCAACAAAAGTTGTTGAAGGCATTGCAGAAGGTTGCCGACAGGCCGGTGCAGCGCTGATTGGCGGTGAAACTGCAGAAATGCCCGGCATGTATTCAAACAAGGATTATGATCTGGCGGGCTTTTCAGTAGGTGCTGTAGAGCGTGATGGTATCCTGCCATCCAATGACATTGCGGAAGGCGATATTCTTTTGGGGTTATCATCATCAGGTGTTCATTCAAACGGATTTTCACTTGTGCGAAAAATAACAGAGCTTGCAGGCATCTCATGGAATGATCCGGCACCCTTTAATGAGAACATGAGTGTTGCAAAAGCTTTTCTTGAACCCACACGCATTTATGTAAAACCGCTTTTGGCTGCCATTCGTGAAACAAGCAGTGTTAAAGCAATGGCGCATATTACAGGCGGCGGTTTTACCGAAAACATTCCACGTGTATTACCTGAAGGGATTGGCGCAAGGCTTGATCTGTCACAAATTTCGCCACCAGCTGTCTTTGGATGGCTTTCAAAGACGGGCGGTGTGGCGCAATCAGAAATGCTTCGTACTTTCAATTGTGGTATTGGCATGGTTGTGGTCACTTCACCTGAAAAAGCTGATGAAGTTGAAGCCATTCTGGAAGCTAATGGCGAGCGTGTTGTTCGAATGGGTGAGCTTATCAAGGATGATAAAAATGAAGTAACCTATGAAGGAACACTTGCTTGGTAAACGTTTCGCGCAAGAAACTGGCAGTTATAATATCAGGGCGAGGCTCCAATATGGAGGCTATCCTTAACTCAACACGCTCGCCTGAATATCCTGCAGAAATTTGCATTGTTATTTCTGACAATCAGGATGCAGCGGGTCTGGAAACTGCCCGAAAAGAAAATATTGAAGCGGTTGCATTTCAACGCGATGATTACGATACCCGTCACGGTCATGAAGCCGCCATTCGCACGGCAATTGATCAATCTGGTGCAGATCTTGTTTGTCTGGCAGGCTATATGCGGATCCTGTCGGCTGACTTTACAAACGCCTATCAAGGCCGCCTGATTAATATTCATCCAAGCCTTCTACCAAAATACAAGGGACTGGATACACACCAGCGTGCAATTGATGCTGGTGAGACAGAGCATGGCTGCACGGTCCATTTTGTAAATTCGGAAATGGATGGCGGGATTATTATTGCCCAGGCCAGGGTTGCTGTACTAAAAGAAGATACCGCCAACAGTCTTTCTGCGCGCATACTGATTGAAGAACATAAACTTTATTCAAAAGTCATCGCCGATCTTGCAAAAGCTTTATAAACGTCGAATAATCAATTAAACCATTTCAACGGGACGTCATCATGAAGCAGCTTCTTTCCTTAGTCATTTTCCTTTCTGCTATTGTGCCATTGCAAGTTACGCCTGTAGCTGCGGAAGATAAATTTCCTGCATGCAGTTCAGAGAAAGTTATCAAGAGGCTTGTTAAGCGCTTTAATAAAACCGAAGAAATTTACTGGCTTGACCGTGGCCTTCTATTAAACACTGTCGCTAATCCTCATTTGCATAATGATAATGCATTTCCTGCCTCAAGCATAAACCGCAGATATTGTCATGGTGATGCAATCTTTGAAAATGGCAGACAGCGTCGCATTCATTTTCTGATCGAAGAAGACGTCGGTTTTGCAGGCTTCACATGGAATGTTGAGTATTGCATCCACGGGCTTGACCCATGGAAATATCATGATGGTAGATGCAGGGTTTTAAGCCAATAATCCTATTATAAAGCGCCAGCCAAATATTGTAGCTGCATTGTTAAATCTTCCGCATGTTCAGAGTATGGAATAACCACCTTATATTCCGGCTCATAATCTGTTGTCGTAATGCCGTAGCTTGGTTCATCATCACGTTCACGCGCCGTTGGCACTACAATCTGATCAAGATCAATACTGGCGATCTGAAAACTTGCTTCCTTGCTTAAAGCAACTTCTTCAGCTTCAACCTTGCCAATTGCTGGCGCTATAACTGATGCCGTTGTAATTCTCTGGGAAGCCACCTTGATTTCTGGTTTATCGTTATCCACCATCAAGATATCAGGATTGTTTTCTTCTTTTGGCTTTTTGACAGGTACCAAACCATCAAAAGGCCAGGCTTTGTCAAATTGTGCAATTGTTAGTGGTGAGACGTTCACATCAATATTGGGTTCAGTCCCGTTTACACGGTACAGACAACGCCTTTTGTTACAATTTGGATGGGCTGAGAATTGCCACATTGTATATGAATCCCAATTCCCCATTGGAAATGTACCGCGTACATCCCCTTTAAAACGTGCGTACCAAAGCTTCATTCGTGAAAGTAACGGGAACTCTGCACGACGCGCTGCAATGCGTTGTGCCGTGTTATGATTTGTATAAAGGACGGGGTATCTGCCGGTCCGTCTATAAATCTGGCGTGCAAAGATTTCTGCATCCTTGAATGATATCCATTTTTTGGGATCATCATGTTCTATATCCAGTGCCATAAGCTCGTCTTTTTGCGGCTTTGCAAAAGCAAGAAAATGATTTGCCTGAGCGATAGGGTTTCCCGGACGTCCAAGGTGATATGCACCCCACTTTAACCCGAGCGCTTTAGCCAGTGTTTTACGGGTATGGTAAAGTTGTTGTTTCATCCAGTAATTCTGGAATGATTTTTTACAGATTTTCTTTTCTGTTGCGTTGCCTGAACATGTCCATGGAGACGGCATTCCATCACTGGCTTTTCCGATAAACGCACGAATTTGTTTATTCTGCACCATTTTGTGCCAGTTAATTGGGTTTTTCTCGTAAGCATCAATGATGATGGCTTTTTGTTTGTTACGCCACGGATAGCTGAAATCAGAAGCCTGAGAAATGGATGTGACGCTTGAAATTAGCACAAGTGTTATTGCAAGCCTTGCAAAGAGCACGCGGAATTGTTGATTGATATCACTACTCTTGACCAAATGCATTTGTTGCTTGCCTCCCGGCGATACGCGCAACCCTACAAAAATAGGGATTCAGTGAACTTTTCTCAATCCTAAGCACTTATGGTTAACGAATGGTAACAACCTTACCAAACGGAAACATTTATAAATACCCATTCTTGTGCCTTTAATCAATCAAACATGATTGAATTATGTCACTTTGGAAGCAAAGCAAGTAAATATTACGTAGTATTTTGTCAATATTTCAGATGGAAAAGACCTAGAATTTAACACCAAGTCCTATATTCACAGAGTCTTCCTTAAACTCGATCTCGTTACTGGCACCACCGCCCGGTGTGAAAGTTTCAGAACCATAATCGGAAAAACCATACTCAATCCTGGCTGTCACACCCTCGAGAATTTGCTGTTCAAAACCCGCACCAATATTATATCCGGTTAAAGTCTGGTTATCACTACCTGTTACAGCTCTTGCCTCAACACCTGTAACAGCCAGACCTGCAAAACTGTAGATAAGGGAATTTTCAAAGGCATATCCAAGGCGTGCTCGCAAGGATGCGTCCCACTCCTGATCTATTGTTGTGCCGGCAATGCCAGCTTCAGCATTTGCAAAACCACCGCCCAGCTCAAGACCTGTGACAATTTGATTATCAAACTCAAAATTGTAACCCGTATAGCCACCAAACTTGAAATCTTCGTCGTCCGCACTGCCCAGCGTGCTTACATTGGCGTCAAACCAGCTGTACCCACCATAAACACCGACATAAAATCCACCCCATTGGCTTGTATCAATAACAGGATCAGGTGCAACAGGCACTTGTGGTTCTTGCAAGACCGCATCTGCAGCGAAGGTCGGAACCGAGACTGCTGAAACAATTAAACTTGCAACAACAATGTTTAGAGCTTTACATTTAGTCATAACTTTCTCCCAAATTTGCAGGTGAAAATTATGATGCCTTTTAAATACGGCGGGTTCTGACTCGAAGAATGGTAATTTCATGACTCTTTAAGGGCAGTTTTTACAGTTTACCTCTTAAAATCATACGTTAGCCTTCCTATATATCCTCAAATAATTCCTCGCACTTCTCATTTCTCTAGCTCTCAAAATTTGTCATGCTCGCTTATCTCTTCTTGGTTATCGGCCTAATTATACTTATAATCGGAGGTGACATTCTGGTTCGAGGCGCTGTATCCGTTGCTGAACGATTTTCAATCTCTCCCCTTATTATCGGGTTAACGATTGTTTCACTTGGAACATCAGCACCAGAATTGTTTATCTCCGTTCAAGCTGCACTTGCCGGCTCAGGCGGACTTGCGATTGGTAATGTTGTTGGTTCCAACATCGCCAATATTCTTTTGGTACTGGGTTTACCTGCATTGATTGCTGCCCAAAACGTTAAAGAAGACGGCATTGGGAAAAACATTTTTGTAATGCTTGGCATTACTGTTATTTTCATGGGCATGCTATCAACCGGATCCATGGGATTGTTTTTTGGTATCATCCTGGTTGGACTTCTAACGCTCTTTTTACGGGATCAATACAAGAGCTCGATCAAGTCAAATGAAACACCGGATTATCATGATGAAGTTGGTGAAGGCCCTTCTTCACCCAAAATTGCGGCCCTGTTTTTGCTGATTGGCATTATTATGCTGCCGATAGGTGCGCAGATAACCGTTGATAACGCACATGTAATTGCTCTTGACTGGGGGTTGTCTGACGAGATTATCGGCCTAACCGTTGTTGCAATAGGAACATCCTTGCCTGAACTCGCAGCCTCCATGATGGCGGTTATCAGAGGTAACTCAAACCTTGCGATTGGCAACGTTGTTGGATCAAATATCTTTAACATCGCAGCAATTATGGGCATCACACTTATCATCATACCGGTTCCGGTTGGTGAACATATTATTCATTTGGATATGTGGGTCATGTTTGGCGTATCAGTACTACTTGGTATTATTGCCTTTTTCAAAGACGCAATTACGCGTTCCATGGGGCTTGTCATGCTGGCTTTATACGCCACTTATATTGCTGTAGCATTCTTGAATTAAAGTCCATGACCAGAACAACAGGTATCTTATGAAAACAGCATTGGTAACAGGCGGCGCAAAACGGATAGGCGCTGCAATTGTTAAAGACCTTGCACAAAACGGGTTTAATGTTGCAATTCATTCGGTCTCCTCAAATGAGGCAGCAGAAGGGTTATGCGAATTAGCGCTGGGGCATGGTGTCAGGGCATGTTCTGTTTCAGGTGATTTGACAGATGCAAAATCCACAAGACGGATTTTTGCAAGTGCAACAAAAGCGCTTGGGCCCATTGATCTTCTCATAAACAATGCTTCCATTTTTTTAAACGACAGTGCAGATGAGTTTGATGGTCAAACCTGGGACAATCATTTTGCAATCCACTTAAAAGCACCAGCCATTCTTGCAGCTGAAATGATGAAACAATCCCTGCGCAGCGGCTTGATCATTAATATGATTGATCAGCGCGTGAAGCGATTAAACCCTAATTTCTTTTCCTATACCTTATCAAAGTCCGCATTGTGGACTGCAACCCAGACCATGGCACAAAGCTTTGCACCAAATATTCGTGTTAATGCAATTGGCCCCGGCCCAACGCTTGCCAATAAACGCCAAAAACAGGAAGACTTCGACAAGCAGCTTGATGGTATCTTGTTAAAACGTGGCCCAGCCTTGGACGATTTTGGCCGCACAATCCGCTATTTATACGACACACCCTCCATTACAGGACAAATGATTGCACTTGATGGTGGGCAGCATCTTGCCTGGGAAACACCTGATGTTGTGGGGATTAGAGAGTGACCCCTCGAAATTCCATTCCGAATCCACCATATTACTCCTATGAGCGATCAACCTGTTAAAAAGATTAAATTAGCATCCATGACTGGTGATGCGGCGGATATTGTCTGGGAAGAATCCGTTGGTGATTTAACAGGTAAGCCAGGTGTTGAGATTATTGGCGAGTTCGTCAAGCACTTGCCCAATGCGCCGGGCTGTTATCGCATGTTCGATGCGCAAGGCGAGGTTCTTTATGTTGGCAAGGCAAAGTCGCTCAAAAAACGCGTGGCTTCCTATGCAAAAATGGGTGGACATACGAACCGCATTGCGCGGATGATCCGCGAAACCGTGAATATGGAGTTTGTTACAACCCATACCGAGATGGAAGCGCTTTTACTTGAAGCCAATCTCATCAAGCGGCTTCGCCCCAAGTTTAATGTGCTTTTGCGCGATGATAAAAGCTTTCCTTATATCGTCATCACAGACGAGCATGGTTCACCTGGCTTGTTCAAGCATCGCGGTGCCCGCAACAAAAAACGAACTTATTATGGCCCCTTTGCCTCTGCCGGTGCGGTTAACAGAACGGTCAATGCCATGCAGAGGGCTTTTCTTGTGCGAACGTGTACCGATAGTGTTTTTGAAGGCCGAACTCGCCCTTGCCTCCTGCACCAGATCAAGCGTTGTTCTGCACCCTGTACAGGTGAGGTGACGAGTGATGAATATGCAAAACTCGTCAAGGAAGCGAAGGATTTTCTGTCTGGCAAAAGCTCAGACATGCAAAAGACACTTGCCAAACAGATGGAGGCAGCTTCGGCTTATCTCGACTTTGAACGTGCCGCCATTTACCGCGACCGTTTATCAGCACTTAGCCATGTACAATCACATCAGGGTATTAATCCACAATCTGTAAGTGAGGCTGATGTCTTTGCAGTTTATCAATCTGGCGGGATGACCTGTATTCAGGTCTTCTTCTTCCGTACAGGACAAAACTGGGGCAACCGTGCCTATTTTCCCCGTGCTGACAAGGCCATAGAACCTGGCGAGGTACTTGGTGCCTTTCTGGGGCAGTTTTATGATGACCGCCCCTGCCCGCGTCAAATTTTGCTATCGCATGATACAGGCGAGTTGGAACTTCTGGCAGAGGCATTTAGCATTAAATCAGACTATAAGGTGCACGTCAGCGTTCCTCAACGCGGTGAAAAACGTGAGTTGGTTCAGCATGTGGGAACAAATGCACGTGAAGCGCTCGAGCGCAAACTTGCAGAAACCTCAACCCAGTCAAAACTCATGAAGGGTGTACAAGAAGCCTTTGGCCTTGAAAAAATACCTAACCGTATTGAAGTTTTTGATAATTCCCATATCTCTGGCACAAATGCAGTTGGCGGGATGATTGTGGCTGGCCCTGACGGCTTTGCCAAAAATCATTATCGCAAGTTTAATATCAAATCAGAAGACCTTGTACCAGGTGATGATTACGGCATGATGCGAGAGGTTATGCAACGGCGGTTTTCTCGTCTTGTAAAAGAGCATGGCATGCCTGATGAGCAAAAGGTTGAGGAGGATGAAATTGGCATCTGGCCAGATCTCCTGCTGATTGATGGCGGACTTGGACAATTAAACGTGGTTTATGACACCATGAAAGAAATGGGTTTGGAAAAAACGGTTACAATAGTGGGTATCGCAAAAGGCCCTGAACGTGATGCAGGGCTGGAAAAATTCTTCATCAAGGGCCAGAAATCCTTCATGCTGCCAGAGCGCGACCCCGTGCTTTATTTTGTGCAACGTCTGCGCGATGAAGCCCATAGGTTTGCCATAGGCTCTCACCGTGCGAGACGCAAAAAAGAGATAATTAAAAACCCGCTGGATGAGGTTGCAGGTGTTGGTCCTGGACGCAAGCGCGCGCTTTTACATCGTTTCGGAACAGCCAAGGCAGTTTCACGTGCTGCATTAAATGATTTAAAATCAGTTGACGGCATTTCCGAACAAATGGCACAAGCTATTTACGATCATTTTCATTAAGAAGATTCTTATTGCATGACCAAGCCTCTCAAAGACAAGCCTTCTCTTTTATACAGCCTTCCAAACCTTCTGACATACGCAAGAATTATTGCAGTGCCGCTTGTGGTTTTATGCTTTTTTATTGAGGGTAAATTACAATCTTCTGATACTGCTCGTTGGTGGGCGCTGGGAATTTTTGTCACCGCAAGTGTGACAGATTTCTTTGACGGATATCTGGCGCGCATATGGGGGCAAACCTCAAACATCGGGCGAATGCTGGATCCAATCGCAGACAAGCTGCTCGTTTCAACATGCCTGCTTCTTTTGGCCGCTGACACAGATGCCACCATTCGGGGCTGGTCTTTGTGGGCGGCAATTATTATTTTATGTCGCGAGATATTAGTCTCTGGCCTTCGTGAATATTTGGCAGAACTGAAAGTCAGCGTCCCTGTTACACAACTGGCCAAATGGAAAACCACTGTCCAGATGATCGCAATTGGCTTTTTGTTGGCAGGTTCTGCCGGTGATAAAATCTGGGAATATACAACTCAAACAGGTATTGTCTTGCTTTGGGGCGCTGCAATTCTTACACTTTATACAGGCTATGATTATTTTCGCGCCGGCCTGCGCCATATTATTGAGTAAGACATGACCGTTAAAGTAGTGTATTTCTCTTGGCTTCGAGAACGCTTTGGAATGAGCGAAGAACAACTTGACTTGCCCGAGGCTGTAAAATCCATTTCTGATTTATTTGACTGGTTTGAAGCACGCGGTGAAGAATTTGCGGCTGTTATGGAGCATCGTGACATCATACAAGTTGCAATTGATCAAACCCATGTTCAGGATAAAAATTCACTTATTGGTGATGCAAAGGAAATCGCGATCTTTCCGCCGATGACAGGTGGCTAGTATTATGTCCACCAAACCTGACATCCGCATTCAGCAAGATGATTTCGACATTAATGCCGAAATCAAAAAACTTACTCAAGGCCGAACAGATATTGGTGCTGTTGTTACATTCTCAGGCCTTTGCAGAGGCGAAAGCGATACACTTTCTGCGCTCGAACTGGAACATTACCCAGGTATGGCTGAAGCAGAAATCACACGCATTGCAGAACAGGCAATCAAGCGGTTCGGGCTTCTTGGCATTTCCGCCATCCACCGCCATGGAAAAATCAAACCTGGTGAAAATATCGTGCTGGTCATTGCCGTCTCCCCTCATAGGCAGGCCAGTTTTGATGGTGCCAATTTCCTGATGGATTTTCTAAAAACACGCGCGCCGTTCTGGAAGAAAAACCATTTGATAAATGGTGATGATGGCGGTTGGGTAGATGCAAAAGACACCGATGATGACGCGCTTGCGAAGTGGGAAAAGAAATAAGATTATATTCTACCCAATTATGTAAGTGGACGTTCAACAGGTGATTTTTTTAAATCCACTACATCTTCTGAATTATCAGTAGAATAATGGTTCATTCTTACCAAACCCGGCTTTCGCTTTTTTCTGGCAGTAATGAAAATAAGTTGGCCCAGACGCAAGTTTTCAATTTCAAAACCTGCTGAATATACCATTGAGCAGAGTGTTCTTGCAGGAAAGTAACTAAAGTGTCCCTGACCAAATAATTGATATGCATGACCTTTCAATATATGATCCGGGCAATCAAGATAGAGGGTTTTTAAATATAATATCCCGTCATCTTTCAGGATTTCATTACACGTAACCAAATCGCGATACGGACTGTAAGAATGTTCTAAATAATCAAAATTTATAATAATATCATACTTG
>CALFBM010000191.1 GCA_937951645.1 uncultured Rhizobiaceae group bacterium
AACGGATTGCATCCTGACGACCTTTACGGTGCTGAATATTCTTGAATTTTGAATGGCCTGCCACGGCACACTCCTGTCATTGGTTGTTTCTCTTAAAGAGCTTATAAAAAAGGATAGGCGATACGTCTAGTGGGGAAAATAAAAGCACCCCAATTCACCTTCTGCCTCCTCCTTTTGGGGAGGTAGTTTATTGCACACGCCTCATCATCCACTCGCCCATTGCTGAACGGCGGTGTACTTTATTTCTTGCAAACAGACCAAGAGGGTCTGCTTTGCCAAACAAACTTGCAGGCTGCTCAAATAAACGCCAATCAAGTTATTAGTTCAGACGCTCGTTTGAGCAGCCTGCGCAGAGATTTTTAGTACCGCCTCACGGGATAAATCGCGCGGGTCGGCCTTCCAGGAGGGAATGCACCCGACATGCACTCCTTACCGCTCTTCTGTCCCTGATCTCATTTAATTTCGGTGGCCAAACTGAGTTTTTAACTTTTTCAAACAAGTTACCCTGTTTGATCAATACCAACGAAGCAAATCCCATTGATTTGTTCGCTAACAAAAAAGCATTTGATCAGGCAATGAAAGGATTATGCAATAAGTTGAGAAAGCGGGGATAAGTTTTTTGGGAAAATTTGTTTTTGAATGGCAGCTGTGCGGATTTTTGAGACATTTGGCATATGTCGGGAATAGTACAAATCAAATATGTAAACATATTTGTACAACAATTCAGTACTTGGAGATATCTCATCTCCGTAACTTGCGGATACCTTAACATTATTACAAAATTAATGAATTTGAATTTAGAATTGTAAAGTGCAACTCAACCATCAATTTATATGGGAACATTGAGAAATTGTCAGGAAATAATGATGTCGGCAGCAGATATACTAAGCGTTTTTGTTAGGGATGCACTTACCGCAGGACGATCTCGATCCGAAATCCGTGGTGCACTTGAAGATTCGGGATGGTCCAATAGCGAAATAAATAAAGCACTATCAGCTTTTGCTGATGTGGAGTTCTCACCACCTATCCCAAGACCACGGCAGCAATTAACCGCACGTGACCTTTTTGTATATGCCATGATGTTTACGGCACTTGGTTTTACAGCAGTTTTTCTGATCAACCTGATACATGGGAGCTTGGAAATATGGCTGCCGGATTCTGCCGACAATCAGTACAGATCACCGAGGGCAACCAGAACCATACGTTGGGCAATTGCCGTCCTATTGGTGTCCACACCGGTTTTTGCTTGGCTAACTATAAAAACTGATCAAAGTATAGCACAGGATGCCGCCCAAAAGCGCTCCTCGGTCAGAAAATGGTTGACTTACCTGACTCTTTTCGTATCCGCATTAACGTTCTTAATTGATGCTTCAATTGTAATTAATAACTTCTTGAACGGTGAAATCACACTACGCTTCATACTAAAAGCTTTAACCGTCGCTAGCGTTTCAGCAGCCATATTCATTTATTATCTACGAGATGTTGAGGAAATGAAAGTTGACCAATAAAATCTTTCTCATTGGCAGCATTTTAGTCGTAGTAACCGCAATAACATTTGGAATTCTCGCAACTGGCGGGCCTTTTCAAGCAAGGATCGACCGCTTTGATAAGCTTCGTTACGATGACCTCGTATCCATCGCTATTTCATTAGCCTGCGACGGGGTATTAAATAAACCACTTCCCGATTTGCCAAACAAACTTGAACGTTCTTCTTTCTCGGATTATTGCCGAAGTTATATTGTCCAAGACAAAACGCTAATCGATAACGAAACAGGTGAACCTTACAAATATACTCGGATTAATTCTCGCGAATTCAAAGTCTGTGCGGAATTCCACGACACAGCAAGAGCGAAAAAGAAAAGCACCCGGACATACAGCGCACGTATTAAATTTTACACAAATTCCGGCTGCATACATGGCAAGTTACGGTAGCAAATTACTCAGCCAGGCAATGCGTTGCAGTTAAACAAAGTGAAACTACATCCCTCGGTCAAAAGGGCTCAAACCGGTCATTAGCTCAATTTACAAAATATGCTTCTATATAAAAAGCATTCAGATTTCAGATAGCAATAAAACAATTCAAAAAATACCATTATTAAGTTTTGGAAACTTCGATTAAGCCTTCGCTCAGCTTGGGGGAGGTTATTGCATATTCTACCCAAATACCCGCCCAGCATGAATTCCCAGTCCTTGCGCCACTGCATCCATTGAACGGTGTTTTACCAAATTGGCATTTGGAAAAACATCCGATACCGTTTTAATCAGTACCGGCGTATTGGAAGCACCGCCTGTCAGCATGATGGTGTCTATTTGGTTCGCGCTAATATTGGCTGCATTGGTTACTTCATTCAGAGCTTGCAAAATCCTGTCCATTAGCGTTTCGACGCTTGTTTCAAAAGCCTGCCTTGTCACAGTACTATTCAAGCCTGTCTCTATAAAACCAAGATCAAGTGTCTTTTCATCTGTATTACTTAGCTCAATCTTTGCAGCTTCAACCGTTGCGCAGATTTGGTGCGCCAGTCTTTCCTGCATGACTTCCAGCAATCGTTTCAAGAGCGGTTTATCAAGTGACTGCCTCAACAAGTCTTCTGCCAGACGCACATTTTTTGGCTCGTATGCAAAGATGATCTTGTGCCAGGTTGCCAAGTCGATAAACAGGCTTGGCGGCACTTCTGTAATCACATTACCAAAATCCGATTTGAGTTTGCTTTCATACCCAAGCAATCCCATTACCGAAATCAAATTCAATTGCACATCCAGATTCGTACCCCCGATGCGCACGCCCCAATTGGCCAGAACATCGTCTTTTCTATCAAGGGATTTATCCGCATTTGGCCTGCATCTGATTACAGAAAAATCTGACGTACCGCCGCCGATATCAACCACCAGAACAATCTGTTCTTTTTCGATTGTATTTTCATAACTCAAGGCTGCTGCAATGGGCTCATACTGAAATTCAATGTGTTTAAATCCTGCTTCTTGCGCAACCAGCGTCAAACGCGCAAGCGCTGTTTCATTGATCGCCTCACCAGACCCCACAAATTGTACTGGCCGCCCCAGCACAACACTTTCAATATCGTTGCCTGTTACAGTCTGCGCAGAGTTTTTAAGATAAGAAACAAGATGACCAATCGCCTCATCAAACTTGATAATTTTTCGCCCTGCCCTAGTTTGCAAATCATATGTTGCAGAGCCAAGCAGGCTTTTTAGCCCGCGCAACAATCGCCCTTCGCCATAGGTTACATATTCATCAATTGCAGCATGTCCAAGCAGCATTTCGCCACCATCAAACGGATAGTAAAGTGCGCTGGGCGTTGTTTTGTTGCCTTGCTCAAGTTCAATAAGTTCAAAGCCTTTTCCGCTTTTTACGCTAATGGCTGAGTTCGAGGTTCCAAAATCTATGCCGCAGATACTCACGACTATTCCCAGCCGTAATTAAAACTGACACTGATGCGCTCTTCCTCAGCCATGTTCATCGGCACTTCATGGCGCAACCAGCTTTCCCATAAAAGAACATCCCCAACGTCAGGCTCAACATAAACAAAATTGCGCATTTCTTTTCGCGCCCTGGCCTTGCGTGCAGGGGCCGCCATCATCATCGGCAAGCGCGGGTCTTCAAACTTGATCGCACTCGCACCCTTGGGCATGGCAACATAAGTCGTGCCACTGATAACGCTATGGGGATGCAAATGTGAGGTATGAATACCGCCCTCTGGCAAGATGTTAATCCATATGGAATCCAGTTTTATCTTTTTGCCGTCCAACTCAAACTGCAAATCCCTTACAAATGCTGCAACATGTTTATCAAGTGATTTTACCAAATCCTTGAAGATCGGAAAACGCCATCCAAGATCATCCAGGGAAGCATAGCTTGTGTAACCTGGAAAATCATTTTTCTCGCACCACTTTTGCCCGGCCTCATCATCTTGGGCAATGGAGAGACAAGTCGCTTCAAGTTCACTTGCATCAGGTGCCTTGCCCAATTCAGACAGCTTGGCGCGGTAAAGACGGGTTACGAATAAAGAATCAGTTTTTGACATAAAACTTCATAACCCAACGTGCATGAGAGCGCGAGAGGGTTCTCGCCAAAACTTTCCCGTTAAACAAGTAAAACCGGCAGCACTTATTTGATTACCCCTATTGCTTATTGAGGCACCACACTATTATGTCTTTTCCACAAAACGTATTCTTCAGAACATCATCAGGCATCAGAATTTTCTTGACCGCAAACATTCAAACAAACGCTCGCGCCAACTTTATTGGCAGCCTCTGGATGGTTCTTGCCATGGCAGCTTTTGCCATAGAGGATATGTTTTTAAAGGCTGCTTCCCAAACACTGCCTGTTGGGCAGATTCTGATTATTTTTGGCATGGCTGGCGCTATCATTTTTGCCATGATTGCAAAAATAAATAATGAGCAACTTTATACCCCGCAAGTATCCTCCACCCCGATGAAAGTACGAGCAATCTTTGAAGTGAGTGGGCGCCTGTTTTATATTCTGGCCATTTCATTAACGCCGCTGTCTTCGGCAACTGCAATTCTGCAAGCAACACCCATAGTCGTTGTTGCAGGCGCAGCATTGGTCTTTCGCGAAAAAGTGGGTTGGCGAAGATGGACTGCAATTTTCATTGGCTTAATCGGCGTCATCATCATTCTGCAACCGGGAACTGACAGTTTTTCCGTTCTTTCAATTCTGGCCGTTCTGGGCATGCTGGGCTTGGCAGGGCGTGACCTTGCAAGCCGGGCAGCACCATCATCACTCAGCGCTTCCATTCTTGGATTTTATGGATTTCTATGTGTCATTATAGCAGGTGGTTTATTCTCGCTTTGGGAAAGCAAAAGCTTCATCATTCCTGAGACACAAGGAATGATATATCTAGCCGGAGCCATTTCCTTTGGTGTGTTAGCCTATACCAGCCTCATGAAAGCAATGCGTACGGGAGAGGTTTCTGCAGTCACACCTTTCAGATACACACGACTGCTATTCGGCGTAACAATCGGCGTGTTGCTTTTTGACGAAACACTAAGCATCCCAATGCTCATCGGCTGCGCTTTGATTGTTGTTTCAGGCCTGTTTATCATGTGGCGCAGCAAAAAGGTTAAAGCCTGAAATTACTACCAGGGCAAAACTTCATCTAGCCTTGGCCCAAGCCTCAGCGGTTTGATCGAAAGCGCCAAGCCGGTTTTATCGTCAATCTCAACACCAACCCCCGACAGCGTTGCTTCACCCGTTGCCGGCTCAAAGCGGTTTTTGCTTATCTTGGTTGTGAAGCGGTTGATCGGCTCTTCCTTTTCCATACCAAGTGATGAGTCATAATCACCGCACATGCCAGCGTCTGACATATAAGCCGTACCGCCGTTTAAAATTTGATAATCTGCCGTGGGCACATGAGTGTGTGTTCCAATCACGGCTGAAACCTTGCCATCAACAAAATGCGCAAAACACTGTTTTTCCGATGTGGCTTCTGCATGAAAATCAATAAAGATTGCATCGACTGCGCCACCAAGTTCCGCCCCTTCAAGATGTTTTTCAACGCTTGTAAAAGGACAATCCAGATCCGGATGCATAAACACACGTCCCATGATGTTCATCACCATAATGCGGGCACCATTTTTGGCTTCATAAACAAACGCACCACGACCTGCTGTTCCCGAAGGGTAATTTGCAGGGCGCAAAAAGCGGTCTTCACGGTCTGCAAGGCCAATCGCCTCTTTTTGATCCCAAACATGATTGCCAGTGGTCACCACATCTGCACCTGCATCCAGCGTTGCCTGATAAATCTTTTCGGTAATGCCAAAGCCGTTGGCCGCATTCTCACCGTTGACAATAACGAAATCCGTCTTGAGTGTATCAATCAGGCCAGGCAGTTTTTCATAAACCAATTCACGCCCAACCCTGCCCACCATATCGCCCAGAAATAAAACTCTCATGTCTTTATCCTTTTGCAGGATAATACCCGCTCTCCGTCAACATTGCATTAAGCGGCTGGTCATGTGACTCGACAGGGACACGTTCTTCGTGCTGGCAATCAAATGCCATGCCAATCAAGCGCGGATGAATACCCTTATCAAGTATCTTTGCAATCGCACGATCATAATGCCCCGCCCCATAGCCTATGCGCCCACCATAATGATCAAACACGGACAAAGGCATGATAAGCAGGGATGGATCAAGCACTTCAGCTTCTTCACCAGGGCCACGCGTTCCAAAGCCTGTATCAACAAGCTCGGCACCGCGAACAAGCTCACGAAATACAATGGTTGTTTTGTTTGTCACGACTGGCAAACAAAGCCGTGCGCCCAGCTTGCGAAACTGATCCATGAGCGGACGCGGGTCAATTTCGGAGCGAATGGGAAAAAAACCGGAGACAATAGTACCTGCATCAAACTCTATGTGCTTGGCACCATGCAAAGCTGCATCAAGCGCCTTTTCAATACGAATATCGGGTGCAAGCGCATCACGTCTTTTGAGTGAGGCACTACGAAGCTGAGCTTTAAGGTGTTGGGAATCCATATCGTGGTGTCATCTAAAAGAAATCTTGAGACAAAAGTGGGCACCGGTTTTTCGTTCGAGATTTGGTCAATTTAATAAGGTAGCGCCCCACCACGGCCGGTAGACTGTAAACAATCCGGGAAACCTACTATGTAGGTGGGCGCCGTATAAAAAGACCCACGAGCCTAATCAGGGACAGCTCCCTAAGGAATGCGTAAGGCCCCTGGAATAGTGAGTCTTATCGAACCAAGCAGAAACGCTGATGTTTATATAAGCCTGCATGCATCGAATGTCATCAGGTTAAATTTCTATTTTGCACTGCCAGAAAGCTTCAAGCTCAATTGATCGATTTTCTTTGCTGCATCGCTAATAGTTTTTGCAAGATCATCATCACCAGCCTGTTTTTGGCGCGATGCAATGGCCTTGCTCTCTTTTACCTTGGCAAGCTCAGCTTCAAGTTTGGACAGTTTTTGTTCAAGCTCATCAACCTTGTCTGTTACTATGACACCTGCCATGACGGTCAGTCGTTGATCACCAATCTCGCCAAATGAACCTTTTAACTGGTCAACAACCCCATCAAACTTGGCAGCCAGCGCAACAAGGTGATCTTCTTGCCCTTCATCGCAAGCCATCCGGTAGTTTTTGCCGTTAATGGTTACATTTACGCTTGGCAACTGCCTGACTCCTAAATTTGCTTTTGTTCAACAACACCACGAATTGATTCCATGGCATCAACAAGACGGCGAGAAACTTCCTTGTTGACATGCTCAAGTTGTTGGGCACGCTCCTGGGCCAAATCCAGAGATTCAGCCAATCTGGTTCGATCAGAACCCATGCGTTGAACTTCAGCTTCTGCATCACCAAGAGCAGTTTCACGCTCAACTCTGACATCAACAGATTTTTCCAGTCTTTCCAGAGCCGAATTTAGCTGTGAGAACGCATCAGCAAGCGGATTATTATCGGGCATATAAACTCACAACCTTTACCAATTAATCCAGAAGTCCATTAAAATCAGACATCTGCAAGAAAACCGCCCCAGAATCCATGTTTAAAAATGTACGAATCATCGTCATGACAAGCACTTACAGGATTATTATTAGGCAATACTCGAAGTATCCGTCAATCATAGATTGCAGTTACCCCCAGCCAGACTATTCACGAACTGTCACAATAATTAACATTTTGCCCCCAAGTTGCCTCCTGACTCCATTGACTCTTGTGATGCAAATGATAAGTGTTCGCCCGAGCTAGGTAATGCCTTTTATTTGGCGTAATTTGGGCACTAAATTACCATCCCTGACATTCTTATCCTGCGAGATAGCATGAACAAGAAGAATTCCTCTAACGATATGGCAAACGCCATTCGTTTTCTTTCAATTGACGCAGTTCAAGCAGCAAACTCCGGTCACCCTGGCCTACCCTTGGGTGCAGCTGACATTGTAACTGTGTTATTTACGAAATACATGAACTTTGATGCAAAGCATCCCTCATGGCCGGACAGGGACCGTTTTGTCTTGTCTGCAGGCCACGGCTCCATGTTGCTTTATTCCCTGCTTTATCTTTTGGGTTATGAAGACATAGACATAGATCAAATCAAAAACTTCCGTCAGCTCGGTTCAAAAACTGCCGGCCATCCGGAATATGGCCATGCCGCCGGCATTGAAACAACGACAGGTCCGCTTGGACAAGGCATCGGCAATGCAGTCGGCATGGCAATAGCCGAGCGCAAGATGAACGCAGATTTTGGTGATGAACTCACGAACCACTACACCTATTGCCTTGCAGGTGATGGATGTTTGATGGAAGGGATCAGTCAGGAAGCGATTACCCTTGCAGGCCACTTGAAGCTCAACAAGCTTATCGTTTTCTGGGACAATAATTCGATCTCAATTGATGGCCCGATCTCAATGACGGACTCAACAGACCAGATAGCCCGCTTTAAGGCATCTGGCTGGAATACAATTCATATTGATGGTCATAACCATGATGAAATTGGTGAGGCAATTGAGAAAGCTCAAAAGAGCAGCAAGCCAACAATGATTTCTTGTAAAACAACCATTGGATTTGGCTCTCCGAATGTAGCAGGCAAATCAAAGGCACACGGCGCACCTTTGGGTGATGAAGAAATCGCCCTGACAAGAGAGGCATTGGGCTGGGAAGCTGAACCATTCAAAGTTCCGGCTGAAATTCTTGACGACTGGCGCATTGCGGGTCTCAACTGCTGTAAGGAGCACAAGGCTTGGGAAAAACGCTTTGAAGGTGTTGACCCGGAACTTAAAGGCGAATTTGAACGCCGTATGCGTGGTGATGTTTCATCTGACCTTGGTGACGCAATTCTTAAAATGAAGAAACAGCTTGCCAAAGACAAACCGAAGATGGCAACGCGCCAGTCCTCACAAGCTGTTCTTGAAGTAATCAACGGCGTTGTACCGGAAACAGTGGGTGGCTCTGCCGATCTGACAGGCTCCAACAACACCAAAACCAGCCAGACAGAGATTTTTTCTGCAAGTGATTATTCTGGCCGGTTTATCCATTATGGTATTCGTGAACATGGCATGGCAGCCGCCATGAATGGCATGGCACTTCATGGCGGCCTGGTTCCTTACTCGGGTGGCTTTTTGATCTTTTCAGATTACTGTCGTCCGTCCATCAGGCTGGCAGCCTTGATGGGCATCCGTGTCATTCATGTTTTAACGCATGACTCCATCGGTCTTGGCGAAGATGGTCCGACCCACCAACCTGTTGAACACATGGCTGCACTTCGTGCTATTCCGAACCTGTATGTATTCCGTCCGGCAGATACAGTGGAAACTGCAGAATGTTGGCAGATCGCCATGGAAGCGCAAAAAACACCAAGTGCAATTGCACTAACACGCCAGGGACTTCCAACAGTTCGTACAGAATTTACGGAAGACAATTTGTGTGCCATGGGTGCCTATGAATTATCAGCGGCATCAGATGATGCAAGCGTAACAATCTTTGCTTCCGGTTCGGAAGTGGAACCTGCCCTGGCAGCACAAACAGAACTTGAAGATGCAGGCACTCCAACACGTGTTGTGTCCGTTCCATGTTTTGAACTTTTCGAGGCACAATCTGAGGATTATCAAAAATCCATCATTGGTGAGGCGCCAGTCAAGATAGCGATTGAAGCAGGGATTAAACAAGGCTGGGAACGCTTCATTGGTTGTGATGGCACATTCATTGGCATGGACAGCTTTGGCGCATCGGCACCTGCAGCCCAGCTCTTTGAACATTTTGGCATTACAGCCGAAGCAGTGGTAGAAGCTGCTACAAGACAAATTACAAAACTTGAAAACGTAAACAAGTAAGAGTTACGTAAAATACTGGAGAAAACAACATGACTTTAAAAGTCGGTATTAACGGATTTGGCCGCATTGGCCGTAACATTCTTCGTGCAATCATTGAGTCTGGTCGTACAGACATTCAGGTTGTTGCAATTAACGATCTTGGCCCGGTTGAAACAAACGCGCACCTGATGCGTTACGATTCTGTCCACGGCAAATTCCCCGGCACAGTTACGGTAAGCGGTGACACAATGGACGTTGGTCAGGGCCCAATTCGTGTAACAGCCATTCGTGACCCAAAAGAACTTCCTTGGTCAGACGTTGACATCGCAATGGAATGTACCGGTTTCTTCGCGAACAAGGACGGCGCCAGCCAACACCTTGAAAGCGGTTCAAAACGTGTATTGATTTCGGCCCCTGGTGGTTCAGACATTCCCACAATCGTTTATGGCGTTAACGAAGGAACACTTAAAAGCGATGACCTGGTTGTTTCAAACGCCTCTTGTACAACAAACTGTATCACGCCTGTTGCATATATCATGAACAAGGCTTTTGGCATTGAAAAAGGTTATATGACAACCATTCACTCATACACGGGTGACCAGCCAACGCTTGATACAATGCACAAGGATTTATATCGCGGACGTGCGGCCGCCATGTCGATGATCCCGACCTCAACAGGTGCAGCAAAGGCTGTTGGTCTTGTGTTACCGGAACTACTTGGCAAACTTGACGGTTCTTCAATCCGCGTACCAACCCCAAATGTTTCTGTGGTTGATTTTAAATTCGTGCCCAAACGCGATGTAACCGTTGAAGAGGTAAACGCTGCAATCAAGACTGCATCCGAAGGTGAATTAAAAGGCATTCTGGATTATATCACAGAGCCGCTAGTTTCCATGGATTTCAACCACGACCCGCATTCATCCAGCTTCTGTGAAGATCAAACAACAGTGTTGGAAGGCAATCTTGTTCGCATCCTTACGTGGTACGACAACGAATGGGGCTTCTCAAACCGCATGTCAGATACGGCAGTTGCTATGGGCAAACTGATTTAATTTAGATAAACATTATCACAATGTTTCTGGCCGCCGCGATATTCATTATCACGGCGGCTTTTTTATTAGCCCGTTAATAAAAAGCTTCTATATATCCAAGTTACAGACAACTATTGTTAGGTATTCTATAAAAGGAGAAGTCCACATGAGATCACCTTTTGCTATCGCAGCCGTTATGTCCATTTTTTTTGGATTATCAACTACAGTATCTTTAGCGCAAGATCCAAAAACCCAGTTTACGATTAAAAAGTCTCCTTATTATACTATTAAAGAAACAAGTCGTTCTCAATCTAAGATTGAATCAGATGTGATTTTGATTTTTGAAGGACAAAAAATCGAAAAAATTGGTAAACAACGTTGTGGAATAGTATTTGATTTTATATCTCAAAATAATAATCTTACCAAAGATCAAATAAATAAATTCACTGAATCCGCAGCACGTAAAAAACTAATGAAAGCTGCTATTGGCAGGTTTGTTGAGGTCTCGGCCCTCAATATTGTGGCACTACAAGGATACAAGGGGCACGAGTTAATAATAGAACTAACTAAAAATATCGGAAACGCAGACTTTCAGGGTAAAGGTATAATGGTAATGATAGAAACCCCGCAGGGGAGAATGACCCAAACATGCCTGGCACCAAAAGCAGATTATAAAAATTTTGTGGACGATTTCAGAGCCGTTACCCAAAATATAAGCTTGCCAGAATAATTAAATGTCCAATCCAATCATAATATTTCTGGCCATCGCATTGATCATCATCGCGGTGGCCTTTTTGCTTTCATGGATGTTTCGCAAAACCATCAAGCGTGAAAAACAGATGGAAAAACTGAACGAACGTCATGACGATGAACTGGGCTCAGGTGTTGGCACAGGTATTGGGGTTGATAAGGTGGATAGCGAGTATTAAATATATAGTATGACAAATTTTGATCTATTTATGTATTCTTTGCCATTAATATTTTTGGTACTATTTTCAATCATATACCTTTTCTTTGGTGAAAAGAGTAAATGGCAACAAAAGCGCAAACAAAAACTATGGCAAGCTGATATTGATCAATCAAAAACAGCAAGAATTTCTAATAATAACAACCCTGGTGGGGCTGGCAGATAATGCCCCTTGAATTACGCCCAAACTGCGAGTGCTGTGACAAGGATTTACCTAACAGCCATCCCGAGGCAATGATTTGTTCTTATGAATGTACCTTCTGCAAGCCTTGTGTGGATGACATTTTAAGCAACGTCTGTCCTAATTGTGGAGGTGGCTTTGTGCCTCGCCCTACGCGCCCCTCAACAGAACGCCGCGCAGACACAAGCATTCAACATCAGCCCGCAGGCAACAAACGTCACTATACAAAATACACACAAGAAGAACTGGTTGAATTCGGCAATCAGGCGAAAGAC
>CALFBM010000192.1 GCA_937951645.1 uncultured Rhizobiaceae group bacterium
CAGAATTTCATCAGAGCCATTTCCACAAATAATATGATCTGCATTCAATCCGTGCACATCTGCAATCGCCTCACGCAACCTGGTTGATGAACCATCTGGGTAGTCTTCCATTTTTGAAGTTGTCTCAGAAATAGCAGTAACCGCATGAGGACTGGGGCCAATCGGGCTTTCATTCGATGAAAGTTTATGAAGCTTCACGCCAACAGGTACTTTGGACTTGCCAGGGACATACATGGCAATCTCCATCACGCCCGGTTTCGGCTGAGGAATATTTGTATCAGTCATACGGTAGCTCCAAACATATCAATCAAGTCTGAGTTTCTAGTGAAACATATTGCTAAAATCAAAGAAAAGATTCACCTCTCATCCCGATTGGTTCTACTTGTACCCTGTGGAACCAAAACAGGAACGGCAACACGGCGCCTTGCCCGCGTTGTAACAGGAAGTCCCTGATAGAGTTGTTTGGATGCAGAAACACAAATGGCACCAGCAAAGGCGGGCCAGATTTTTCTACCTAGCCGCTCAATACCACCCCTGAATTTCAAGGCAAAATCCCTGCTTGAAGGCGCAAAGTGAAGTGCGTCTGACCATAGATCTGGCGTAAACTGGTTATTCTTCAACAATCGGTTAAGTTGCCTGCGGCTGTAGGGCTTCCCTGTACCAAAAGGGGTATGTTCAAAGCGTGCCCAAACACCGGTTCTGTTTGGCACCACAATCATTAAAGCACCACCTGGCGAAAGAACACGAAAAGCCTCCGAGATACATTCATCAGCGTTTTCGGCATGCTCCAAAAAATGTATCATTAAGATACGGTCAACAGAACCATCACGCAGTGGCAGTTCATCATCATAGGTCAATGCCGTTGCAGGCTGTTTTGCGGAAGGCCATTGCAAAGCACCTTGTGCTGCAGGCATCATGCAAATGGTGCGTTCGCAATCGGGCGAAAATCGCTCCAGCCAGGGGACAGGATATCCAAGACCCATAAAGCGCTCACCTTGCGATTGCTGCCACAGTGCAGAGATAGACGCCGTAACAGATGCAGTAGCAGCCCGCCCCAACTGGCTGGCATAAAATTCACGCAAGGCTACAACATCCATAATCATGAAAAAGATAATAGTGCCTGCAGCCCAAGGTTGCCAGTGGCCACACAAGTTATTATCTCTATAAAAAAGAATAATGGAGAAAAATAATGGCCGCACTCAAGTTTTACCAATTTCCCTGCCTTTCAGATAATTATGGCGTGCTGGTTCATGATCCGGATTCTGGCGATACTGCCTCTATTGATGCACCTGATGCAAATGCTGTTGAAACTGCTTTGCAAGAAAATGGCTGGGCGCTAACGCATATTCTGGTGACCCATCATCATTGGGATCACACACAAGGCATTGCGGAATTAAAATCAAAATACAATTGCCGTGTCATCGGACCTGAAGTTGAGGCTTCTAAAATTGATATGCTGGATGAAACTAAAAATGATGGCGATCAATTTACCTTCGGTGGAGAGACTGTCAATGTAATTTCCACGCCGGGCCATACAATAGGAATGATTAATTTTCATTTTCCTGAAAGTGGCACTGTTTTTACTGGCGATACGCTCTTTGCATTGGGTTGCGGGCGTATATTCGAGGGAGATGCCAACATGATGTGGGAATCCCTTTCAAAACTTGCAAAGCTTCCACCTGAAACAGTGGTTTACTGTGGTCATGAATACACACAAGCCAATGCAACATTCTGCCTGACAATGGAACCTGATAATCAGGCTTTAATTAAACGCAGTGAAGAAATTACTGCGCTCAGGGCACAAGGTAAGCCAACGCTGCCTACCAGCATTGGTTTGGAACTTGAAACCAATCCGTTCTTGCGAGCTGGCAATGCTGAAAACTTCGCCAAGATCCGCACTGCAAAAGATAACGCGTAAAATAAGCACACCTTGCACAGCATTTGTTGAAAACTTCATCATTCAAATGCTACTAGGGAAATATGTCATCAAACATGGAATACTCATCCATTATGGAAAAGCACGCCGAGCCTATCTATCTCTCAGAACCTCTCGCACGCAAAAACACAGTTGCTGTGCCTGTTGGCAGTGTCCTGGTAGGTGGCAACGCACCTGTTGTGGTGCAATCCATGACCAATACAGACACAGCTGATATTGACGGAACCGTTGCTCAGGTAGCAGCCCTCCATAAGGCAGGTTCAGAACTTGTCCGCATTACAGTTGACAAGGATGAAGCTGCAGCAGCTGTTCCAAAAATCAGGGAACGCCTGGAACGGCTGGGCATTGATGTACCTCTTATCGGTGACTTTCATTACATTGGCCACAAGCTTTTGGCAGACCATCCAGCCTGTGCAGAAGCCTTGGCAAAATATCGTATAAATCCGGGTAATGTTGGCTTTAAGGAAAAGAAAGACAAGCAATTTTCCCAAATTATTGAGACAGCACTTAAATACGATAAACCAGTGCGCATTGGTGTTAACTGGGGTTCACTCGATCAGGCATTGCTTACGGGACTAATGGACAAGAACCAGAACGAAGGCTTCCCCATGACAGCGTTAGAGGTAACGCGTGAAGCCATGGTGCAATCAGCATTATTATCTGCGCAACTCGCCAATGATATTGGTATGGCAGATGATAAAATTATCCTGTCTGCCAAAGTAAGTCAGGTACAAGACCTGATTTCCGTTTATTGCGAACTTGCAAGACGCAGCAATCACGCACTTCACTTGGGATTAACAGAAGCAGGCATGGGAACCAAGGGCGTTGTGGCATCATCTGCAGCCATGGGAATGCTCTTGCAACAGGGGATTGGCGACACAATCCGAATTTCACTTACACCAGAACCAGGTGGAGACAGAACACGAGAAGTACAGGTCTCTCAAGAACTTTTACAAACCATGGGGTTTCGCTCTTTCGTACCCATCGTTGCGGCCTGTCCAGGTTGTGGACGTACTACTTCAACCGTATTTCAGGAATTAGCAAGCGACATTCAAAAACAACTTCGAGAAGACATGCCAGAATGGAAATCAAAATACCCAGGTGTTGAAGAGTTAAAGGTTGCGGTTATGGGGTGTATCGTCAACGGCCCAGGCGAATCTAAACACGCAGACATTGGCGTATCACTCCCCGGCACAGGTGAAGAACCGGCGGCACCCGTATATATTGACGGCAAAAAAGCACACACACTGCGCGGTCCAAACATAGCAGCAGATTTTCGAACCCTGGTGCAAGAGTATATTGAAAACCGTTACGGTTAAGGCCAAAAAAACCTATGTCAATTCTCTCACTCCTTGCTTTCGCATCAGCGCTTTTTGTAACAGCAGTCTCCCCTGGCCCTAACGTATTGGCTCTTTCTGCTCGTGTGCTAAGCAGCGGTATCAGGAGTGTATTTCCATTTTTACTTGCAACATGGCTTGGAGAAATTCTTTGGCTGACAGCAGCCTTCTTTGGCCTTGCCATTATTGCTGAAACCTTCCAGTCATTTTTCAGCATACTGAAATACCTGGGTGCCGCCTATCTCTTGTGGCTGGCATGGAAAATGTGGAATGAAACCACACATTCCCAGGTCACTGATCTCCCAAATCGCAGTGAGGCCTGGGGTATGTTTGGCACCGGACTTGCTGTAAGCCTCGGCAATCCAAAAATCATGGTCTTCTATCTTGCACTCTTCCCGGGTCTCATCAACCTGGGAAATGCAACACTGTCGGATTTGGGAATTTTATGCCTCGTTGCACTTGTCGCAATATCTTTGGCAGACATGATCTGGATGATATCAGCACATGGTGCACGTCAATTCTTGCGTACTCCACGTGCAATGAGAACAGTAAACCGTTTAGGTGCAACGGCAATGGTATCAGCAGCAGGGATTATTGCCACTCGATAAAGAGTATTCTAATACCCCCCCGCCATACCATCCTTGCGCGGATCAGAGCCTGCAATCAATACCCCTTGTTCATGATCAATCTGGATAATCTGCCCACCACCATGCACTGCACCACGCATACAAGTATGGCCTTTGGCTTCCAATCCGGCCTGTACTTCTTCGCTGATACCAGCTTCTAATTGCAATGCACCTTCATCGTCCCAGAAGATACGCGGATCATCAAGCGCAGCTTGTGGATCCATTCCATAATCCAGCATATTGGAAAGCACATGCGCATGACCCATAGCCTGATAAGAACCACCCATCACACCGTATGAATGTGAAATTTTACCGTTCTTTGTAACCATCGCAGGAATGATTGTATGGAAAGGTCTCTTGACGGGGCCAATCGCATTGGCATGCCCCCGAACAAGATTAAACCCGCTCCCACGGTTTTGTAAGATAATGCCCGAGTTTGGCGCCATGATACCTGAACCAAACCAACTGAAAACAGAGTTGATAAAGGAAACCGCCACGCCGTCACGGTCAACAATACTAAGATAGATTGTATCAGAGCCAGCCGGATCAGGCAGAGCAATTTCTGGATTATGTCTTTGCGGATCATATAACTTCGAAAGCTTTTCAATATGGGCATCTGATAAAAGCGCATCAACTGAATAATTCATATGGTCTTCATCCGCGATGTAAGCATCGCGCGCTGCATATGCGATACGACCCAATTCCATCTCCAAATGAGCCCGTTCAACAGAATCCACACTTTCCCCTGCCTTTAGCTTTGCAAGCATTTTAACCAGCATGATCGCTGTCAAGCCTTGACCATTCGGAGGGATTTCATGAAGCGTATGTCCTTGATAGTCTGTAGTAATCAGATCAACCCAATCAACAGACACATTGCTCAAGTCTTCCTCCGTAATAAATCCGCCAAGAGCTTGAACGGCACTTGCAATATCTTTGGCAATTGCACCTTCATAAAGCGCACTTGCCCCATTGGTTGCGACTTCACGCAATGTCTTCGCCAGAAGAGACATATGAAATGTCTCACCAACTTGAGGTGAAGTTCCATTTCTCAATAAATTGGTAGATGCGGCATCATTCTTTTTAAGTTTCTCAACATTCGCAGCCCAGTCTTTGGCAACGCGAGGAGCAATAGGAAACCCTTCTTCTGCATAATGGATTGCATCCGCAAAAAGCCTGACAAAATCTGTTTGCCCAAATTTTTGGTGCATGACCTCCCATGCTTTTACCGAACCAGGTGTTGTAATGCTGTGTGCCGAGGTTTCTTCAAGTCTGGAAAATCCATTCTCAAGATACCAATCAAGATTAGCACCAGCCGCTGAGCGACCAGAACCATTAAGCCCGTGCAATTTACCATTTGGCTCACCAATAATTGCAAAACAGTCGCCACCAAGTCCTGTCATATGAGGCTCTACAACACACAAGGTTGCAGAAGCCGCGATTGCTGCATCAATCGCATTACCACCCTCTTTTAAAATTGAGAGTGCCGTTGTTGTTGCCAAGGCATGAGATGTTGCAACAGCATATTCGCCAGCATAAACAGGCGAACGCCCTGGAAGGGCAAAATTTCTGGACACTTATATATTTCCTTTATACCCAAACAGAAAAAAGACTTACTCAAAACAAGCAATAGTTTTCAAGGTAACAATAGGCTATTACAGGGCTAAATCAATTCAACATAACAGGAATTTCATCATGGCAAATCTTTCACTTACCCGTGCCAATCGTATTATCAGCCAAGCTTTTGCACATGCTGCAAAACAAGGTTTCAAACCTTTGGCATGCATCGTTCTTGATGCCGGTGGAAACCTTAAATCATTCCAATCCCAGGATGGTGCTTCAATTGGCCGTTATGCAGTTGCAGGCGGCAAGGCAAGGGGCGCACTTGCAACAGGCACCGGAACCCGCTGGCTAAACGCCCAGGCAGAAACGCGCCCCCACTTCCTCGCTGGCGTATGCTCAGTCGTTGAAGGAGGCGTTGTGCCCGTACCGGGCGGTGTTCTTGCAAAAGACAAAAGCGGCAATATCATTGCAGCTATTGGCATATCCGGCGATACATCAGACGCTGATGAAGCCTGCGCAGTTGCAGCCATTGAGGCAGTTAACCTTATAGCTGATACTGGCGCCTAATAAATAACAGATTGAGTGGCGGGTTTAATACCCGCCATATCCGCCGCTACCGCCAACTTGCACATCACGCGTTGCGGAACGGATTGAAACAGAAAAGCCTGCAAGCACATCAATAAGTGCAATAATCATCAGAATAAAGAATACAGAATGTGCAGCATCTCCGACAATTAAAAATTCAACTAGAAAAGCAATAAAGACAAACGTCGAGAGCAAATGGTCAATGATCGAGTTTGCACCCACACGCGTTGCCTTGATGATTTCAAAAAACAACAGAAGAAGACCAAGACCGATCATAAGATCCCCCATAGTCATGCTCCATTTGGCACCTGAGATCATCGTTAATTCAGTGACCTGCTGATCCCAAACGCCAATTCCTCCATTTAAAAAGATTTGAATATTGTAAACAATCAATGGAACAATAAGCAGTGGTACATTTGTAAGCATTTTATCTCCCCCATACAAAACATCACCTGAAGCAGGACTTATCATGATTTGCTCAAAAGATGTCAAAAAAAAGGGCTGACACAAAGTCAGCCCTTTTAATTTCATAAATCCAGAAACTTAAACAGAATCTTTAGGCTCAAGAATTTGACGCCCACGGTACATGCCTGATTTCAGGTCAATATGATGCGGACGGCGCAATTCGCCAGAATCTTTGTCTTCCACGTATGCCTTTGCTTTTAGAGCAGTGGCAGAGCGACGAAAACCGCGCTTCATACGTGAAATTTTACTCTTAGGTACAGCCATTGTACTCACTCCGATTTAACATAAAAAAGGCTCTTTTATAACGATAGTTACCCATCGCAAGAGCCTAAAAACATCTTGTTGGGGTTCATATACATATTTATGGTGCATTTGACCATAGCCAAAGCAAATTTTTTTGCTTTGCATAATATGAAATCAAGGTAAACTTTTGCTTTGCCCAAAGACATGCCAAAGCTGGGTTTTATATTATCGGCTAAACACTTGTTATTTCAAACACCTCACATATGCTCCAGAGGCTTTTGCACGCCCTTCAACGATTTTTGCAACTCTATTCATGGATCGGGTTGGCTTTGTTGCATTACGATTTTTGGGATTGGGCAATGTAACGGCCAGAAGAGAAGAATGCCGGGGACCAAGTTTTGACGCACTTCGGTTGAAATAGGTTTGAGCTGCCAATTCAACCCCAAAAACACCTTTATCCCATTCGGCGATATTAAGATAAATCTCCATAATTCGTTTTTTTGGCAAAATGACTTCTGCCATCATTGCATATGGCACTTCCAGCCCCTTGCGGATGAAAGAACGATTTGGCCATAAAAAAAGATTCTTTACCAATTGCATCGTGATGGTGCTGGCACCGCGCGTTTTTTCACCATCAATGGCATCTTCAATAACCTTATTAAGGGCTCCCCAATCAACACCGGAATGGCTGCAAAATTTGCCATCTTCTGAACTAAGCACAGATTGGTAAACCACCGGTGCCATGTCATCAATATCAATCCATTTGCGTTTGGCGCCGTGCCCTACAAGCCCCTCCTTGATCATCAAGGTTGAGACAGGATGAACAGCCTCAAGGCGATACAAAAACATCAAGGCTGCAGGTATCAGGAAAATCAAAATGACAAATGCACATGCAAAGCGCAGAAAAAACCGCCTAAAAGATCGCTGCGATTTTACAGAACTAACAGATTTAGCACTACCTGCCTTTGGTTTTTTGGCAGCCTTGGAAGGTAGTTTGCGACCAGTTTTGATTCCAGGTTTTATTTTTGCTTTTGTTGCCATGATTTCTTTTAACGTAAACTTTTAACGAGCGAAACTCTGCTTGACGCAATCAAGGCAAAGTGTCACCAAATTCCTTGAAAAATGCACAAATGAATTATCTGTCGGATTAATATGTCCAAGTTAAAATTAGAATTTAAAACCCGTCTGAAATCCCATGCAGAATTGGTTGAGAAAACCCTGATTAATCTTCTCAATGATATTACGGTAGAGTATGAGATTGAGCGCCCTGCCCGATTATTGGAAGCAATGCGTCACTCATCCCTTGATGGAGGAAAACGACTGCGCCCATTCCTGGTCATGGAAAGTGCTGCGATTTTTGGTATAAAACCGGAACAGGCGGTACTATCAGGTAGCGCTCTTGAATTTATTCATTGCTACTCACTGGTTCATGATGACCTACCCGCTATGGATGATGATGACCTTCGCCGTGGCAAGCCCACAACCCACAAGGCTTATAACGAAGCAACGGCTATATTAGCCGGAGACGCACTCCTTACACTGGCTTTTGATATATTATCACGTGAAGAAACACATCCAGACGCAAAAACCAGAATTGAACTCGTAAAACTCTACGCACAAAATTCCGGGCTTGGTGGCATGGTTGGTGGCCAAATGCTTGATCTTGAAGCAGAAACAAAACCATCCATCAATGAGCAAGAAATTCTCACCCTGCAAGCCATGAAAACTGGCGCACTTATTCGTTGTGCTTGTGAGGCCGGAGCAATACTTGGCAATGCCTCAAGGCAGGACCGCCAGCGCATGTTTGAGTTTGGTAGAATCATTGGTCAGGCATTTCAACTTGCAGATGACATATTGGATATCACCTCAGATGTTAAAACCATGGGCAAGCAAACAGCAAAAGACGCCGATAAAGGCAAAGGCACACTTGTATCACTTCATGGACTGGAAGCGTCTCAAGCACGCGCAAAAGATTTACTTGCAGAAGCCATTACTGTCCTGGAGCCATTTGGCGACAAGGCGGCAATCCTCGTTGAAGCAGCGCGTTATACAATTGAGCGTAAACATTAAATCAGCTTCAACCGCTTCCGGATATGCTCAATAATTTTATCCGACACAACCCTGATACGCTGTAATTTCGCATAATCCTCATGCACGATATACCAAAAAGTCCGCGTGAAAGAAATTTCATCTGGCAGTACTTTTTGCAGTTGTGGATATTGTTTGGCAATAAAATCATGCAGGATGCAAACACCACCATTTGCAAGTGTTGCTTCAAGTTGAACATGAACACTGGAGCTTGTGAGGTAGGGTTTGATATCATGTCCAAGCAGCGGAATATAATCGAGTTCCTTGTCATAAATCAAATCAGGCACATAGCCGATACCACGAATTTTTTTTAGGTCTGTGACCTTGTTAATTTCCGGCTGTGCGGCCAGATATTCTTTCGTACCATACAGATGCAGTGTGTAATCAGAAATCTTGCGATACTTTAAACGTCCTGAGGTGGGCGCAGAAACTGCGATTGCAATATCCGCTTCCCGCTTTGAAAGCGAAAACGTTCGTGGCATGGCAACAATCTGAAGTTCCAGACGTGGATGCTCTTCACAGAGTTCCGCCGCACATTTTGCAAGAATACTGGTTGCCATTCCCTCAGGCGCACCAACGCGCACAACACCTGATACACTATCAGCCTCCCCACCAAACTCAGTCTGTGCAGCAATTGCGCCAGTTTCCATGGCTTCAGCAATCGTTACCAGACTTTGCCCTGCGTCCGTCAACGAATAGCCTTGGGGACTACGGTCAAACAAATGAATTTTAAGCGATTCTTCCAGTGCCTTAACACGGCGCCCGACAGTCGCATGGTCAACAGAAAGCTGCTGCCCTGCAAGACTAAGCTTTCCAGTCCGCGCAACTGCCAAGAAATATCTGTAATCATCCCAGTTCAAACTGCCCTCGTCTTGGTGTAGAGTGGTTTCTGGCGTCACTTAGAATTGTGCATTATTGCACAATAAAAAGGATTTATAGCCTATTGGTAGGCTAAAAATAAACATTTAAAAAGAAAAAAATATTTCTTCGGAGGAGAAACCAAGTGAGAAACATTCCACATTACATCAATGGCGCACGCGTCGAAGGCACTTCTGGCCGTACAGCTGACGTGTTTAATCCTGCAACAGGTGAAGTACAGGCACAAGTTCCACTGGCCAATGCAAGCGAGCTAAATGCTGCAATTGAAAGTGCAAAAAAGGCGCAAGTTGCCTGGGGAGCGGCAAACCCTCAAAAACGTGCACGTGTAATGATGAAATTTGTAGACCTTTTAAATCGCGATATGCACAAATTGGCTGAAATGCTTTCCAGCGAGCATGGTAAAACAGTGCCCGACGCAAAGGGTGATGTTCAGCGTGGCCTTGAAGTAGCAGAGTTTTGCATTGGCGCACCTCATCTTCTCAAAGGCGAATTTACAGAAGGTGCCGGCCCCGGCATCGACATGCATTCGGTAAAACAACCTCTTGGTGTGGTTGCCGGCATTACACCGTTCAACTTCCCTGCAATGATCCCGATGTGGAAATTCTGCCCTGCAATTGCCTGTGGTAATGCATTCATTCTTAAACCTTCAGAACGTGACCCATCCGTACCCGTAATGCTTGCAGAGCTTATGAGCGAAGCAGGTCTTCCAGACGGTTTGCTTCAGGTTGTACACGGCGACAAGGAGGCTGTTGACGGTCTTCTGGATCACGAAGACATCATGGCTATTGGTTTTGTGGGGTCTACCCCGATTGCTGAATATGTTTACACACGCGGTTGTGCAAACGGCAAACGTGTTCAGTGTTTTGGCGGTGCAAAAAACCACATGATCATCATGCCGGATGCTGACATGGATCAGGCCGTAGATGCACTCATTGGCGCAGGTTACGGCGCAGCTGGCGAACGCTGCATGGCAATTTCTGTGGCTGTTCCAGTGGGTGAAGATACCGCCAACCGTTTGATGGAAAAACTGACACCACGCGTAGAAAATCTGAAAATCGCGCCTTATACAGCAGGAGATGATGCAGACTTTGGCCCATTGGTCACCAAAGAAGCACATGAACGCGTCAAGGGCTATATTGATGCTGGTGTAAAAGAAGGCGCAACCCTTGCTGTTGATGGTCGCGAGTTCAAAATGCAGGGCTATGAAAATGGTTACTTCATCGGTGGCTGTCTGTTTGATAATGTGACGAAAGACATGTCCATCTACAAGGAAGAGATTTTTGGCCCTGTTCTTTCTGTAGTTCGCGCCCAGGATTATGAAGAAGGCCTCGACCTTGCAATGTCTCATGAATATGGCAACGGTGTTGCAATCTTTACCCGTGATGGTGATACAGCCCGTGATTTTGCAGCGCGCATCAACATCGGCATGGTTGGTATTAATGTGCCAATTCCGGTTCCACTTGCCTATTACACATTCGGTGGCTGGAAACGATCAGGCTTTGGTGACTTGAACCAGCACGGCCCAGATGCATTCAAGTTCTATACAAGAACAAAAACCATTACATCGCGTTGGCCATCAGGCATCAAGGAAGGTGCTGAATTCAGCATTCCAACAATGGATTAAGAATCAACCTCCCCTTAAAGGAAGGCAAATAAGGAAACAAAAATGGATTTTTCCCTGACAGAAGAACAAAATGCCATCTACGATATGGCCTTTGCGTTTGGACAGGAAAACATCGCACCATATGCAATTGAGTGGGATGAAACAGGGCATTTTCCAAAAGACGTGGTTCGCTCGGTGGGCGAACTTGGCATGGCAGGCATTTATGTGCGCGAAGATGTTGGCGGCTCGGCTCTCTCCCGGCTTGATGCTACCCTCATCTTCGAAGCACTTGCCTATGCCTGCCCGTCAATCGGTTCCTTCATTTCCATCCACAATATGTGCGCCTGGATGATCGATTCTTTTGGTACAGAAGAACAACGGCAAACCTGGTTGCCACAGATGACCTCCATGGAGAAAATCTGCTCTTATTGCCTGACTGAACCAGGTTCCGGCTCGGATGCCGCAGCATTAAAAACCAGGGCAGAAAAAGATGGCAATGGTTGGAAAATAAATGGCACAAAAGCCTTCATCTCAGGCGGAGAAACGTCCGATCTTTATCTCACCATGGTGCGTACTGGCGAAGGTGGTCCAAAAGGAGTTTCAGCAGTGCTTGTTGAAAACCCGTCAGAGGGCTTATCCTTTGGAGCCAATGAACGCAAAATGGGCTGGCGTTCCCAACCCACTGCACAAGTTCAATTTGACGATTGTAAAATTCCGGCAGATCACCTGATTGGTGAAGAAGGAAAAGGCTTTAGCTATGCTATGGCAGGCCTTGATGGTGGACGCTTAAACATTGCAGCTTCTGCCTTGGGTGCTGCGCAATTCACACTTGATAAAACGCTAACCTATATGCAAGAGCGCAAAGCGTTTGGCAAACCAATAGCAGACTTTCAGGCACTACAATTTCGTATTGCCGATATGGAAACAGAACTTCAGGCAGCCCGTGTTTTCTTGCGTCAGGCCGCATGGAAACTCGATCAAAAAACACCAGACGCAACCAAATATTGTGCCATGGCAAAACGTTTCGTCACAGACCTCTCTTTCCGCGTAGCAAACGATGCACTTCAACTGCACGGCGGCTACGGCTATCTTGCAGATTACGGCATCGAAAAAGTTGTGCGTGACCTTCGCGTACATCAAATCCTCGAAGGCACAAATGAGATCATGCGCATGATCATTTCACGCGATATGCTGAAGGCAGGTTAATTTTGTTGGTTATATTTAATTACCCCCCTCTGTCACTTCGTGACATCTCCCCTGCAAGGGGGGAGCGTGGGTGCTCTATATCAACTATCTACTTGAAACTTACAAAAAACGATAAGTCCAATATTCTTGGTGAAATAGCATCACAATTACTCTCCCCCCTTGCAGGGGAGATGTCCGACAGGACAGAGGGGGGCACACTTTCTCCATGCTAAGAACCGAAGATATCCATATCAGAATAGTCGGCAAATCTGGCCGCATCACGCTCACCCGCCC
>CALFBM010000193.1 GCA_937951645.1 uncultured Rhizobiaceae group bacterium
GACGACCAAAGTGTCTGCATCCGGACCATTGGTAATCCAGTATTTATTGCCGTTCAGCACAAAACGATCATTCCGCTTTTCTGCCCTCAATTGCATTGAGACAACGTCCGAGCCAGAGCCTGGTTCTGACATGGCAAGCGCACCCACATGATCACCTGAAACCAGACGCGGCAGGTAATGTGCTTTTTGCTCATCAGTTCCATTAAGTGCAATCTGGTTTACACAAAGATTGGAATGCGCACCGTAGGAAAGTGAAATGGAAGCAGACGCTCGCGCGATTTCCTCAACTGCAATTGTATGCGCCAGATAGCCCATTTGTGCACCGCCATATTCTTCTGATACCGTCACACCCAAAAGTCCTACTTCGCCAAACTCTTTCCAAAGGTGAGAAGGGAATTCATTTTTTTGATCTGTTTCAACTGCGAGCGGTTTAATTCGTTCTTGGGCAAAGCGATGCGTCATTTCACGTAGCGCCTCAATTTCTTCACTTAAACCAAAACTCATACTTGCATTAAACATCAGACAATTCCCTCCAGTCTGGGTGCTAAACTCTCAGGCTCCAAACCAACAACTGACAAAACCAGATTCACATAAATTTTCTCAATTTCCTCAACACTCAACCGTCCACCATAGCGGAACCATGTGTTGACGCCCGTCATCATGGAAATAATGGCCATGGTTGTGACTGGCACGTCATCAATTTTAAAATCACCTTTGGCCTGCCCATCCCGCAAAATTCCTCGCAAAAACCGCTCATATTTTTGGCGTAGCTTCATAACTTCTGAATAAGGTTCCGGCTCAAGATTTCGCAATTCCATATAGGCCACAAAAACACCTTCCGGCTTGTCGATATGATAGCGAATATGAAACCGGGCGAAAGCTTCAAGCGCCATGACCGGATTATGTTGCAAGGGCTGCGCATCAAGTGCTGCTAGCAAGTCCAGCATATGAACTTTCATCAACCCATGCAAAATTGATTGCTTTGTAGGGAAATAATTATACAGCGCACCCGCCTGAATACCACATTTACCTGCAATCTGGCGCATGGAAACTGCTGCATAGCCATGATGTGCAAAAAGCGTCAACGCCTCTTTTAAGACGCGCTTTTCTGTTTCTTTACCAATTGAGCCAGTTGTTCTTGCCATAAAGTAACATAAACATGAAAACTTTACTTTGGCAAGATTAAATGAACGATTGTTTAATTAATCCAATTGACTGAATAAACATGAGGATCTGCGGTTGCCAGAATCCGGTTAGCAGCATCTGGCCAGGTTTGCAACTTAAGCTTTGGATTACCTTCTCCCTCAAACTCAAACGATAGCCATGCAACAGGGTTTTCTTCTGTTGCTTGATTGGCCGCAGTTTCCATCGCTGCCTGAATTCTATTCTTTACCGATTGTGGAAAGTAATTCTGCGCAATGGTATGAAACAGAACTTTCACAGTATCGTTATTTTGTGCAGTCACAAATTCATTTTCAACCCAGTCAGCTGCATCCGCCTTATCCAATATTGGAGGTGATTTTCTTGCAATCTTGATTGCAGCATTGACCCGCTCAATGCGTGGCTTTTGGTCAGGCCATAAATAGGCAATCAGTTTTTCGCGGTCCTTGTTTTTTTCAACGGAAAGCGGATTGAGATCGCACCCACGCTTGCTAACGATGCTGATGTTTGATCGGGGTGGTAAACTACCTTCCCATTTTGGGGTAAGGTTCAGGCTGGAATTTTGAACTCCGAATTTTTCATTCAAAAACTCATAGCCAAATTCGGCAACCTGCAAATTCAACCCGCCACTTGCCCCCAATTCAAAAAGGCTTATTGGCTTTTTGTACTGTTCGGCAATAACCGATAGCCCCGCAAAAATAATTGACGAGCGTGCAACCTCATTGGTTTGTGGTGCATTATCAAGCCAAGAGAGTAATTCAGCATCTTTTTGAGTAATTAAAGAAAGTATCAAGGGTATAAATCCTGCATCACTTGAATAACTTGTAGTATCATAATATTTTTCAAGTTTTGGAAAATCACCCCGTCTCACAATGGCATGCAAGCCACCTGCAAGTCGTAGCGCTAATGCATCGTCTTTGGGGTGTGGATCACCTTGCCATTCCAGCACGCGTTTGCCTGTTTGGGTTGATTTGTCCAACTTTTGAGCAAGACCCTTACACAAATACCCCATAAAACTTGAACCAAGAGTTTCACAAATCTCACCTTGATCAATAAAAGACTGACGTACCTGCTGTTCTTTTGTCATATTACCACTCAATTGCTTGCCCTTTATAATCCCAAAACGACCCTGTTTGGTCCGGGTTTAACCCATCAAGCACTTTTAACATTTTCTGTGCTGAATTTATTGTTGTTAAGCGCTCACGATCACTTGCAAAGGGTTCTGACAAGGATGTTTTTACCGTGCCCGGATGAAGCGCTACGCATATAGCTTCCGGTTTGTTTCGTGCAACTTCAATGGCTGCACACTTTAAAAACATATTCAGCGCTGCCTTTGATGCGCGGTAAGAGTACCATCCACCCAGTGAGTTATCACTAATACTGCCTACTCGTGCAGAAAGCGTTGTAAAAATTGCACGTGATTTTCTGGGCATTAGAGGTGTAAAATGCTTCATCAAGAGTGCAGGACCCGTTGCGTTTAATTCAAACAGTTTTGCCATGTTTTGAGGGTCTAGAGTTTTAAGTGATTTTTCCGGCTTGATGATTTCATCAGACAAAAAGCCAGTTGCATCAATAAACAGGCTTATCTCACCCTCAATACTTTTCGCTGCATTTTCAATCGTAGCCTCATCCTGAAAATTAATAGCTGGCCAAGTTGATCGTGAAAATTCAATAAGCTCACCACAGTTTTTATCCATATTGAGCGCATCAACAAAGGCAGAGCCGATACCGCCTGTTGAACCTACGACAACAGCGCGGTAGTCTTTTGGAAGTGATTGCATCAAAATCATATTAGTGAAACCAGAATTAAGCTCGAGAGTTATTGTTATGAGACAGGATACCATACATCGTATTGCACGCGAACGTTTCAAGAGCTGGAAAAATCGCGAACGTTTTACG
The DNA here is from genome assembly GCA_937951645.1 of uncultured Rhizobiaceae group bacterium. Classification (GTDB taxonomy): domain Bacteria; phylum Pseudomonadota; class Alphaproteobacteria; order Rhizobiales; family Rhizobiaceae; genus JAALLB01. The sequence goes on from CALFBM010000193.1 coordinate 3,061, forward strand.
CAACTTCTGGGCGAAGACAAACCTGCAGATATGAGCGAGGCTTACGCCATTCAATCCGAGCTTTATAACATCATGCGTAAAGAAGATCACTTCACTGATTTTGGCGGGCACAAGGTAGCTCTTACTTCACCTGCTATTCAAAAAATGTGTGGCGTCGATGAGCCAGCTTATGGGGCAGTATTCAAGGAGTTTATTTATCACGACCATCATGAAATCAATATGGATGATTTCATTCGGTTCGGTATTGAATTTGAAGTCTGTTTTGAGATGGGTGAGGACGTTCCAGTTTCCAAGATACCCTATGACAAGGATACGATTGCTCCCTTTGTTGATTCTGCGATGCCTGCTTTTGAACTGATTGACGACCGCGATGCGGATTATTCCCATCTTGATGCAGCTTCCATTTTAACAGACCGTTGCTGGTGCAACGGCATAGTTCTCGGCAGTCATGTTTCTACCTTGAAGGCACTTGATATTGGCAATCTTGCCACGGAAGTTATTGTTAATGGTGAAATCAATGATCAAGGCAATACGCGTGATGC
>CALFBM010000194.1 GCA_937951645.1 uncultured Rhizobiaceae group bacterium
GCCTGTGTGCGTGCATGCCGTGAAGTACAGGTAAATGATGTAATCGGCATGGCTGAACGTGGGGCATATTCTGTGCCGGTCTTCGATATGGCAGACCCGATGGGTGATTCAACCTGCGTAACCTGCGGCGAATGTGTTCAGGCCTGCCCAACAGGTGCCTTATACGAAAAAACCTTGATGAATGATGCGTATAAAACACGTGAAATCAAGGAGTTCGACAAGGTTGTTGATTCTGTTTGTCCGTTTTGCGGGGTAGGGTGCCAGACCTCAATTGCCGTAAAAGACGACAAGATTGTTCAGGTTGATGGCCGCAATGGTCCAGCCAATGAAAACCGTCTCTGTGTAAAGGGACGCTTTGGGTATGACTATGTAATGAGCAAGGATCGCCTGACAAAACCGCTTATCCGTCGTGATGATGCGCCAAAAGCAGGTGACATGGACATGCGCTTTATGGAAGTGTCAGATATTTTCCGTGAAGCAACCTGGGAAGTAGCGCTTGATTTGGCAGCTTCAGGCCTTAAAAAAATATCAGACGAACGCGGTGGTTCAGCACTTGCAGGCTTTGGTTCTGCAAAGGGTTCCAACGAAGAAGCCTATCTTTTCCAAAAATTCATCCGTCAGGGCTTTGGCACAAATAATGTTGACCATTGTACCCGCCTTTGCCACGCATCCTCTGTTGCGGCACTGCTTGAAGGCGTTGGTTCAGGTGCTGTATCTGCACCGTTCACCGATTCTATGAAGTCTGACTGCATGATTGTAATCGGTGCAAGACCTGCACAAAACCATCCTGTAGCTGCAACCTATTTCAAACAGGCTGCAAAAATGGGCAAAAAACTCATTATCATGGATCCACGTGGCCAGGATTTAATGCGTCATGCATCCCATGGCTTGAAGTTCAAGCCAGGCACAGATGTGGCCATGTTAAATGCTCTTATTCATGTGATTATCGAAGAAAATTTATACGATGAACAATATATTCAAGCCAACGCTTCAGGGTTTGATGCATTAAAAGAAAAAGTCAAAGACTTTTCACCAGAAGCGATGAGCGAAGTATGTGGCATTGAAGCGGATGTCCTTCGTGATGTCGCACGTGTTTATGCAACTTCTGAACGCTCAATCATTTTCTGGGGAATGGGTGTTTCTCAGCATACACATGGCACCGATAATGCACGTTGTTTAATCGCGCTGGCACTTATTACCGGACAAGTAGGGCGCGAAGGTACTGGTTTGCACCCGCTACGCGGTCAAAATAACGTACAGGGTGCATCTGACGCGGGGCTTATCCCGATGATGTATCCTGATTACCGGTTGGTTGAAAATACTGATATCCGCGAAGAAATGCAGGACTTCTGGGGCAGGACCCTTGATCCAAAGCGCGGTCTGACCGTTGTTGAAATCATGGATGCCATTCACGATGGTGAAATCTCGGGCATGTATGTGATGGGTGAAAATCCTGCCATGTCTGATCCTGATCAAATTCATGCCCGTGGTGCATTGGCAAAGCTGGATCATCTCGTGGTTCAGGATATTTTTTTAACAGAGACTTGCTGGCACGCAGATGTTGTTCTGCCAGCGTCTGCTCATGCAGAAAAGCTTGGTACGTTTACCAATACAAACCGTCAGGTGCAAATTGGTCGTCCAGCGCTTGATCCGCCAGGGGATGCGCGTCAGGATTGGGAGTTGATTGTAGAACTTGCAAACCGCACCGGCCTTGAATGGAACTATGAAGGCGTAGGCGAAGTTTACACCGAAATGGCTTCGGTCATGAAATCGTTGAATTATGTAACCTGGGAACGTCTTAATGATGAAGATGTGCTTTGTTACCCAATTGATGATCCAGGCGGTTTCGGGAATGAAGTTATTTTTACCGATGGTTTTCCGACAGCAGATGGCAAAGGCAAGATTGTTCCTGCTGATCTTTTGGCACCGGATGAAGTGCCAGATGAAGATTTTCCGATGGTGCTGACAACAGGTCGTTTGCTGGAACATTGGCACACAGGCGCCATGACACGCCGCTCCGCAGTGCTTGACGAGATTGAACCAGAAGGCATTGCAGCCATGAATAGGCATCAAATTGCCAAAATGGGGCTGGAAGCAGGACAGATGATCGAGGTTTCCACAAGAAGAGGAACTATTTCAGCTGTGCTTCGTGAAGACCGTGATGTGGCAGATGATATGGTATTTATGCCGTTCTGCTTCAACGAGTCACCTGCCAACCGCCTTACAAACCCGCAACTTGACCCATTTGGTAAAATCCCCGAATTCAAGTACTGTGCGGCTAAGGTTGGGGCTTTAACGCAAAAGGAAGCGGCTGAATAAGCAGCCGTTTCACAAATTCACAATAATTTACTACTTTATGACTGTTGCCATTGAGCGAGCAGGGGAATAAACCTGTCTGCGAGATTCAAACTTGACTGAAAACAGGTACATTTCCATGAACATTCACGAATATCAGGCTAAAGCACTTTTGAAAGCAGAAGGTGCGCCAGTGGCATTGGGCGTTCCAATCCTTTCGGCTGATGATGTAGACGCTGCAATTGAAGCACTCCCTGGCCCACTTTATGTGGTAAAAAGCCAAATCCACGCAGGTGGACGCGGCAAGGGAAAGTTCAAGGAATTGCCAGAAGATGCAAAAGGTGGTGTACGTCTGGCTTTTAGTCCTGACGAAGTACGCGCGCATGTAAAGGAAATGTTGGGTAACACGCTTGTTACCAAACAAACTGGTCCGGCAGGCAAACAGGTAAACCGTCTCTATCTGGAAGATGGCGCAGACATCGACCGCGAATTATATCTGTCTGTTTTGGTTGATCGCGAAACAGGACGTGTATCCTTTGTTGCTTCAACAGAAGGCGGTATGGACATTGAGGCTGTTGCAGAAGATACACCTGAACTCATTCATACGGTTGGCATTGACCCGGAAACAGGCTGTACACCAGCAGGTGTAGCCAAGCTTGTGTCAGCTTTCAAACTGGACGGTGATGCAGCAAAAGATGCAGAAACACTATTCCCGTTACTTTATAATGCATTCGTTGAAAAAGACATGAGTCTGCTAGAAGTAAACCCGCTTATCGTTATGAAAGATGGGCATCTTCGTGTGCTTGATGCAAAAATGTCATTTGATGGCAACGCAGAATTCCGACATCCGGAGTTGCAAGAACTTCGCGACTTGTCAGAAGAAGACGAAAAAGAAATTGAAGCCTCAAAATTTGATCTGGCCTATATCGCGCTAGACGGTGATATTGGCTGTATGGTGAACGGTGCCGGCCTTGCAATGGCAACCATGGACATCATCAAGCTTTACGGTGCAGAGCCTGCCAACTTCCTTGATGTTGGCGGCGGCGCAACGGTAGAAAAAGTAACAGCAGCTTTCAAAATCATTACTTCCGACCCACAAGTTAAAGGTATTCTGGTAAACATCTTCGGCGGCATCATGCGCTGCGATGTTATCGCAGAAGGTGTTGTGACAGCTGTTAAAGACGTAGGTCTGAAAGTGCCGTTAGTCGTGCGCCTTGAAGGCACAAAGGTTGAAGAAGGCAAAAGAATTATCAATGAAAGTGATGTTGATGTAGTTGCAGCAGATGATCTTGACGATGCAGCTCAGAAGATTGTTAAGGCGGTTAAGGGTTAGTTTTTATGGATTATAATACGCTTTTGCTATTTATATTCACTGAAACGCTTTTGAGTCTTTCACCTGGTCCGGCTGTATTGTTGGTTATAGGCTTAGCTTTACGTAGCGGGTTTAAAATCAGTTTTGCTGCATCTTTGGGAATACTGGCAACGAATGCAGTATATTTTGCTTTAGCCGCATTAGGCGTTGGTGCTGCAATACTGGCATCAGCAACGCTGTTTACAATTATAAAATGGATCGGTGCTGCATATCTGGTTTATCTTGGGCTTCTAATGTTGATTCCGTTATTAAAAGGTTTGGTATCTACCAGGTACAGTAATAGTGCAATCGACGTTGAAAAAGCAAAAAATGCAACACAAAACATTGGACAAACCCAACAAAAAGCTTTTGTCAAAGGTTTTGTTCTTCAAGCTTCTAACCCCAAAAACATTGCATTCTTTGTAGCTATATTGCCGCAATTTATTTCTCCAGATGGTAATGTTGCATTGCAGCTTACAATTCTCGGCATTTGTTCAGTATTATTAGAATTGCCTATTTTAATTTTCTACGGATTGGTTTCTGCTAAAAGCGCAGTGATGATGAAAGAACGCTTTGTCGAATGGCTTGAAGGTATTGCTGGGTGTATATTGATTAGTCTTGGCGGCGCATTAGCTTTTCTTGAACGTAAGATATAAAAAAGAATTAAAAAGGTTGAACTGAATTAATGAAAATCTTCAAAAAAATCACAACTGCTGCATTTGCTGTTGGTCTTTTGACAGCATCTGCCTTTGCCCAGCAACAATCAGAAGTGCCTGAAACAACGACGGACCCCGTATTCCTCTTCAATCGTGCCTGCTATGCGCAGGTGCCTGTTGTTAAAAATATCGTTGATATGTCAACCCGTTTTGCCTGGGAGCAAATGGGTGGTGAGGATTTGAAGCAATTCACATCGCTTGAAAACCCGGACTTTCTTGAAGGTTGGGATGTTCGTCTTTCAAAACGCATTTATCGTCTTGGCGTAGTGCAATCACGCCCGAGCGAAACATTCAACAAGAATTATCCTGACTTTAAAGAAGGTACAGCTACAGCATGTACGCTTGTTCTGGATGGGGAAGATGATGCTGATATTATCCTTGGGCGCATGAATACACTTGTCGGCAAGGAGCCGGTCAGCTCGGATGTGCCGGATGGCGAATTGCTTACGACGACTTGGGCTGGCGGCAATGAAGATTTCAAGGTTTTTGTATTCTTCAAGTCTGACAAGTCAAACCGCGCCAATCTTATAAACGTAACCATTCTTTCAAAAGAACGAATTTAATAAACTTGATTAAATCATTCCACTTAGGGAAAACATAAATGTCTATTCTAATCGACCGTGATACCAAAATTCTTGTACAGGGACTAACAGGTAAAACGGGTTCATTTCATACAGAGCAAGCATTAGCCTATTACGGGACACAAATGGTAGGTGGCACGCACCCTAAAAAAGGTGGTGAAGACTGGACTGGCGCAAATGGTGAAAGCCTCCCGATCTTCACAACTGTTGCAGAAGGCAAGGAGCGCACTGGTGCAAATGCATCTGTTGTCTATGTACCACCAGCAGGTGCTGCAGGTGCGATACTGGAAGCGATTGAAGCAGAAATTCCGTTGATTATTTGTATTACGGAAGGTGTCCCGGTGATGGATATGGTGAAAGTTAAGGCAAAACTTGAGAAATCAAACTCACGTCTTGTAGGCCCAAATTGTCCGGGCATTCTAACGCCCGAGCAGTGTAAAATCGGAATTATGCCAGGCTCGATCTTTAAAAAAGGTTCTGTAGGCGTGGTGTCACGTTCCGGTACACTGACTTATGAAGCGGTATTCCAAACTTCAAATGCCGGCCTTGGCCAAACAACAGCAGTCGGTATTGGTGGTGACCCGGTCAAGGGTACTGAATTTATTGACATACTCGAAATGTTCCTGGCAGATGATGAGACTGAGAGTATTATCATGATCGGTGAAATCGGTGGTTCTGCAGAAGAAGATGCAGCACAATTTATTGCTGATGAAGCCAAAAAGGGTCGTTCAAAACCAATGGCCGGTTTCATCGCAGGACGCACAGCACCTCCTGGCCGTACCATGGGCCATGCCGGTGCTGTTATTTCTGGCGGCAAGGGTGGCGCAGAAGATAAAATTAATGCCATGGAAGCTGCAGGGATTAAAGTTTCTCCGTCACCTGCAAAGCTTGGTGAAACGCTTCTAGCGGCATTGGGTAAGTAGACTTGAACCGTCTAGACAAAAATTTCCAAAAAGGTATGTCGGATATAATGTGGAACAGATTTTCTGTTTCATTTGATTTGTTTTGTTATTTACTAAATAGAGGCGGTGATAATTCTTTCGATTTTAATGATGCTTACAAGACAATTTGCACTGAACTGGAATCTATGAATTGGTCGGAAGAAATAACAAGTGATAAGCATATTAGAGCTAATATTATTTCCGAATTAATGGCAGAATCCAATATTTATGACCCTTGGAGATTTCCAACTGGTGAAAGGAAACAGAAAGAAAAATTGGATTTAATCCAGAAGAAAATGAATGATAGAGAAACAAGATTTCTAAACTGTACAGATAATTTTAGGGATGTATCTTTTAGTAATTCAATACTTGCTAATTCGGTTATAAATTTTGACAGTATTGGTTCAGGATCTAGTTATGGCTACCATGACCTTAGGTTTTTTTTAAATTTTCAAAAGGAATTATTTCACAATGTTCATGATATTTGTCTTAGTGAATTATTTTTCTTAAAGTTTAAAAATAATTTTAGTTCTTATCCGACTATGGGTGGTTCACATGTAATTAAAGGATCAAATAGGTATGGCGGACGTGATGGTGGTAGCTCTTCTATCAAACTTGTTCTAACTAATCCTGATGTTGCTGCACAAATGAGGGAAGATGGATTTGATATTTATCCTGCTCATTTATCTTTAAAACTAAGCAGGCGAATGCTTTAAATTGAAACTCTTAAAGAGTTAGCATCAAGGTTTCTCCGCCTCCGGCAAAGCTTGGTGAAACGTTGCTTTCAGCATTGGGTAAGTAGAACTACTCAAAATTACCTACTGAGTTTTAAAATAAAGTGATGCAACCTGTTAAACGCTTTGTTTAACGGTTGCGCTCATTCATATCCTCCACTA
>CALFBM010000195.1 GCA_937951645.1 uncultured Rhizobiaceae group bacterium
TGGTTCTGACATTGCACGTGCCGCAGTTTTTGAAGCTGGTTATGACAACAAGGTTCCCGGCATGCAGATCAACCGCTTTTGTGCCTCTGGTCTTGATGCAATTAACATGGCAGCCTCAACCATTAATTCGGGCGCAAATGACCTTGTAATTGCTGGCGGTGTTGAATCGATGTCCCGCGTGGGCATTGGTGCATCTGGTGGTGCCTGGCCGATGGATCCATCCGTTGCTGTTCCATCCTACTTTATGCCACAAGGTGTCTCTGCAGACCTGATTGCTAGCAAATATGGTTTTTCGCGTGATGATGTGGATGCTTATGCGGTTGAAAGCCAGAAGCGTTCAGAAGCAAGCTGGAAAGATGGACGCTTTAAAAATTCTGTTGTTCCGATTAAAGATCAAAACGGTCTTGTTATCCTTGATCATGACGAACACATGCGCCCCGAAACAAACATGCAATCGCTTGCTTCGCTCGATGCCTCTTTTGTCATGATGGGCGAGATGGGCGGATTTGATGCAGTTGGCATTGCAGCCCATCCTGAACTTGAAACAGTAAACCATGTTCACCATGCAGGTAATTCATCAGGCATCGTTGACGGTGCTGCAGCTGTGCTAATGGGTTCTGCTGAAGGTGGAAACAAACTTGGTGTTAAGCCACGTGCAAAGATTCGTGCTTTTGCAAACATTGGCTCTGACCCGGCGCTTATGCTGACAGGACCTGTTGACGTAACCCAAAAACTTCTTGCACGTACAAACATGAAACTTTCAGACATTGATCTGTTTGAGTTAAACGAAGCCTTTGCATCCGTTGTGCTTCGATACATGCAGGCACTTGATGTTCCCCATGACAAGATGAACGTTTGCGGTGGTGCTATTGCAATGGGACATCCGCTTGGTGCAACTGGCGCCATGATCCTTGGAACCGTATTGGATGAGCTGGAACGCCGCGACCAAAATGTAGCCCTTGTAACGCTATGCATCGGCGCAGGCATGGGTACGGCAACGATTATTGAAAGAGTTTAATCATGAGCTATACAAATTTTAAAGTTGAAACCGACAATGACGGTATTGCAGTTGTTACCTGGGACATGCCTGATAAATCCATGAATGTGATTGATCTTTCAGTCATGGAAGAATGGGAAAAAATTATTGATACGATGGCGGCTGATGAAACCATCAAGGGTGTTGTACTTGCTTCTGGCAAGAAGACCTTTGGTGCAGGTGCTGATCTTTCCATGCTTCAAAATATGCTGGGCCAGTTCCGGGCTGAAGAAGCCAAAGATCCGGACGCTGCTGCACAACTTTTGTTCGACAATGCCTATCGCCTGAACTTGCTTCTTCGCAAGCAGGAAACATCCGGTAAGCCTTTTGTTGCTGCGATCAACGGTCAGGCAATCGGTGGTTGTCTTGAGATATGTCTTGCCTGTCATGCACGTGTGATTGCAGATGATGCAAAAGTATCCTTGCCTGAGGTAAAAATTGGCCTCTTTCCCGGCGGTGGCGGAACACAACGTGTACCGCGTTTAATTCATACGCAGGAAGCCATGCAATTTCTGCTCAAGGGTGGCAATATGCATGCCTCCAAAACAAAAGCTCAAGGCCTTACAACAGAAGTTGTTCCTGAAGCTGAACTGATAAACAAAGCCAAAGAACTTATTAATGGCGGCCTTAAAGGTGAGCAACCTTGGGATGTTAGAGGTTATAAATTCCCGGGCGGCAAAGTTTATACGCCGGCTGGTTTTCAACTCTTCCCGCCTGCAAATGCAATTTATCGCCGTGAGACGCAGGATAATTATCCAGGCGCTCGTGCCATTATGAAATGTGTTTATGAAGGCATGTTGGTTCCGTTTGATACAGCTCTTAAAATTGAGAGCCGTTATTTCTCACAAGTGCTTCGCACGACTGAAGCAGCCATGATGATCCGCACACTCTTCATGTCCATGCAAGAACTGAATAAAGGCGCTCGTCGTCCCCAGTCTGTTGGCAAGCTTGAAGTCAATAAAATCGGCGTCATTGGTGCTGGTCTTATGGGGGCTGGCATTGCCTATGTATCTGCCAAGGCAGGCATTGATGTGGTTTTGATTGACCGCGATCAGGCAAGTGCAGACAAGGGCAAAGCCTGGTCTGAGATGACTGAAGACAAGGCAATTTCGAAGAAGCGATCTACGGCTGAAAAGAAAGATACTATTCTCTCTCACATCACGGCAACGGATGATTATGCAAAACTTTCAGATGTTGATATGGTCATTGAAGCAGTATTTGAAGATTCTGAAGTCAAAAAATCCGCTACAGAAATGGCCGAGGCACACATGCCGGAAGATGCTATCTTTGCATCCAATACTTCGACCATTCCAATTTCTGATCTGGCCAAGTTTTCAAAACGTCCAGAGCAGTTTGTAGGTATTCATTTCTTCTCACCGGTAAACATGATGCTGCTCGTTGAGACCATCAAGGGTGACAAGACTGGCGACAAGGCCATTGCGATGTCTCTTGATTACATCAGTAAAATCAAGAAAACACCGATCGTTGTAAACGATTCACGCGGTTTCTTTGTGAACCGTTGTGTACTTCGCTATATGTCTGAAGCTTACAACATGCTCACTGAAGGTGTCCCTGCAGCGATGATTGAAAACCTTGCCAAGCAAGCAGGCATGCCACTTGGCCCGCTGCAACTCAACGATGAAACGGCGATTGATCTCAGCCATAAAATCCTTCACCAAACCATTCGTGATTTGGGTGAAGGAGCCGTTGAACAACGCCATATTGATCTTGTGGACGCAATGGTTGAAAAACACGAACGTCTGGGCAAGAAAAACGGAAAAGGATTTTATGATTATCCTGACAAGCCAGCCAAGAAGCATCTTTGGCACGGGTTAAAAGATATGTACCCACAACAAGATGCTGATACAATTGACCGTCAGGAAATCAAGAACCGTTTTCATGCCACAATCGCTGTTGAAGCAGCGCGCTGCGTCGAAGAAAATGTGGTGACTGATGTTCGTGAAGCAGACGTTGGCTCTATTCTTGGCTTTGGTTTTGCCCCTTTCACTGGTGGGGCGCTTTCTTATATTGACGGCATGGGGACAACCAAATTTGTTGAAATGCTGAAAGACCTGCACGCCAAATATGGTGACCAATTCAAGCCAAATGCACTTCTTCTTGAAATGGCAAAAACCAATCAGAAATTCTACGAACGCTTTGATCCAACAGGCACACCAAACAAAAAGGCTGCATAAGCCACAAACCAGTAAAGTAAAACTTCATGTATCCTTTTGCCCGAATGGTAGCAGTACTTTGGAAAGCACGGCAAGCACCTGCCGTGCAGTTCACAGATATAACAACGTGTACGTTCCGCGCCCATCCATGGGATATGGATCATTTCATGGAAATGAATAATGGACGTCACCTGACACTTTACGATCTCGGCCGCTTTGACCTTGCTGTGAAGAGTGGATTATGGCGTGTCTTAAAAGAACAGAAATGGGGTTTGGTCGTTGCAGGGGCTTCCGTACGCTTTCGCAAGCGTATTTTCATGTTTCAGAGAGTTGTCATGCGCACGCAACTTGTCGGCATGGACTACCGATGGTTTTATATCCAGCAATCAATGGAGGTCGGCGGCGAACCTTGTTCAACAGCTGTCTTCAGAACTGGCGTGACAGAAAAAGGACGAACTGTTCTGACAGAGCGTGTTGCGCAGGCTATGGAGCAAGGCGACTTCACACTTCCGCCACCAGAATGGGTGCAACACTGGATTGACGCCGACAATACAAGACCATGGCCACCAGAATTTTTGTGATTAATATAAAAATTAAATTATTTTTACATGCATATCGACATAGCATAAATTAACTATGCGGATATGGTTTAACATTTTTGTAGGCAAAAATACTTTTATCAACTCAAATTCAAGTTATCTAAAAAGGTTTCTCTATAATTATTCGTCGAACGGAACCAATTGTACAAAGCGTGGTCTTCTTACTGATAAACCATCGAATGTTAAGTCGTTAACGATTCCTTCTAAAAAAGCAGGTTTATAATCTACCTTGGTAGTAACAATGATAAGTGAGTCACCCTCTGCAATTCTGGGAAGAGTCAATTTATCAAGATCTGCGATCTCCAGTTCCTTGCCTGGTTTATTTGATTTACTCCAATTGATAATATAGTCCGTATTACCAGCACTATCAAATTCATTGAATACACTACTTAAAATTATTTCATAGCTTCTATCATCAGCAAGCGGACCAGTGAGAGCTTTTGATACATTGATAAGCTTGTCAATCTCAGCTTGGGTCATTTCTCGTTCTGTACGAGAAACCAAGTCTGCAACGATTGCTGATGCCCTATCAATCTTGTTACCTTCTTGCAATATTACAAATACGCCATAGCTTCCAAAAACCAGTAACATAAGTAATGGTAGAATTAGTGCAAACTCAACTGCAGCAATCCCCTTGGTGTTTTGCCAAAATGCCAGATATCTATTTTTAATATTGTTCATGATCAATTTTTTTCTAAAATGGTTCATTTTTAAAAGCAAGAGAAGTAACCAGCTGCGTTTTACCCGTGTCTGTTTTTAGCATGCTAAGCCCGAAGCCAATCCCGGGCATAAGAACTTTAGTAGTCAAACAAATACGCATGTAGATAATCTCATCATTTACTCCAGGATTAAAAGCAACAGTAGGCTTGATAGGAACATCTGCATCGACACATTTTGCGTCAGTTGCCGGTACTGAATTAAAATCAGTAATTTTAGTTAACTCAACTGTTAAATTTCCACGACAATTAGTATCAATCAAAGATATTGTATCGCAAATTGATTTTTCCAAGTCCTCTTTGGTAAGTGAGCCAGAGCTTACTGACCCAATGTAAATATTTTTACTGGTCTTAGCTGCAGCCAAATCCAATAATACAGTCTTGGTTGATAAAGTACCCAATTCAAATACCGAAAACAATAAAGCAAAGAAAACTGGAGCTATTAATGCATACTCAACAGCGGTAGCTCCTTCATTGTTTTTCCATAGCTTTCTTGCCCAGAATTTGAATGGGTACAATCCATATTTTTTATAGCTAGCACTCATTAGCCAGAAACTCTCAGCTGGTTTACTGATGCTACGATGGATTTAAAAGCTTCCGATATATCAAGTGACTCAACCAGATAATAATTGGCAGGATTAGAAGCACAATACTCCAACAAAGCTTCTTGTTTTGAGTCTTTAGCGATTTTAAAACCTACAGTGTAAATATTTACGCCTTTTGATTTTAAATCTTCGCAAGTTTTCTTAAAATTACCTACCGCAGTATCGGATAGAGGACTATCACTGTTGTTTCCGTTTTTCAAAACTAACTGCTGATTTTTATTGTTACCTCTACCTCTTGTACGTTCACCTGGAAGTGGTGATTTTGAGCCATAAAATTGGTTTGTATGTACATTATAACCTTTATAATCTAGTGGACGGTTTTGTCCTGTAATTGCACCATCACTCATGATAATAATCACTTTTTTGGCTGAGTTATCATCAAAATTTACCGGGCGATCAGGAAAATCTCCACCTAATTTCCCACGATAAGATGGCGAAAGCGATTTAGCTCCCCATAAAGCACCATGATTCATTGCTGTACCGTCTGATAGGGTCATTTCATCCACCCTGGCTTTTAAAACAGTCGCATTATTAGAATTCCATACGGCTGCACTTGTAGATTTTGGGCACCATGGATTGAAATAAGCATACTTCCAAAAATGAGGAATTTGAGCGCGGGATTTTGCAGGAATTAGATCCAGATCATAATCACCTTTTTGTAATTCAACGCATTTTTCGCCATCCGTAAATCGGTATTTATAATTGGGGATGTCAGCACGTTTTGAGTATTCTGCCTTACTTGGATCAACAATTGAATCAGAGATATCAGCAACATGGCTATCATATAGCGTGCCTAAGTTAACTGAACCTCCAAACGGAATCAGGTTTACAGATGTCGTCACGGCCAACTGATCATCCAGTACTAGATCAACAAATTCTTTAGCTGCATCTTTTAAACTTGATAATTTGGCGCCTCTCATAGAACTCGAAATATCTAAAACCATAGTATATTCAAGACTTCCGCGTGCTTCAATTGCTGTAGAGCTAGCAGTTATTTTGCTACTATCACGCCCAAGTAATTGCAGGAAGGATGATTTAATAACTGCCTCAGTCTCAACCGTAATCTCTCTTTTGTTAAATGCAATTTCTTCTTTTAGAATGTCTACTTTTATATCTGTCAAATAAGACGAGTCAGAGAGGTTTGCCAGGATATATTCCCTAACAAATTTCTTTGTTGATTTTCCTCTATTTTTAAATGACGCAGCAGCTAACGTGCTTGCTTCAACAGCGGATTGCAATTTTACTTTTGATTGAGAGACTCTTTGTACGTCAATACCGCCACCTACCAATACAACCATTGGGAAAGCCAGCAATGCGAATGTAGTAGCAATATTGCCCGACGTATTACGTAAATATTTTTGAAAAGCTTTATTTATCATTATAATTCCCTGTAAATTATTAATTTGACACTTTGGAATGATTTTTTATGTTTTTTCCAAATACAATTCTTGGATAATCTTTACCCTAGGAATTTTAAAAATTTTGTAAGAGATATAATTAATAAATATTTTATTATTTAGTTAAAAACGGCTTTCTTGATACTGCTCCCAAGCCCTGTGTGTTCATAGTTTTCTAAAAGCCATTACAACAAAGGGGAAAAATCCAATTTTTTCAATTATTTATGACGCAGCAAGCATTTCCACCCAGCAGTCAGGCTTCATAATACAAAAATGCGTCACTTAACTATTTATTAAGGTTAGAAACAAAACATAGTTAAACCACTACCGACTTGCGTCGGTAGATTTGTCTGAGTGCTGTTCCAGGTACTGAAGTACGGTTTGTTCTGTGATGGCACCATTGGTAGTTGAAAAATATCCCCTACCCCAAAAGTGTCTGCCCCAGTAGCGTTTCT
>CALFBM010000196.1 GCA_937951645.1 uncultured Rhizobiaceae group bacterium
GCGTAATAAATGGAAGACGCGGGACGAAGTAACCAAGGCACTGTTCAAATACATTAACGGCTTCTACAATACTCGCCGTAGACACTCAACAATAGGAGGAATATCACCTGCAGACTTTGAAAGAAAATGAGTTAAACGAGATAAGGATGCGGAACTAAAACGTGACAAGTCCAGTAGCTCGATGGTACGTAAAAACAGCAAGGGACTTCCGATTAATCTTTGTACTGTTGCAATTTTTATCTCGATAAAATCCGTTCACACGGTGTAACGACGTTATTTGCCCAATGTATATTTCAACAGCATCAAGCTGGTTACTGTGCAAAAAATTTTAAAAAGGGTGGAGTCAAGCATAAATTGTACGTATTCCATTTTCATTTAACCTCATGATAATTAAATAATGGCTCATTGATCAAGTTCCATTAAAATTTTTAAGGCTATGAAGAATATAATTATTTAACAAATCGTTATTGTAGTTTAAGACTCTCACTCTTGCTAACAATTATGTTTGATTAACTTATATAAGGTTTAGCCCTTTCAATAAGGATGACAACGCGTTACAGGACATTAACAAGTTTTTTACCATATTTTATTGCAATGAATTATTATGTTTTGGTGGATTTGAAGGTCTGCTAATATATGCGCGTAATACTTTAAGGAACAAGACAGCTGTTGTCGCCACATTTAGTAATTTAAAAAATTTCCAAATACCCCTTGCGCTTTGTAAACCAAGGGTTTACGTACTTACCACCGAAAGAAAGCGTGTGCGAATTGGTTAGAACTGTTTTGCGCACGATTTTCTGTGTATTTACAAGCGGTTGAATAGTTTGTAGGTTCCGGTTTTAACCAGAGTTGATGTTAATTTAAACAGCGAGTCAGGATTCTACTGATGGCAGCCAAGACCAATCCATTCACTTTCTTGCAACAAGTGCGCACGGAAGTCTCGAAAGTTACATGGCCAACGCGCCGTGAAACAGTCACGAGTGCCATTATGGTTTTTATCATGGTCATTCTTGCTGGTTTGTTTTTCTTCGTTCTGGATAAAGGGCTTAGCTTTGTTGTAACAACTTTGCTTAGTCTTGGTTAAGAGATAGCGGATACGAAATCAGGGTTCTACGAGGAAAAGCACAGTAATGGCGCATCGTTGGTACATAGTTCAGGCTTACTCAAATTTTGAGAAAAAAGTGGCTGAAGCAATTGAAGAGAAGGTTCGTCAAAAAGGACTTGAGCATCTCTTTGAGGCTGTAATGGTGCCAACTGAAAAAGTGGTTGAAGTACGCCGTGGGCGCAAGGTTGATTCCGAGCGCAAGTTTTTTCCAGGCTACGTGCTTGTTAAGATGGATATGACAGATGCGGCTTTCCACCTAATCAAGGATACCCCAAAGGTAACTGGTTTTCTGGGTGCAGATAACAAGCCAAAGCCGATTACCGAGCGTGAAGCCAATCAAATACTTAATCAGGTTCAGGAAGGCGTTGATCGTCCCAAGCCATCCATCATGTTTGATGTTGGCGAAAGCATTCGTGTATCAGACGGCCCGTTTGCTTCTTTCAATGGTATCGTACAGGAAGTCGATGAAGAGCGTGCGCGCCTCAAGGTGGAGGTATCAATTTTCGGCAGGGCTACCCCGGTCGATCTCGAATATGGGCAGGTTGAAAAAACTTAAGCTCATTATAACTCGTGGGAGGGGAGGTTGATCTGGCCGATTGACTGTAACCGTACCACGAAACCTAAACAAGCTGGGTTTCCAGTTAACAAAGGAATAGTAAAATGGCCAAGAAAATTGATGGATACTTGAAGCTTCAAGTTCCAGCAGGCAACGCTTCTCCTTCGCCGCCAATTGGTCCGGCGCTAGGTCAACGTGGTCTGAACATTATGGAATTCTGTAAGGCGTTTAATGCCAAGACACAGGAAATGGAAAAAGGTTCTCCAATCCCTGTGGAAATTACAATTTTTGCTGATAAGTCGTTTACCTTCAAGATGAAGCAGCCGCCAATGTCTTTCTTTATCAAGAAGGCATTGAACTTGACGTCAGGTTCCAAGGAACCGGGCCGTGTAGTTGCCGGTAAACTGACGCGCGCGCAGGTCAAGGACATTGCCGAAAAGAAAATGGTCGACCTGAACGCAAATGACATTGATGCTGCAATGCTGATTGTTGCCGGTTCTGCTCGTTCAATGGGTATAGAGGTAGAGGGTTAATCATGGCTGGAAAACGTTATAAGAATGCCGCAGAAGGTATTGATCGCAAACATCTTTACGGGTTAACCGAAGCAATTGCGATGATTAAAGAGCGCGCTGGTGCAAAGTTTGATGAGACAATTGAGGTTTCAATGAACTTGGGTGTTGATCCTCGTCATGCAGACCAAATGGTTCGTGGCGTTGTTAATTTGCCGAATGGCACAGGCCGTTCAGTGCGGGTTGCTGTATTTGCCAAGGATGCAAAGGCGGAAGAGGCAAAAGCTGCCGGCGCTGACATTGTAGGCGCTGATGACCTTATGGAAATCGTGCAAGGCGGTAAAATTGATTTTGATCGTTGCATTGCAACACCTGACATGATGGGTATCGTTGGCCGTTTGGGTAAGGTGCTTGGGCCTCGTAACCTGATGCCAAATCCACGTACAGGCACAGTAACCATGGATGTTGCTGCTGCTGTTAAGGCTGCAAAAGGTGGTGCGGTGGATTTCCGTGCCGAGAAGTCAGGCATTGTGCATGCAGGTGTTGGTAAGGCATCTTTTGATGCAGCCAAGATCGAAGAAAACATTCGCTCATTTGCTGACGCGGTACAAAAAGCAAAGCCAGCTGGCGCTAAGGGTACTTTCGTTCAGCGTGTGGCCATTTCATCTACCATGGGTCCTGGCATCAAGCTTGACCCGTCAACTGTGATGGCTGAGTAAATAAAAGAATTCTGGTCTGGGTTACGCTTTTGTGTAGTTCAGGCCAGTTCGTTTGATTGGGAAACCGATTAAACACCTGTCCGAGATTGCCGGCGGCCTAACAGCCTTAATACCCAGCCTGCATTAGATGGGAGTGAGAACGAAATTTTGAATTCAGGTTCATGTATTTCAGTTCAAACTCGTAAAGCCTTGTTGGAAGAGTTCGTCTCTTTTGACCTGGGACAGGACCTGGAGCGTTATTGATGCAATCTGGTCTGTTTATATGGGTCAGGAAGTATGAATAACAAAGGCAAACGGAGGATTTGAAGCTTTGGCTTTGAATTTTCTAAATGGAGAGAAACTGTGGAAAGAACGGAAAAACGTGAGTTTGTAACGTCCATGAAATCAGAGCTTGCAGATGCAGGCGCTGTGGTTGTTGCACACTATGCCGGGCTAACTGTTGCTGACATGAGTGCATTACGCATTCAAATGAAAGAAGCAGGTGGCACCGTAAAAGTCGCGAAAAACCGTCTTGTAAAGTTAGCTCTTGAAGGCACGGACGCAGATCATATTTCTGGGTTATTCAAGGGACAGACATTGATCTGTTACTCTGAAGATCCTGTATCTGCTCCAAAAGTGGCTGTTGAATTTGCCAAGACCAACGACAAACTCGTTGTTCTTGGGGGTGCAATGGGCGCTACAAACCTCGATCCAAATGGCGTCAAGTCTCTAGCGAGCCTGCCGTCACTGGATGAACTGCGCGGTAAAATTGTTGGTCTTGTACAGGCACCAGCAACTAAAATCGTGCGTGTTGTCAATGCGCCAGCCAGTCAGGTTGCCCGTGTTGTCGGGGCTTATGCCGCAAAGGGTGAAGCTGCTTGAGGCGAATGTTTCTCGCGGACTTCTCAAAGTTTGAACTAAAACGTAATTGAACTTAACTAAGGAATATAAATATGGCTGATCTAGCTAAACTCGTGGATGATCTATCTGCACTATCAGTTTTGGAAGCTGCCGAGCTTTCAACAATGCTTGAAGAAAAGTGGGGCGTTTCTGCTGCTGCTCCTGTTGCTGCAGCTGCAGCACCAGCTGCTGGCGGTGAGGCTGCTGCTGAAAAAGACGAATTTGATGTAATGCTTATGGAAGCTGGTGCATCAAAAATCAACGTCATCAAAGAAGTACGCGGTATCACAGGTCTTGGCTTGAAAGAAGCTAAAGATCTGGTTGAAGGCGCACCAAAAGCAGTTAAAGAAGGCTGTGCTAAAGCAGAGGCTGAAGAAATTCAGAAGAAGCTTGAAGAAGCAGGCGCTAAAGTCGAGCTTAAGTAATTGCTTTTCATCAGCCTGATACCAGGTTGATTTTACAAAAATTACCTTCGGATTCGTCCGGAGGTTTTCTGTCATCTAAGCGACCGGCAGCATGGGTCGAAGGTGAAGAGTAAAAGTGAGTAGGGCAATAAAGAACTGTTTGCCCGCAGTTCGAGATGTGAACACAGTCTGACGTTAGACACGTGTCCCGATGACCGAGTGCCGCAATGGTTTGCAGAGCACGCATGGGTTTTCTGGCGACAGGTCTGGCGAAATACTGCTGCAACTTAAAAGAGCAATCCTGCAGGATTGCGGCGAGAAAAGGTACCAAGATGGCTCAAAACCATGTTTTTAATGGTCGCAAACGCGTAAGAAAATTCTACGGTAATATTACAGAAGTGGCGCAAATGCCAAATCTGATTGAGGTTCAAAAGCAATCTTATGATGCTTTCCTCATGGTTGATGAACCGGAAGGCGGACGTGGAGATGAAGGTCTTCAATCAGTTTTCAATTCGGTTTTCCCGATTACCGATTTTTCTGGCGCTTCAATGCTTGAATTCGTTCGGTATGAATTCGATGCCCCCAAATACGATGTAGAAGAATGTCGTCAACGTGACATGACATACTCTGCACCGCTCAAGGTAACACTTCGCTTGATCGTATTTGATATTGACGAGGATACAGGTGCAAAGTCAGTCAAGGATATTAAAGAGCAAGACGTCTACATGGGCGACATGCCTTTGATGACTGGCAATGGTACCTTCGTTGTAAATGGTACTGAGCGCGTTATCGTTTCCCAGATGCATCGTTCACCTGGTGTTTTCTTTGATCACGATAAAGGTAAATCACACTCATCAGGCAAGCTATTGTTTGCTGCTCGTGTCATTCCGTATCGCGGTTCATGGCTGGACGTTGAGTTTGACGCAAAAGATATTGTTTTTTCTCGCATCGACCGTCGTCGTAAATTGCCGGCAACAACATTGCTTATGGCGCTTGGCCTGACACCAGAAGAAATCCTTGAGACATTCTATACGTTCTCAAAAGTTACACGTGATGGTGATGGCTGGAAAATTCCTTTCGATGGCGAAAGCATGAAGGGCAGTAAGGCAGAGGCTGATCTGATTGATGCTGACAGTGGTGAAGTTGTTCTTGAAATCGGCAAGAAAATGACAGCACGCACAATCAAGCAGCTGGCAGAGAAGGGTGTGAAAAATCTTCGCATTACCAATGAACAGCTCTATGGCAGGTTTGTAGCAGAAGATATCGTCAATATGAAAACTGGCGAAATCTATATGGAAGCCGGTGATGAACTTGATGAAAAAGCAATCGAAATGCTTGATGAAAACAAAATCAAGTCGGTTCAGATTCTAAACATCGATTATGTGAACATCGGTGCCTATATGCGCAACACACTTGCTGCAGATAAAAATGATACACGCCAGGATGCATTATTTGATATCTACCGCGTAATGCGTCCAGGTGAACCACCTACCATGGAAACTGCTGAAAACATGTTTAACTCTCTGTTCTTTGATTCAGAGCGTTATGACCTTTCTGCGGTTGGTCGTGTGAAAATGAACATCCGCCTAAATCAGGAAGTAGAAGATACAGTTCGTGTTCTTCGCAAGGAAGATATCCTTGAAGTGGTGAAAACACTTGTGAACCTTCGCGATGGCAAGGGCGATATTGATGATATCGATAACCTTGGCAACCGCCGTGTTCGTTCAGTCGGTGAATTGATGGAAAATCAATATCGCATTGGCTTGCTTCGCATGGAGCGCGCTATCAAGGAGCGTATGTCTTCAATCGAGGTTGATACTGTAATGCCGCAAGATCTGATTAACGCGAAGCCGGCTGCTGCTGCGGTTCGTGAGTTCTTCGGTTCTTCGCAATTATCACAGTTCATGGACCAAACAAATCCGCTTTCAGAAATTACGCACAAGCGTCGTCTTTCTGCACTTGGACCCGGTGGTCTTACACGCGAACGTGCGGGCTTTGAAGTACGTGACGTACACCCGACGCATTACGGTCGTATCTGTCCAATTGAAACACCAGAAGGTCCAAACATTGGCCTGATTAACTCTTTGGCGACATTTGCTCGTGTCAACAAGTATGGCTTCATCGAAAGTCCGTACCGTAAAGTGACCAAGGGCAAGGTAACAGACGAAGTGATCTATCTTTCAGCAATGGAAGAAGCCCGTTATAATGTTGCCCAGGCAAATGCTGATCTGGATGCTAAAAACCAGTTCATGAACGAGTTTGTAACCTGTCGTGTTGC
>CALFBM010000197.1 GCA_937951645.1 uncultured Rhizobiaceae group bacterium
GCAAACTCCATAGGTAGTTCCTGAATGACTTCTTTTACAAAACCATTCACAATCAGCGCGATTGCCTCTTCTTCCGGGATGCCACGTTGCATGCAGTAGAAAAGTTGATCGTCTGAGATTTTTGAAGTGGTTGCCTCATGCTCAAATTGAGCAGTTGAATTTTTTGCTTCAATATAAGGCACCGTATGAGCACCGCATTTATCACCAATCAACAATGAGTCACACTGGGTAAAGTTACGTGCATCACTTGCTTTTTTATGAGCAGAAACCTGACCGCGATAGGTGTTTTGTGATTTACCTGCCGAAATCCCTTTGGAGATAATACGGCTCTTGGTGTTCTTGCCCAGATGAAGCATCTTGGTGCCACTATCGACTTGTTGTGCACCATTGGAAACCGCGATTGAGTAAAACTCGCCTTGAGAACCATCACCGCGCAAGATGCAAGATGGGTACTTCCATGTAATTGCTGAACCAGTTTCTACCTGTGTCCAGGAAATCTTGGAATTATCGCCACGACAATCGCCGCGCTTGGTCACAAAGTTATAAATACCGCCCTTGCCGTCTTCATCGCCTGGATACCAGTTTTGAACGGTTGAATATTTGATCTCGGCGTCTTCCATGGTGATTAACTCAACTACGGCTGCATGAAGCTGATTCTCATCGCGTTGCGGTGCAGTACAGCCCTCAAGATATGAAACGTACGACCCTTTTTCGGCAATTATAAGCGTACGTTCGAACTGGCCTGTGTTTTCTGCATTGATACGGAAGTATGTAGACAGCTCCATTGGGCAACGAACGCCTTCCGGGATATAGACAAACGAACCATCGGTAAAGACTGCGCAGTTTAGGGCTGAATAGTAATTGTCAGAAACAGGAACAACAGTTGCCAGATATTTCTTGACCAACTCGGGATGATCTTTGATGGCATCTGAAATTGAGCAGAATATAACACCAGATTTGGCAAGTTCTTCCTTGAAGGTTGTGACGACTGATACACTATCAAATACTGCATCAACAGCCACACGACCAGACGCATAGACATTATCAGATGGGTCTTCATCCAGTTGCGAAGGCTCATCGTGCCGACGAACGCCTGCCAGCAACTCCTGTTCTTTTAGCGGGATGCCAAGTTTTTCATAGGTTTTAAGAAGCTCGGGATCAACTTCATCCAGAGACTTTGGGCCATCTTCAAAGTTCTTCGGAGCGGCATAGTAATAGATGTCATTAAAATCAATCTTTGGATAATTCACACGAGCCCAAGTTGGCTCTTCCATGGTTTTCCAGCGCTCATAAGCGTCAAGGCGCCATTGAAGCATCCATTCAGGCTCTTCTTTCTTGGCGGAAATGAAGCGGATAACTTCCTCTGACAGGCCTTTGGGTGCCATATCATTTTCAATGTCGGTCGAGAAACCGTATTTGTATTTATCAACGTCCAGTAAGGCGACGGTATCAATGGTTTCCTGTACAGCTGGCATAGTCCAGTTTCTCCAAGTGTTAACTTCTTCTGTTTACTTAAGCGGCCATGCGGCCAACGATTGTCTTCCAAGCGGCGAGGAAACGTTCCGCGCCCAAATTATCTTCTTGCCACCCAAGACTGAGGCGTACCGCACCTTGCATTTCTTCATCGCTTGCGCCCATGGCTTCAAGCACGTGGCTCTTTTTGACTTTGCCTGATGAACAGGCGGAACCTGATGAAACCGATATGCCGTCAAGGTCCAAAGCCATTAAAGCTGTCTCGGCCTTAATTCCTGGAACTGAAAAACACGAGGTGTTCCCAAGGCGATTTTCAGCTTTTCCAAAGAACACTGGTTGAGCAATTTCATTACCAGCTTCCCTGCATATAGTATCTAAACGCTCTTCAATCGAGTCCCTGAGCGAAAAAATCTTGATGTTTTTAGTCAAGTTTTCTTTATGCCACTCACAAGCTGCGCCAAAACCAGCGATGGCTGCTATATTTTCCGTACCGCCGCGATGATAGTTTTCCTGACCACCGCCATTTAATAAAGGCATTGGAGAGAGCAACGCATCGCGCAATACAATTGCACCAACACCTTGTGGGCCACCAATTTTGTGGCTGGAAAAGATTAAAAAATCTGCGCCAGTATCTTCGATTGAAAAAGGCATTTTTCCTAGTGCCTGGACTGTATCAACAACTAGAAATCCATCATATTTATGAGTAACTTCTGCAATTTTCTTCACAGGTTGAATCACACCCGTTTCATTATTGGCAAACTGCACTGCAACCATCGGCTGGCCTGCATGCGCGTCATGGGTTTCAAGCGCTGCTTCCAAAGCATGTATATCAAGGATGCCATTGTGGTTTGTTGGCAGGATTTCAATTTGCTCTTTGGAAAACCTGCCGCCTTGCAGGACACAAGGATGCTCAGTCGCACCCAAATAAAGCCTTGAGATTTTAATTTCATGTCCACCTGCCCTGATTACAGGAGAAAGCACATGATTGGCAGCTTCTGTTGCACCAGATGTAAAAATTACATTCGTTGCCTTGAAGTCAATGAAGGAAGCAAATGACGAACGGGCTTTTTCAATTGTTTTTCGTGCAGCCCGACCCTCAAAATGAACAGATGATGCATTTCCTGCATCTGACATTGCCTTGATCATCGACTCGCGTGCGCAGTCCAGCAAGGGTGCGCTTGCATTATAGTCGAGATAATGTCTGGCCTGTTGTACCATTTTAAGACGATATTTCTTTGGTTAAAGGGCAAAATTACCAAATAAAGCCTGATAGTGCGCAATTTACTTGAAATTTGCACCACTGATTGTCTAAGAAGAGCGTTCAAGCAGGCTTGGCGATTAACCCAGTTTATAATAATTCTAAACTGTAATAAAAAACCTACCCTGCAACGTCAAGTGCTCATACGCCGCACAAACCCATTTTGCTTGGTAAAACAAGAGAAATCAAAGCTATCCGGAGATCCGATGCCTGAAGTAATTTTTAATGGCCCTACTGGCAGACTTGAAGGTCGTTACCAGCCGTCAAAAGACAAAACAGCACCAATCGCTATTATTCTTCATCCTCACCCGCATCCAAAATTTGGTGGAACGATGAACAACAAGATTGTGTATGATCTTTTCTATATGTTTCAGGAGCGTGGTTTTACGACACTTCGCTTCAACTTCCGTGGTGTTGGCAGGAGCCAGGGCGCGTTTGACCATGGTCAAGGTGAGTTGTCAGACGCTGCTGCTGCCCTTGATTGGGTTCAAACACTTCATCCTGATGCACGTGGATGTTGGGTAGCCGGGTTCTCATTTGGCGCCTGGATAGGTATGCAACTCCTGATGCGGCGCCCCGAGATTGAGGGCTTTATGTCTATTGCGCCACAGCCCAATATTTATGACTTCTCATTTCTGGCACCTTGCCCTGCCTCCGGATTGATTATTCATGGTGAAGAAGATCGTGTTTCACCGCCAGAGCATGTTCAAGGTCTTGTCGACAAGCTTAAAGCCCAACGTGGTATTTTGATTACGCAAAACACAATGGAAGACGCAAACCACTTTTTCACAGAACACCAGGAAGAACTGATCGAAGAATGTGGTACTTATCTTGATAAGCGACTTGGTATTATTCCAGGTGGCATTGAAGAGACAATGCTGCTTCGCTAGGCGCATATCATGCAAATAATGATTGGGTGCCAAAGACCCTTAATAAATCAGGTCTTTGCACCCAATATTTCTTTTGGCAAGTTTTGCCAGGAATGCCCCGCTGCCATAATGCATGTTTGACCATTGGACATGGTCATCATCACCGTCCAGGTTCCTTTTTCCGAAGTAAATATCTCAAAAGCTTCCGTACTTTTTTGAGAAAGTCCCATTGCCAAAGGTACTTCCTTATAATCATTTCTAAGAACCTTGATTATTTTATTGCGGTCACCGCATTTGGCAGGTGCTGCTTGTGAAACGGTTATACCGCTAACTGATGTCACCATGATTACCGGAATTACAGCGATTAATGTCTTGATTGGGTTTTGCATATTCACTCCTTTGCAGCTTTCGCGCATTTCCAACGGAGTAAAAATATAAATTAGCGTTAGAAACGGGCGTTCAGCCAGCTTATTTGTTTGCTCATATTTCGTGCCTGCTAAACTCTTTTACTGTTTCAAGTCTGCGCCTGTATGGTTAAGCAAATGTAAACAAACCTGCGATGTAATTATGAACGACTTAATACGCCACCAGTAATGGGCTCTTTGCATCCTGTTGTTTTTGGAAATGTAAGCGGGAGCTTTCTTAAACTTCTGACAGCCAAATAACCCCAACCTTCTGCCTCCATTGCATCGCCATCAAAGCCTGCATCTTCTGCCCGAATAACTTGCGTATCTGAGTGCTGTGCAAGTTTCTTCATGTCAGCGACTATGTGCGGATTGTGACGTCCACCACCGCAGACAATCCATAGTCTTGGAATATCAGGCAACTGTTCAACGGCCTTCATGATTGCAGCTGCGGAAATATGCGCCAAGGTGCGCGCGCCTTCTTCAAGACCAAGTTCTCCGGGCCTGGGTGGCAGAAAATCATTTCTGTCTAATGATTTTGGTAACGACTTATCAAAATAAGCATTGCCCAGATATTTGGCTACCAATGTTTCATTTACATACCCTTCATTGGCAATCATACCGCCTTGGTCATAAGGAATACCGGCTTCACTTTGCACCCATTGATCAATAAGTGCGTTTCCTGGTCCTGTATCAAAGGCAATAAGTTCTTCACCGATATAAGTGATGTTGGAAATACCACCAATGTTTACAAACACCACAGGCAATTGTTTTTGAAAATCAGTTGGGAGGCCAGTTATCAGAGCTTTATGATAAATAGGTACCAGCGGCGCTCCTTGCCCTTTATGCAACATGTCATTGGCGCGCATATCATAAACGACATCAATACCTGTTGCTTTTGCAAGCCTATCCCCCTCACCCAGCTGTATTGTCAAAGCCTGTTCAGGGCGATGAAGAATCGTTTGTCCATGAAACCCAAGTACATCTATTTGTGATGCTTCCAGTTTATTTTCTTCAAGGAATGATTTTACAGCCTTAACATGAAGTCGCGTAATAAGGTTTTCTGCTTCTGTTAAGCAGCCCGGTCGATCATCACGGCGTTGAATTTCCTTGGCATCTTCTAGCGCTTGCTTAAGCAAGGTTTGTGCCTTAGCAGAATATGGATAGAACGCCATTGCGCCTCGTTCAACGATTGCTTCGCCATCTGTTTTAACCAGTGCAGCATCAATACCGTCCATGCTTGTGCCACTCATTAAGCCAATTGCAGTCCTAATCGCCATTTGAAATTCCAAAACTTCCTGCTATGAGACACGAGATTCTTTTAATCTAGTATAGCAAAGAAACGAAACATAAAATGTCTGCCTTCAAATCCGAGTTTTTACAGGTTCTACAATCGCGTGGCTTTATTCATCAGCTTTCAGATGAAGCAGGCCTTGATGCACAATTGGTGAAGGAAAAGACAACTGCCTATATCGGCTTTGACGCTACAGCACAAAGCTTGCACGCGGGCAGTCTGGTTCAGATCATGTTGCTTTACTGGTTCCAGCAAACAGGTCATCGCCCACTAGCACTTATGGGTGGCGGAACAACCATGGTTGGCGATCCGTCCGGCAAGGATGAAAGTCGCAAAATGCTGACTGCGGATGACATTGAAGAAAACAAAACCGGTATCAAGCAGGTTTTTTCCAAATTTCTGGACTTTGATAATGATAAGGCAATTATGGCTGATAATGCGGAATGGCTTTTGAAGCTCAATTATGTTGATTTCCTTCGTGATGTGGGCAAGCATTTATCAGTGAACCAGATGCTGGCTCGCGACTCGGTCAAGTTACGTCTTGAGCGCGAACAACATTTATCTTTCCTTGAGTTTAACTACATGTGTCTGCAAGCCTACGACTTTGCTGAACTTGCAAAACGTTATGACTGTCGTTTGCAGATGGGTGGCTCTGACCAATGGGGAAATATTGTTTCCGGTGTTGATTTGGGGCGTCGTATGGGAACACCAAGCCTGTTTGCGTTGACAACCCCGCTTTTGACAACATCATCAGGTGCCAAGATGGGCAAGACTGCTGATGGCGCTGTTTGGCTTTCTGAGTCCCATCTGCCTGTTTATGATTACTGGCAGTACTGGCGCAATTCGGAAGATGCTGATGTGGGACGTTTCATGAAGCTTTTCACAACCCTGCCGCTTGATGAAATTGCCCGCTATGAAGCACTTGAAGGAGCCGAACTTAATGAAGCCAAGAAGGTTTTAGCCACTGAGACCACGGCCATGGTTCATGGGCGCGAAGCTGCTGAACAGGCTGCAGAAACAGCTCGCAGAACGTTTGAGGAAGGTCAGGCAACGGACACATTGCCAACTGTATCGGTTGCACAAAGTGATCTGAATGATGGCATTGGATTATTGTCACTTATCGTAACTGCTGGTCTTGCAACGTCCAATGGTGAAGCACGGCGTCATGTTAAAGGGGGAGCAATCCGCATCAATGGCGAACAAATCTCGGATGAACGAATGAATATCACCCCAAGCAATCTGAATGATACAGGCGCTGTCAAGCTTTCAATGGGCAAGAAGAAGCATTTTCTGATTAAGCCGGAGTAACCTATTTAAATTCAAAGACCTTGTTAAAAAAGCCTGGTGTAACAATCGACAATGGATTTACCAAAAGCTCCGGGTTTGTGCGCGATCCTTTCAGTTGATAGGTAATACCAATAAGTGCCCTGTCTTTTCCGTTGGCAAAGAACCTTCCAAGAATTGGTATTGCCGAGACTGCCAAGTTAACACTGTTTGCAGGCATGAATGTACCTTTGATATTCATCGTGTCTTCACGATTGTAAAGTGTACCATCCATGCTCAAACCAATTGCTGCATTTCGAATGATCGCGTCCTTGAGGTTGAGATAACCGTCACCTTTTTCAATTTTAGTCTGGGCAAGGTCGAATTTAATTCGTTGGTCCGTATTGATGGGGATTACCTTGGCACGTTGATCGCGATCTTCGGGTACCTGGCGCCTGACATTTGAAACCATTTGCGCCAATCGCGGTTCGTTAACAACCGTAAAATTCGTCAAATTAACAGGCCCTAAAAATGGCCCATTATCATCCCTGACCAATTGGGCGTTAATCGCGCCACCCTGCATTCGTGTATAAATATTGGTGAACGCAAGTGCATTACCAGCATCATTGGATGCTATAGTGAAGAGTGTTTGATTACCATTTCTTTGAGCTTGAACTGCATAGCTGGCGCCATCTGTCCCAAAACCTTTCATGTCCAATTTGGTCAAGTTTCCATTACGGCTTTGATAAACAAGGTCAACGTTGAAAATCTTTCTTTTTTCAAAACCACTTACCTGTTTGAATTTTGCCGTAAGATTAACGGATCGTCCCCCTTGGGCCTGTTTAAATGATCCCTTGTAAAGCAAGGTATTCATGACACCACGTGCATCATAAGAGTCGCCACTTGCCTGGATATTATAGGCATCTGATTTTCGCTCTACCTTGACGTTAATGCTGTCTGCATCATTAAGCTTTAGCCGTTTCATGTCAGCTGATATCAAACCGCTTTTACTCATCACAAGATCACCTTCGGTATAAAAACCGACTCCTTGCAATTTAAAATCATTCAGCTTGAACAACTTGCCTTGTTTTTTGAGGGCAAACTCGGCCTTTGCTGCAATCCCCTTGCCCTTGCTCCAACCAACCCAGGGCATGGATATTTCCGATTCCGTAAAATCTATATTGTATTTTTCAATACCGGACTCTTGAAAGATACTGACCTTTATTGGCCCTTTGACAACAGGGTTTAAATCAATCCCAAACGCTTTTCTCGCATTCTCACCCATTAATGCAACAACTTCACGTTTGCGCTTTGCCTTGCCTGAGTTACCAATGGGCTCGACCAGGTTCAACCTGGCATTAATACCATCGATTTTTGCATTGCCAATAACTTTTGCAGAGTTTGGATTTGCATCGATTACAATATTTGCATTTGTAAACTTGCGCCCGGCAAGCTCCTTGCTGCTTGAGGCATTTTGAAGATCCAGCAAAACATGCCAGTCAACCTGACTATAATCTGTCCCCTTTCCAATCGGGAAACGCGCAACGATATCTGCAAATCCTTTTCCTGAAAACTGATTGGCTGTAACTTTCATGCGCTCCATCACGCGCAGTGGCTTTCTATCTGCAATGGCTGCAATTGAAACCGCATCACCTTCAAGTGAAAGCATCGTTTCACCGAACCTGCTTTTGGCTGCGTAATCTTCCATGTTGAATGAACCGGATTTGATATTGATTGGCTTTTTGCCTTGAGCCGAAGCTTTACCCGACTTGATATTTGATGAAATTTTCATGCCTGAGATTTCAAGTTCGCCTTTAGCATCACGAATTGCCGGCATTTCCCCAAAGGGCCTGAATACAACATCTTTCATTTGCAGGTTTAAGTTGAACTCATCGGGCTTGATTTTCGCGCCTTCCTTGATACGAAAAATGACGCCTGCAGGAATGTCTGCTGTCAGCGTTCCTTTTTCAATCCAGCCATCAATAAAATGATCATGAACCCAATCACGCGCACCATCGGCCATAAAATATGGCCAAAATTGCTTTACAGCGGTTATAGAAATACCTTGCGTTGTTGCAGATGCCTTCAAGGTTGGTGTCTCTCCTCCAAAGAGCATACGCCCCTTGCCTTCTGCATAACCTTGCTTGGTCGTGAGGATAATTCTGTCAATCAGCAAATCTTTGTCTTCTACATTATAAAGGCCATGGGTTTGGAAAGCTGCCGAGACAATCCTCTCGCCCTCAATGGTAGGCTCAAAGGTGCCCTGCTTCATAATGAGATCGTAGCGTAGAGAGCCTCCATACCCTTTTTTAGCATTATAAGGTTTTATGCCACCAACCCAATTGGCCGTGAGCCTGCCCATCTTGACTTGTGAAGGATCAAGCTCAATTTGGTTTTTCTCCAAAATCAATCTTAGGTTCAAGTCAAGACTGCTAACTTGTGTTACAGCTTCCTTGCCTAGCCTTAGCGTGCTTTCTCCGGTTTTAATATTAAGGGTTGGGTTTAATGCAATATGATCATTGTCAAACGGGATGTTTCCTGAAAGCGCTATGACAGCATTTGATCCAATAACACCGGTTTTCAGTTCAGGGTCAGAAAACCATTCACGCATGTGTACGCCTGTCGCCAAAAACTTATAGACACTCCCTGCCTCGGCAGACAGAGCGTAAGAAGAATTAATATTGATATTGGAAAACTCTGTTGCCAGTTCAGAATTAAGCAAAAAACGGCCCTTGCCATCAGGGTTTAACGAAAGATATTTTACCGAGATAGGCTCTTCCTGCTTACGGCCCAACACTGAACCTTTAATAACAGAATTTACAATTTCCAATTGCCGGAACTCATCTTCATCCAGATAAGTTTGGAACTTTGAAAGCGTTGTACCAAGGATGTTAAATGGTTGATCCAGGTGAGTTGGCAGAAAAACGTCTCTGCCAGAGCCTAAAATATCCGCATCCAACTCGGCATTTTTCATGCGAACAAGTTCGATAGCCGTATTGCCGCTTATAACCTGTAGTAGATTAAGTTTAGCTTCAAGTTCACCAATGCTTGTTAAAGGTTTACCGTCATTTTTTCTTATAATTTGAACATCATTACTCTTAAAGACAACACGGGCATCTGCACTAAATGAGAGATTTACATTTTGCAATTCAACCTCAAACCCCTCACCAACAACATCTTGCAAGCCAGTCTCAATGCGCGCTAAAATTGCAGAGCCTTTGGCCGCATCACCTTGTAGAAAGAAATAAGCACCCGCAGCCACTACACAGGCTACAAGCGTAATTGATAAAAGGCTTGCGATTACAAACCTGAATGAACGCGCCAATATCTGCTTCTTTCTGCGGGAAGGAAGTTGCTTGCCACCGCTCGAAGGGTGGAGGTTTTTCTTTAGGGGTAAATGTGCTTCGTTTTTCAGTTTCTTTGTCCCGCAGCCTAAAGTGAAAAAATCACTGAGATTTGCATTGTTTAGCTTGTCGTTACAGATAACAACTTTATATAAACTAACAGATTCTATGCACGAGGTTAATGACGAAAGGATGGCCAATGTCAAAAGTTAGTGAAGGCGAACCAGCCCCAGATTTCACCCTGCCAACCGATGGCGGTGGAAACTTTACGCTTTCTGAGAAAAAGGGAACGCCCGTAATTTTATTCTTCTACCCGAAAGATGATACATCCGGCTGCACAATAGAGGCAATTGGCTTTTCCGAAAATCTTGATGCCTTCAAAAAACTGGGCTGCATTGTGGCCGGCATGTCGCCAGACCCCGTCAAAAAACACGATAAGTTTATTGCAAAACATGAACTTGCAACGACACTCATCTCCGATGAAGAGAAGACAACACTGGATGCCTATGGTGTGTGGATTGAAAAAAGCATGTACGGCAAAAAATATATGGGCGTTAATCGCACAACTTTAATTATTGATGCTGACGGTAAAGTTGCCAAGGCATGGGTAAAGGTGAAAGTGCCGGGCCACGTTGATGAAGTTCTGGCAGCAGCACAAGAGCTTTTTGGCTAAAGTGGCCGTGCTTGACAAGCCAAACAATCTGACAGAGGGCGCTTACAGCGCTCTTGTCGCTCGTGATCTTGATGACAAGGTCAGGCGTACAAATGAAATGGCAAATGCTTGGGAAAGTCGAAAACTGTCTTTAACAGGTTCAAAGCGTGTGAAAGCCCCCAAAAGGCCGGGGCGGCCTGACAAGCCTGAACTGATTGATCCCACCAAGCTTCGCATTCGCCCCCTAACCACTGCAAAGGGACGATTAACGCTCATACATGCCATCGCCCATATTGAACTCAATGCCATTGATCTGGCACTTGATATCATAGTGCGTTTTGCCCATGAAAAAATGCCCCGTTCATTTTTTGATAGCTGGGTCATGGTTGCAAAAGAAGAAGCCAAACATTTTACCCTGTTACGTGAGCGCCTGGCAGACCTTGGTGCAGCTTATGGTGATTTGCCTGCCCACAATGGTTTATGGGAAGCTGCCAGTGAAACAGGCCACGATCTGGTTGCCCGGTTGGCTATTGTTCCTTTGGTGCTGGAAGCACGCGGACTTGATGTTACGCCCCCCATGGTTAAAAAGCTCAAGTCTGCGGGTGACCATAAAACTGCTGAAATTTTCAACATTATCTATGAAGACGAAAAAGGCCATGTTGCTGTAGGCGCAAAATGGTTTCGCTTTCTTTGTAACAAGCAGGGACTAGACCCCTCTTCTACATTCAACCTACTGGTTACAAAGCACTTTAGGGGACACCTCAAAGGTCCTTTTAATGACAGGGCACGCTGTGCCACAGGTCTAACTCCCTTATTTTACCGCAGTCTGTCTCCACTTGGAAACTAGGCATAAATCAGAATTTATCGTAAGCCAAGACAGCTCAAACATCACGTGAAAACGGTTTATTAACCATAATCATCCATTCTTAACTCACATTGGTAAAACTATTTGAGTAATGATTCCATGAGTTCTACACAAATTCGCGAGCCTGCAAGTTTCGGCAAACGTCACGAACCTCACACGGTTATTGTCAGTCGAAATGGCAAAACGCGGCAATTTACAATTCGCCCCGTCTTTTTCTCAATTGCGGCTTGTTCTGCAATTATGCTTATGGTTGGTTATTTCAGTGCAACAGCATATCTCGTTTTTCGTGATGACTTGATTAGTGCATCTTTTGCCAATCAGGCACGCGTAAAGCACGAATATGAAGACCGGATTGCTGCTCTTCGTACAAAACTCGACCGCATTACATCACGTCAGCTACTTGATCAACAAGCCATTGAATCAAGAGTGCACGAGCTTATGGCTCGTCAGGAAAATATCGGCAAACGCAGTGGACGTATGACCAACCTGCTTGAAAAAGCAAAAGATCGCGGCTTAAACGCTGACAAAACATCTGGTGCAGTTCCGGTTCCAACACTTAATCCTGCCAAAACAAATTCAGAAAACATTACAACAGGTAGCATTGATACAATAAATACTGGTATGCAAATTGCTTCAAATTTTCAACTTCGTGGGAACAACGAAACACCAGTAATAACAACTAAAGCAACCAACTTGTTGAGTTACGCCGCACCCTCTGCAAATCAAAACTCTTATTCTCCGCAACTTTCAAGTAATTTTACACGTCAACTGTTTGGCGAAGTTGCTGAACAAATCGGTATGATTGATACCAGCCAACGCGATGAAGTTGATCAGTTACGCATTGCAGCTGCTAGTAAAGCAGCAAAAATTACCTCGATATTGAAGTCCAATGGCGTAAATGTACCTCAAATGCCGAATGCCGATGTTGGTGGTCCCTTTGTACCGCTAGACCATTCCGTGCCTTTTGAAGCACATCTTGAAGCATTGGAATCAACCCTTAATTACTACGACAACTTATCTGGCATTGCTCGCAAAATGCCATTTGCGAGCCCCATTCCTGGCGCAAAGATTTCCAGCCGCTTTGGCTACCGCAAAGACCCGTTCAATGGTCGTTCTGCCATGCACAGCGGCATGGATTTCAAGGCACCACATGGTACACCTGTAAGAACAACGGGCGACGGTGTTGTTATCAAGGCTGGTCGCAAAGGCGGTTACGGCAATGTTGTTGAAGTACGCCATAAGGACGGCATCACCTCACGCTACGCACACCTGAGCCGTATAAGCGTAAAAAACGGTCAACGTGTTCATGTAGGCCAAACCATTGGCAAGGTTGGATCAACAGGTCGTAGCACCGGCCCTCACCTGCACTATGAAGTGCGCCAAGGCAAAACTGCACGTAATCCTTCAAAATACATGCAAGTAGGATTCAAGCTTCGCGGTTTACTATAGGATAAATTCATTCACTGGGTTTATATATATCCTGGATTACTGATTATCAAAATTCTGGCGGGCGCGATCTATGACGGGCTGTTTTTCCAACGCCCAGGCAGACAAGGCACTTAACGGTTCAAACAAAGAATCTCCCAAACTGGTCAACTCATAATCAACACGCGGCGGTATCGTTGGCGTAACCGTGCGCAATACCAGCCCTTCCCGCTCAAGTTTGCGCAAAGTCTGCGTCAACATTCTTTGAGAAATATCCGGAAGCGCATTTAGCAATTCAGAAAACCTGTGTGAACCAAACCTCAAATGCGTAAGCACCAACAGGCTCCATTTATCACTGATTTGAGAGATAATATTGCGAATTGGACACGTTACAGGGTCATAAAATTCTTTTGGGGCAATATTTGGTGGGGTACGTTTCTTCATTTTTTCTCAGTTACTAAAAAGTGCCTACTTCCAATTGGTATTTAACATACTATTAGTAACTAAGTACGAAAGCAATACCGCTTTACGTTTAGAAGTTGAAGGAAACTCCAATGAAACAATTTTTAAAAACAATAGCAGTGCTTGGCTTACTAACAGCATCATCCTTTACAACAATTGCTTATGCAGATGATCTGAAAAACTCTGCTGTAGGTATTCTCGAACAAGGTTTGATTGGCGGTGACAAGGCATTCATCGAAAAAAATGTTGCTGAAGGTTATATCCAACACAACCCGGTTGCACCTGATGGCCGTGCAGGATTACTTGGGTTTGTTGACTACGCGCAAACACTAAAGCCAAATCTATCCGTTAATCCCGTTCGTGTCTTGCGTGACGGGGATCTGGTTGCTGTCCATAGTGAATATAACATTGGCGGCAAAAAAATAATCTTT
This sequence comes from uncultured Rhizobiaceae group bacterium, assembly GCA_937951645.1. Classification (GTDB taxonomy): domain Bacteria; phylum Pseudomonadota; class Alphaproteobacteria; order Rhizobiales; family Rhizobiaceae; genus JAALLB01. The sequence goes on from CALFBM010000197.1 coordinate 13,741, forward strand.
GATCTCTTCCGTTTTAAAGATGGCAAAGCTGTTGAACATTGGGATGGCATACAGGACAAACCCGAAAAAACCGTAAGCGGTCGCACCATGACGGATGGCCCAACCGAAATCATTGATCTTGAAAAAACCGACGAAAATCGCAAGCTGGTAAATAATTTCGTGACGGACATTCTTGTAAACGGCAAGGCTGACAAGCTCACTCAATACATTGGGGACACTTATCACCAGCACAACCCGAACATTGGTGATGGTGTTGAAGGACTTGGGAAATTTCTGGCTTATTTAAAAGAAAATAACATCTCGTTTGGATACAAGAAAATTCACAACATCGTTGCCGAAGGCAATTTTGTAATGACCCAAAGCGAAGGTGACATTGGCGGAAAAACCAATGCCTTCTACGATCTTTTCCGCGTTGAAGATGGAAAGATTGTTGAACACTGGGATGTTGTGCAAGAAGTTCCGGCCGAAATGGCGCACGAAAACGGCATGTTTTAATAGCTGGATAAATCAAACCCTTGCGTGGGTTTTATTCGCGCAAGGGAAAAATCACTCGTAATAACTTGTATAAATATACAAGTCTCCATTCCCTAAATGTTTATTTGAATCGTGGCGCATTTAAACATTGTTTGCCTTTTAAAAAGCAGACAAAAATGTCTTATGACAAATAATGATCAAAACAGTTTTATTGACATAATGGCGAAGCCTTCGGTGGCTATTGGTTTCTTTATTTTCGCCATGGCTATCATTCCCTTGAATGATTCCCTGATAAAATTGATGAGTGGCAGGCTTTCGATTTTTGAAATCATGGCAATTCGTGCAGCGATTGCACTTTTTATTGTTATGCTTGTACCTATTACCTGGTCAAGCATTGCTAAAATAAGCTTTACCACCTGGCTTAAACTTCTTGGCAGAGGGTTTTGTCTTGTTGGCGCCATGCTATTTTTCTTCTTGCCGCTTGCGACCTTAAGCCTTGCAGATACAACTGCAATTTTCTTTACAGCGCCACTCATCATTTCGCTTATGTCTGTGCCGCTTCTGGGTGAAAAACTCGGCGTTTATCGTATTTTTGCCGTTGTATGCGGACTGATCGGTGTTTTGATTATTGTAAAACCGGGTTCAAGCAATTTTGAACTGGCTTTCCTTTTGCCGGTTGCTTCTGCAATCTCATATTCAGCCTTCCAGCTCATTACCCGCTATATCAGAAACGAAGCGGAAGTTGCGGCAATGGTGGCGGCGCAAAACCTTATATACCTGGTGACAGGCTTGTTGGGCGTTTTGTTTATTTTAACCTTCAACCCGCAAATTCCTGAAGGACAGATTTGGCAATTCCTCCTGCGCCCATGGCAAACGCCTACGTGGACAGAGATTGGATACTTGATTGTCACGGCGTTTATTGTTCTAAACCTTTCCGTAGCATCCACCAATGTCTATTCAAACGTAGAAGCAACCTATGTGGCGCCCTTTGAGTACATAGCCCTGCCCATGGCTGTAATGTGGGGCATCATCATGTGGAATGACTGGCCTGATCTAACCTCATGGATAGGTATTGGCTTGATCTTATCAAGCGGGATATTCATGATTTACCGCGAAAACTATCGCCAGAAGACACTCGTCTCATCCATTCCGATGCGAGCATCCGTTACCAATGCGACTGCACCGATTGATGACTATCTGCTGGCGGAAGAAAAATACGAGCCACTGCCTTTATGTTTTTAAACAGTCTGAAAGAAGCTATCGCATATTGATTGCCGACACCTTGGGATCACAAGAGTTCGTGAAAACGCGCAAGTTCTATAAAAAGAACAACTATTCGCAATTTTGGGTAAAAGGCGATGATATAATCATTTCTGTTTTAGTATAAATTTTACGAAGCAGGGATTTTGGAAAACATCTTGAACAGCAAGTTTTCAAGTATTATTCCGCTACTCAATGTCTTCGACCACATCACCTTCACTGCCCTTCACCTGATGCGCTAATGCTGCTTCCATGAAGGGGTTTAGATCGCCGTCCAGCACATTGTCTGGCGAGGTGCTCTCAATGCCTGTGCGCAGGTCCTTGACCAATTGATAGGGTTGCAGAACATAAGAGCGGATTTGATGGCCCCAACCGATATCGGTTTTTGAATCATGTGCGTCCTGAATGCTTTCCTGACGTTTTTTCATTTCAATGTCGTACAGTCTTGCGCGCAGGGCATTCATGGCATTGGCACGGTTCTGGTGTTGGGATTTTTCTGATGAAGTCACCACGATACCTGTTGGTGCGTGGGTAATGCGTACTGCCGAATCTGTGGTATTTACGTGCTGCCCGCCCGCGCCTGATGAACGATAAGTATCAATGCGGATATCCTTGTCCAGAATTTCAATATCAATATTGTCATCAATCTCGGGATAAACCCAAACGGATGAAAATGACGTATGGCGGCGATCGTTACTGTCAAACGGGGAAATTCGTACCAGGCGATGAACGCCTGACTCTGTCTTTGCCCAACCATAGGCATTTTCACCGCGGATCATGATTGAGGCATTTTTGATACCAGCTTCATCGCCTGGTGTTGTGGATTGAACTTCGACCTTGAAACCATTTTTTTCAGCCCAACGCACATACATGCGTAGCAACATGTTTGCCCAGTCCTGACTTTCCGTGCCACCGGCACCTGAATGCACTTCCAGGAAACAGTTAGCATTGTCCAGTTCGCCAGAAAGAAGCGCTGCGACCTGACGTTTGCCCATTTCGGCGTGCATGGTGGCAAGTGCGTCTTCTGCTTCTGTAACAACTCCCTCATCCCCCTCTTCTTCACCAAGCTCAATCATGCCGAGATTATCTTCAAGCTCGGATTCGATTTGCTTGATGGTTTTTATGGAAGTTTCCAGGCTTTGGCGCTCACGCATCAGCTTTTGGGCTGCTTGCGGGTCATTCCAAAGTTCGGGGTCTTCTGAGGCTGCGTTCAGCTCTTCCAGACGTTTATTGGCAACGTCCCAGTCAAAGATGCCTCCTCAGCAGGCTTACAGCCTGCTTGATATCAGTCACAATGGATTGCGTTTCAGCACGCATGATTCTGCTTCCTGTTGCCGTAGAGATTCAGCCAGAACATAGGGTTGCGTGTAAGGGTTGTAAACAGCTTGAAGTGAAATAATGAGGTGGTCTTCTGTTTACTTTGAATGATATCTTTCAGGCTTTAATGAGACTTGTCCCATCCGTCTATTCTGGCTGCTTGCGCACGCTTTTCAATGATGTCTATAAACTCGTCATATTCCCGATTTTTTGCATCTAAAAAGTATTGCACAATATACGACTTACAAACCGAAATACTTAACTCGTCGCCCTTAACCGCAACCAGCATATCTTCAACATAATTATCCAAAATAGCCCATTTTTCCGGGCTTATAATAGGTTTTTTCATAAATAACACCATGAATATTTGATATTCCATAGTATTCACACTTTATAAAAATGACTCAAATCACTTAATAATATGTATGATGAATACATATATTTGATGGCAGTCATGCCTTTAGCAATTCTTTCCCAATAATTATCGATATCACTGTAATAATTAAAAAATAAATCAGCAAGAGAATATCATTTGGCAAATGGTTTAATATATTGGCTGTAACAATTGGCCCAAAAATACTGCCTGTAGTGTAGCACATTGCAATAAATGCCATTGCACTTGCACTTCTATTTTCGTTTATCTGCGAGCCGGCCTGTATGACAGCCAACGTGTTAAATGCACCAACAGCACCGCCAAACATAAATAAAATACCGTAAATAACCACAAATGAAGATGGGCTGTAATAAAGTCCTAGAACTCCTGCAAGTCCCAACAAACAAGCCAACAGTTGGGCGTGGCGGTAACCAACCTTGTCTACCAGAAAACCAAGTGGCAGCTGAAGCAATGTTCCGCCCAGACCAAAAGCACTTATAAACCAGGCGCTTTGTTTAATTGAGAAACCATCAATGGCAAAATAAAAGGGAAATAACGCAACAGAGGCAGTTTCAATAAAGCCGCCTACCAGTGCTATGAGAAATGCAATTTTGATAATCGGGTAATCTGATTTTAGTAGCGCAATATTTTTTCGATCTTCCGTGTGCTTGAAATGCTGAAAATTCAGCAAGAAAGCCAGAATAGAGAGAATTGTGATAAAAATGGCTGCGTAAAATATTTCATCCAAAAGATAAACTGTAAAAAGCAACGGCCCAACAGCTATACCAAACCCCATTAGCGTCTCGTGCACCCCTATTAAGCGCCCCACATTTGCAGGCCTGCTAAGTTTCACAACAAGCGTATCACAAGCTACCCAACGTAAAATCAACCCCGCCCCGACAAAACCGGAAGCAAGAATTGCAAAAGGCAAATTAGGCGTGACCAAACACAATAATCCCGCCAATGTAAGAAACCCTGATACCTTATTTAAATTTGCCAACCCCATCATGCGACTTAAAGCCGGAACCAGCGGCGCTATCACAAGCACAACGATCCATTGAACCGCCAATAGCCAGCCAATAATTGAAAGTGAAACACCGGCAACATGTAATTTTTGCGCAAGAAACAATGGAAATACCCCAACTTGCACAATTTGTGAAAGAAAAGAGCCTGATAAAATAAGAATAAGTCGCTGATTATTGTTGAACATTACGCTTAAACATTGATGAATCACAAGATTATATGCACACTACATACAGTCTTGGAGGTTATCTTGCATCTATTAAATAAAAAATATTTTTATGGCGACATTAATTTTGCTACTGCACCTTCGTCGACACTTTCAGATACACAAGCTCTCATGTATATGAGAAATTGGTTATTGGAAGACTTGCCATGTATAGCCGGACGACGAGAAGTTCTTAAAAAACGCTACATGATCGAGATCGCAAGCCAAGCGACCGTACCGGATATTTTTAAAAACTACTGTCATAAACTCAAAGAAGGCAAGACAATCGCATGTCTTCTTGTTTTCAATAATGCTGACTATATGCGTGACAGCAAAAGCGTCAGTCAGGTCTTTTATTATCTGGCTGAAGAAATGCAAAAGATTTCCAAGGTCTCGGCCCGCGCATTGGCAAATGGTGAATGTCTTACCAAGAAAGTGACGCTTAAATGCCCGGTAACTGGCATCATGACTGAATATGATGATTTTGAATGTATTGCCTTTTGCCCACAGTCCAACAATCCAGATGATCCATTATACGACCCTTTAATGGCACTCCCTTTTCCGGCAGTGAACATATCGTCTGATATGTTTGCTTTCTCCAACTTTGTTGCAGACATGGTCTATCAACGTCACAAGACGAGTGTTGTAGGTCTTTCTGCTGATAAAGAGCAAACAGAGGCAACGCTTAATCATTGCGTTATGCAGTGGCACCGTATCGCCTCGAAAACAATAAAAAATTATGAGGCACTTACAGACACTACACTTTGCCCCGTTCACCTAAACGACACAAATGACCAATGGGTTGCCGGGCACAAGGACCCAGCCTTTGCAGAACAATTTAAAGAAGCACACACACATGAGTTACCTATTTTGTACGGTACAAGAATCGTCAAGGAATGGCTTAAGTTCTTTTATCATAATGGTAAATTTTCTGCTTCCGGTTTGGCAAGAGACGGAGAGCCAAAAAACTAATGCAGGATAAGAATTTCTTAACAGGAAGTTGCCTTTACAAGTAACTTTATCAATGTCTATGTTAAGGCTCAAGTATTGAGTAAAGAGACGTTAACACAACATGACAAATATAAAATTATTACCCAGTGATATTGCTATAGATACATTTGTTGGCAATGCTCTTGGCGCATTTGCGCGTGCTTTATCTGATAAAATTGACATCGCCTGGACAACCGCTACTGGAAGAACGACAAGTTCATGCTATGCAATAAACCAGATTGGCTGTGAGCCTGGCTCTTCAATCCGGAAACTAAGTAAGATGCTTGGTTTGGAACACTCAAGCCTTGTCCGGTTGTTAAACCAGCTTGAACGCGACGGTTTAATCAAACGTCTTGATAACAAGTCAGACAAACGCGAAAAAAACATCTTCTTGTCTGCAAAAGGTGAAGACGTATTAACACAGCTGATTAATGCACGTCGCAGAATAATGGAACCGATAACCGGACTGCTGGACGATCAGGAACTTGGCACACTTAACAATTTGATAGAAAAAATGATGCCGGCAATTGTTGTTGGGGGAGACGATCAACATTACGTTTGTCGCCTTTGCGAACTAGAAGTGTGCCCGCAAGAAATTTGTCCTGTTAATTTGTGTTTTGATGAATGGTATGAACTTCCTGAAAAACCATTCAGGCGTAAAATCAATTCAAAACGAAAGCAGCAATAGAGCGTATTTTCAGATGCCTGTGTATCAGTCACTCCCGGTTATATTCCCAAACTGCTTTAATAATCCCGCCGTTTATCTGTTCCGTGATACAGGATGTCCGACCATAGTTTGTTCATATGATCACGCATGGCGATATCATCCAGGTTCATATCTTCTTGTGGGCGTGGTGCGGTTTCAAAATGCCCATACTTGTCTTCACCACGCGCCAATTGCACAAAGGTCGTACCCTTCGTTTGTTTGACTTCAGGTGAGAAATAAGTCTGGATCGCAAGCCCAATCTGCGACATTGAAGCTTAATTTAAACTGGCAATCTTTGACAGATGGCAATCTTTGTCATAGTTTTATCTCGAATAAAGGAGCGCATTATGGCCAGCATGAATATATCCCTACCCGATGAAATGAAAAACTGGGTTGAAGAAAACGTTCAAACTGGACGCTATTCCAATGCCTCAGATTATGTTCGTGATCTTATTCGCAATGACCATAAGAGATTACAGACATTACGGGTAGCTTTGATTGAAGGCGAAAACTCAGGCAAATCAACTGCGTTGGATTTTGAAGCCTTTATTGCTTCCAAGAAGAAATTAATGAAGCTTTGAAGCGTATTGTTCTTTCACCAAAAGCAAAGTCAGACTTAAATAATATTTGGGATTATACAGAAGAAACCTGGAGCGACAAAAAAGCTGAAGGCTATATCCGTGAGCTAAGGAAAAGCTTGCAATTATTAGCCGACAATCCAAGCCTTGCTTCAAATGCGGACTACATTCGCAAAGATTACAGAAAAGCACTATCGGGTAGCCACGTGATTTATCTCAAACAGATTGAAAATGGCATTGATGTAATACGGATATTGCATGAGCGGATGGATTTTAAGGGGCGGGTTTGATTATCTTATTTAGAAAGATATTTCTTAGTTAACTCAAGTTCATCTTTTAACATTTTTGCCGAAACACCATCAATCTCAACAGTATTACATAGTCGTATAATAACTTCTGAATAATTTTTAAATTTTCTTAGCTCGTAAGCAGCAGCCATCTTTGAAGCAATAGAACCTCCTTGTTGACCAAGATGATCCATTACTTCAAATATTCTATGGTATTCTTCTCTTTCTCGTTGAATCTTTAATTCAGATACATACTTCCAAGCACTCCAGGCTAAAACAAATAATGGAATGGCTAACCCAAGATATGCAATCCATTCTAAAAAATTTGTAGGCATTTCTTACCACCACTTCTCTGGCACAAACTTACCCGCAGCTTGCTCAATCACATGGCTTGCCTGGAACAGCATTTCTTCTTCAAAAGGCTTGCCGATGAGTTGCAAGCCTAGTGGTAGGCCGTTTCTGTCTAGGCCTGCCGGGACTGAGATGCCTGGCAAACCTGCCATGTTTACGGTTACGGTGAAGATGTCGTTTAAGAACATTCTTACCGGATCTGCTGCCATTTCTTCATCACCAATTTTAAAGGCCGAGCATGGTGTTGCCGGTGTAAAGATTGCGTCTACGCCCTGATTAAAGACGTTTTCGAAGTCTTGCTTGATGAGCGTACGAACGCGTTGCGCACGAAGGTAGTAAGCGTCATAATAACCTGATGAAAGCACGTAGGTGCCGATCATGATACGGCGTTGCACTTCATCACCGAAGCCTTCCGAGCGGGTTTTTTCGTACATATCCGTGATGTCATCGCCTGTTACACGAAGACCGTATTTTACGCCGTCATAGCGTGCCAGATTTGAAGAGGCTTCTGCTGGCGCTACGATATAATAGGCCGGAAGCGCGTATTTTGTATGAGGGAGCGAGATATCAACGATTTCTGCACCTGCATCCTTGTACCACTCAATACCCTGTTGCCACAAAGCCTCGATATCTTCTGGCATGCCTTCAATACGGTACTCTTTTGGAATGCCGATTTTCTTGCCTTTCATGGACTGGCCGATGGCTGCTTCATAATCCGGAACCGGCAAATCAACCGAAGTCGTATCTTTTGCATCCGCACTTGCCATTGATTTAAGCAGAATGGCTGCGTCGCGCACGTCTCTTGCAATTGGGCCTGCCTGATCGAGCGAAGAGGCAAATGCCACCACGCCCCAGCGCGAACAACGTCCATAGGTTGGCTTGATGCCGACTGTTCCTGTAAACGCTGCTGGCTGGCGGATTGAGCCGCCTGTATCTGTTGCTGTTGCACCTGCACAAAGGTGTGCTGCAACCGCTGCAGCTGAGCCACCTGATGAACCGCCTGGTACAAGTGATGTATTATCGCCTTTTATTTTCCACGGGTTGGTGACCGGACCATAATAGGACGTCTCGTTTGACGAGCCCATTGCGAACTCGTCCATGTTAAGCTTGCCCAGCATGACCGCACCATCGTCCCACATGTTTTGGGTGACGGTAGATTCATACTTCGGTTTGAACCCGTCCAGAATATGGCTACACGCCTGGGTGTGAACGTCTCTGGTTCCGAACAAGTCTTTGATACCAACCGGAATACCTTCCAGCGTACCCGCCTCGCCCTTGGCGATTTTCTCATCTGAAGCTGCTGCCTGTTTTTTTGCAATTTCCGGTGTTACCTTGATGTAGGCATTAAGCGACTTATTGGCTTGATCAATGGCACCAAGATAAGCATCCGTCAGTTCAACGGCGGTGATTTCCTTGCCCAGAAGTTTTTCACGGGCTTGAGCGATGGTTAGGCTTGTTAATTCAGACATTTGTTATCTTTTTCAATTAGTTAGAATGATTAAATTCCGGATTTATTCATTTACATATTTTGTAGTCACGAGAAATATAATTGGGAAATTTACCTGCAAGACTGATATTTTCCGGCAGTCTTTGAGAGAGCAACACTTGCGCTTCAGAGATAATATATTCGTTTTGCGATTGCACAGTGACCGTCTCATCATCCTGTGCGATCATCGTAATGTTGTCAGGCCTGTTGATACCGCTGTCATCACCGCAATTGGCGCGACCAACGGCCAGATATGTTTTTCCAGTGTCTTTATCGGTTTCCATGTCAAAACCAAGAAATGTACAGCCAAACTCAAACCCAAAGACTCCCTCCTGGGAAAGCTGCAAGCTATCATCTTCAGTCGCATCACCACATTTTGAAGGATCTGTAGAATAGATTTTGTCTTTCAGGAACATGGGCAGTTCTGTCGCCATCGAAGGCGAACAAATACATAAAAATATCAAAGATGAAATTAGAATACGCAGCATCAAAGACCCTATTCAATAACCTTGGGTACCATGAAATAATTATCTTCACTGGCAGGCGCATTTGCAGTTACGTCTTCAGCTTTATTGCCATCAGTTACTTCATCAACGCGTTTTTTCATTTCCATTTGAACAACAGATGTCATTGGCTCAACGCCTTCAACATCAACTTCGTTCAGTTGGTCAATAAACCCGAAAATGGCATTCAGCTCGCCCTGCATCTTTTCTGCTTTCGCATCATCTACTGCCAGACGGGCCAATTTGGCTACGCGCTTTACGGTATCAATATCAACAAACATTGGAATTCTTTCTGTTTAGAAACTGTTCTGTGTAAGCGTATAAACTTGGATGCGTCAGGTTTCAATGGAAAATCATGGTTTAAGTACCAAAACCAACCCCAAAACGACCAGTAAAAACTGCAAGACTGCTATTGCATAAAGAAAAAACCTGAAAGGCTGTTTATGGGTCTTGTGCCTAAGAGTTTGCTGGGCATAAACAGCACCAAACGTGCCACCAATGAAAGCTAGCATCAAAAGTGACTTTTCTGAGATGCGTCCTCTATCCGCCTTTGCGGCCTGCTTATCCAGATAAAAGACAAAATAGGCAACCGCGTTGATGACAAGCAAATAGATAAACAGCAGTTTGGCGTTGATAATCATGAAACTTCTTAAAATTGTTTACCAGTCTTGCCTTTAACCTCTATCAACCGTAAAGGCATGGATAATGAGTAATATAATTAAAATTACAGAAGTGAAATCCCTTCATACTCGCAATATGCGTTTAATGGGGCTGGATCTTGGCACAAAGACAATCGGCATTGCGATTTCTGATGTCATGCTTACCATTGCGACTGCGCGCGAGACTTTGCAGCGACGCAAGTTTACGCTTGATGCCGAATATCTTGTCAAACTGGCGGCTAAAGAAGATATCTTCGCATTCGTGCTAGGCTTGCCGCTTAACATGGATGGTTCTGAAGGGCCACGCGTTCAGGCCACACGGGCGTTTGTACGAAGCATGGCAAATCTGACCGACATGCCTTTTGTATTATGGGATGAGCGGCTTTCTACAGTCGCAGCAGAAGAAGTCATGATTGCAGCTGACGTATCACGTAAAAAACGGAGTGAAAAAATAGATGCAGTTGCAGCAGCATTTATTCTGCAGGGTGCCCTCGACCGTCTGCAATAGGTCTGTTTACGATTGCATTTATTCTTTCATGCGAAGAAACGTTTGCACTTTCATATCCAAGCTTGTGCTTGATGAAACCCCAGGTTTGCGGCAACCAGTGTTTATACCAGCGAAGTGCCGCAATTCCAAAAACAATCACTGTATCAAATGCAAATACATAAGCCAGTTTCATCGGGATTTCTGATGCAGGAATTTGAAGGATGTTGGCATAAATATTGAATATATGGTCGTTGAATGCACGTGAAAAGAAAAAAGACGGGCCGGTGTCATAATAGCTCATGAAATACCATCCCCAGAAGAAGAAGATTGTAGCAGCCCAAAGAATTAGAATTTTACGCATTAATAAAGTTTCCATGATCAGGCAACCACTATGCAATGTTAAAGACTTCGCGACAATGTAAACCATTTGTTAAGGTTAAAATTCATGGTTAATGAAACGCTACTTATCCAACTTATGTGGATAACCCTGTTTTTACTCACCAGGTCGGGAAGTTTTTTTCAATAATTGATCGCGCATTATAGCGATTGTCCAGCATGCCATAGGTATTACGCCATAGACCGCCAAGACGCGTTTCTATAAAAGCTTGCGTCGTTTCACCTGCCCCTGATCTTGTCAGCTCTGCAGCTGCTGCAGTCAGTGCCAATTGTTCCACCAGGATTCTTGCAGAACCAGGGTCTTCAAGTGTCATTTTGGCAGCACTTCGGATTACATCAACCGCTTTTTCAGTGCCATTGCCCCCCAGATCCCTTTGAAGCCCCTCAAGCACAGCATCCAGTATGTTCTTGCTTTTGGATAGCACCCGCATGACATCAAGGCACATTATATTGCCGGCACCCTCCCAAATACCATTAAGCGGGGCTTCGCGGTAATGGCGCGACAGATTGCCCGCCTCAACATATCCATTCCCTCCGAGACATTCCAATGCCTCTCCAACAAGGGCCGGGGCAATTTTACAAGTCCAATATTTGATAACGGGCGTCATTAAACGCACATAGGCTGCCTCTTGCGGATTTGCCCCTGCCCGATCAAATGCCGTGGCCAGGCGTAATGTGAGCGCTGAACTTGCAACGGCATCCAGTGACAAATCAGCCAGAACACGCTCCATGAGTGGTTGATCAACAAGCCTGGCTCCAAAAGCAGAGCGATGCCTTGCATGATGAACAGCCTCTGCCAGGCTTGTACGCATCAAGCCTGTTGAAAATACCGCGCAATCAAGCCGCGTCAGTGTAACCATCTCCATGATGGTAGAAATACCCTGACCTTCATTGCCAACCAAATAAGCAAGTGCATCCTGGAATTCCACTTCACTTGAAGCATTGGAGCGATTGCCTAGCTTGTTTTTCAGGCGTTGTAATCGCATGCCATTCAATTCACCGTCAGGCAAAATGCGCGGCATCATAAAACAGCTTATGCCCTTGGAGGTTTGTGCCAGCACAAGGAATGCATCACACATCGGCGCTGACATAAACCACTTGGCGCCATTTAAACGCCAAATGCCATCCTGAAGTGGCTCGGCCTTTGTTTCTATGGCACGAACATCAGAGCCACCTTGACGTTCTGTCATTGCCATGCCGAGCGTCACGCCACGTTTTTGCGCCAGTGGTTTAAGCGATGGATCATAGTTTGGCGAAAGAATTTTACCTTGCCACTCCCCCAAAAGAGGCTGATTTGCAACAAGGGCTGCAACAGAGGCATTCGTCATGCTCATTGGACAAAGGTGCCCACTTTCAACGCCACCTGAAATATACATGCGAATGGCACGTGCAAGATTACGGTGTCCTTTCTCGCTTTCATCCTCACGCCAGATAGATGAATGCAGACCAGACTCAACACCTTTTCTCATCAAGGCATGCCAAGCCGGATGATATTCAACACGGTCAATACGCTCACCCTTGGCATCATGGGTATGGAGCACAGGCGGATTATCATTCGCCAATGCACCCAGCTTCAATGTGTCGGCATGTCCGGCCCAGGCGCCCAACTTTACGAAACTGTCCTTTGCCTGTTTCGACATGGAAACAGAAGCAAGGTTAAGCATGGGATCGCAGGTATAGGCATTAAAGCCAGCATATTCGGGTGATTGATTTGCCATGCCTACTTTATGGTCGGGAAATATTGATTTTGCAATTGGCAATCAAAAAAAACCGCAGTCATTTCCTACTGCGGCCTTCGGTTTGGATATTTTCTGTGTCCGGAATTCAACTGCTTGGAATAAGCACCTTGTTAATTACGTGTATGATACCGTTTGAAGCCTTGATGTCTGCACTTACAACTTTTGCCTTGTCGACATATACTTTGCCGAAACGCTTGCGCACTTTTATGGTTGTGTCCCCGCCTTTTTTAAGTGTGTCTATTTCTGCTGATTTTACTTTTGCAACAGATGATGGAACGCGTGCCGGAACAACGTGATATTTCAAAATGGCTGCGAGTTGATGCTTGTTTTCCGGCTTCAAAAGATTTTCCACAGTCCCTTTTGGAAGCTTTGCAAATGCTTCATCTGTGGGTGCAAATACTGTAATGTCATGCGTACTGCTTAATGCACCTGCAAGGCCTGCTGCCTTTGCTGCTGCAATCAATGTATTAAACTGGCCGGTAGAGGCTGCAGTCTGAACGATATTGCCTGCAGCTGTTGCGGGCAGTGTCATTCCAAGTGCAATTACACCTGTTGCTAGAAATTTTTTCATTGGTACTCTCTCCCTTGGTTGAGTAACTGGTTTTGTCTTGGGAAGACATTTTCAGTAACGGATTAATTTCGAAAAGGTTTCAAATTAAATTAAAATTCCTGTTGGCAATTAATCAAAAAACCGATTTGCCTTGAGAAAACCTTGTACAAATGGCGATACCTGCTTATAGGTTTGGCTTTAATGGTAAATGTTAAAAACTCTCCCTTAAAAAGCTTCAACCAGCGTCACTTGCTGGGTATTGCGGAGCTTTCCCCTCACGAAATTCAATACTTGCTGGATCGTGCAGATGAAGCCGTTTCTGTCTCACGTCAACTAGAGAAAAAGAAAAATGTTCTTCGTGGTCGAACGCAGATTAATTTGTTCTTTGAAGCATCCACACGCACGCAATCTTCGTTTGAGCTTGCGGGCAAGAGGCTTGGAGCTGATGTAATGAATATGTCGGTTGCCTCTTCTTCTGTTAAAAAAGGCGAAACGCTGATAGACACGGCAATGACATTGAACGCCATGCAACCTGATCTACTTGTCGTGCGACACCAGTCAGCGGGCGCTGTTGAACTTCTGGCAAACAAGGTTGGTTGTTCTGTGATTAACGCTGGTGATGGCGCGCACGAACATCCTACCCAGGCACTTCTGGATGCGCTTACCATACAGCGCAACAAAGGCTCGCTGGACGGACTTGTGGTTGCGATTTGCGGTGATGTTTTGCACAGCCGCGTTGCGCGCTCCAATATCATGCTACTAAATGCCATGGGTGCGCGGGTGCGCGTTGTAGCTCCTTCCACACTGCTTCCTTCCGGTATTGACAAGCTTGGCGTTGAAGTTTTCCGCAATATGAAAGACGGATTGAAAGATGCAGACATCATCATGATGCTTCGTGTTCAGCGTGAGCGGATGACCGGAGCATTAATTCCCTCTGTTCGTGAATACTTCAAATATTTTGGTCTGGACGCAGAAAAACTTGGCTATGCAAAACCGGATGCACTTGTCATGCATCCGGGCCCAATGAACCGGGGCGTTGAAATTGCATCTGAAATCGCAGACGGGCCACAAAGTGTTATCGAGACACAAGTTGAGATGGGTGTTGCCATTCGAATGGCGATTATCGAAATTCTGATGGAAAACACCAAGAACAACGGAGGCGCATCATGAGCAAGCAAAAAACGCTGATCAAGGGCGCTTACGTGGTTGATCCTTCGCAAGGGTTGGATGGTATCTTTGATATTCTTATCATTGACGGCAAAATAGATGCCGTACGAGACAGTCTTACGACGCCAGAAGGCGCTGAAGTCATTAATGCTACCGGCAGGCATGTTTTCCCCGGCCTCATAGATGCGCGTGTTTATGTAGGTGAACCAGGTGGTGAACACCGCGAGACGATTGCCTCTGCGAGCAAGTCAGCTGCTGCAGGTGGTGTCACAAGCTTCATCATGATGCCGGAAACAAATCCTGTTATTGATGATGTTGCACTTGTTGATTTTGTTCGCCGTGCGGCACGCGATGATGCCGAAGTGAGAGTTTATCCGGCTGTTGCCATCACCAAAGGGTTTGAAGGCAAGGAATTGTCCGAGTTCGGGCTTTTACAAGAAGCTGGCGCCGTAATGTTGACCGAAGGCAAGCGCTCACTTCAAAATAATCTAACATTAAGACGCGCCCTTACCTATGCGCGTGATTTTGGAATGGTGATCTCTCAAGAAACCATTGATCCTGATTTGTCTTCCAACGGTGTTATGAATGAAGGTCTGAATGCAACGCATTTGGGATTA
The DNA here is from genome assembly GCA_937951645.1 of uncultured Rhizobiaceae group bacterium. Classification (GTDB taxonomy): domain Bacteria; phylum Pseudomonadota; class Alphaproteobacteria; order Rhizobiales; family Rhizobiaceae; genus JAALLB01. The sequence continues at coordinate 28,909 of CALFBM010000197.1, forward strand.
CCCGGCATTCCGCGTGAAGCTGAAATCATTACGCTTGAACGCGATTTGCGGATTGCAGCGCTCACCAAGGGAAATTATCACGCAGCAAAAATCTCAACCTCTGATTCAGCTGATGCAATTGCAAAATACAAGCGCGAAGGCAATCTGGTTACTTGCGGCGTTTCAATCAACCATCTAACGCTCAATGAAAATGATATTGGCAGATACCGTACATATTTGCGCCTTGCTCCTCCCTTGCGTGATGAAGATGATCGCCAAGCCATGATCAGGGCACTGGCAGATGGCACGATTGATATTATTGTCTCAAGCCACGACCCGCATGACGTAGACGACAAGCGTCATCCATTTGCCGAAGCTGCAGAAGGTGCAATTGGGCTGGAAACACTCTTTGCGGCAGCGATGCGACTTTATCATAATGAGGAAGTGACGCTGACCCGCCTGATTGAAGCACTTTCTACAAAGCCTGCAGAGATTTTTAATCTGCCAGGTGGAACACTCAAGGCGGGCAGTAATGCTGATTTAATCATTGCTGATCTGGATACGCCATGGGTTGTCCATGAAGAAAATATTGTATCGCGCTCCAAGAATACCCCTTTTGAAAATGAACGCTTTAGCGGAAAAGTCTTGCAAACCATTGTTGGTGGACGCACTATATACTTTGACAATACTTAACTAACCTATCGGGGACGTAATTGCCTGATCCCATAAACTGGACACTTGCAGCACCTTATTTGATTGGTGCATTGATATTTGGCTATTTGCTTGGCTCAATACCCTTTGGCCTGATCTTCACCAAGATGGCAGGCATGGGTGACGTTCGCTCTATTGGTTCTGGCAATATTGGCGCAACGAATGTTTTACGGACAGGCAATAAGAAAATTGCCGCAGCAACTCTTCTTGGTGATCTGTTAAAAGGCACGTTTGCCGTTTTAATTGCCTGGCAATTAGGTCCTGACCAAGCTGTAATGGCTGGTTTGGGCGCTTTTTTGGGACATTGTTTTCCTGTTTGGCTGAAATTCAAGGGCGGCAAGGGTGTTGCAACCTACATTGGCATTATCCTTGGGTTTTCATGGAAAGTGCTTCTTGTTTTTGCAGCCGTTTGGCTAACTTGCGCCGCCATCACCCGTTATTCATCCCTTTCTGCACTGCTTGCATGTGTTGCAACGCCCATTGCATTTTATCTCTTCGGTTACGTTCAATGGGCAGAGTTGTTTGCGCTCCTGACGCTGATTACGTTCTGGCGTCACCGCGAAAACATTGGCCGCTTGCTCAAAGGTGAAGAAGGCAAGATTGGCAAGAAGGAATAGACTTGACCAATCAACCTATTGATCAGAAGCGATACTTTCACCTGGGTGATGAACAACGGCTTAATTGGCTACGCCTTATCAGGAGTCAAAATGTTGGACCCGCCACATTTCGTGACTTGATCTCTCATTACGGAACAGCAGCAGCGGCCATTGAAGCGCTGCCAGAACTTGCCGCCAGAGGTGGTGCGGCGGCTCGCATCAAGATATGCCCGATTGAAGATGCAGAGCGTGAAATGGTTCGTTGCGAAAGTGCCGGCGCAAGGTTTGTTGCTATCGGCGAACCTGATTATCCCCCTATCCTGCGCAATGCAGATCAAAGCCCACCCTTGCTGGCTGTGATGGGAAACACCGAGGCGCTTTCAAAAAAATGCGTGGCCATTGTTGGTTCACGCAACGCCTCAATTGCAGGCATGAAACTCACACAGCAATTTTCTGCACAACTGGGCGAACAAGGATATGTCATTGCATCAGGCCTTGCGCGCGGGATTGACACTGCCGCCCACAGGGCATCGCTCAAGACTGGTACAATTGCAGTTTTTGCAGGCGGTGTGGACCATATATTTCCGGATGAAAACATCGAACTTGCCAAGGCAATTGTCGATAATGGTGGTGTTCTCATGAGTGAAATGCCGATGGGATGGCAACCGCGTGCAAAAGACTTCCCGCGCAGAAACCGAATCGTTACAGGGCTGGCGCAAGGCGTTGTGGTAGTGGAAGCTGCAAAGCGTTCCGGCTCACTTATCTCTGCAAGACTTGCCAATGAAATGGGACGCATTGTTTTGGCGGTCCCAGGTTCGCCACTTGATCCGCGCAGTGAAGGCACCAATGGCCTTATCAAGCAAGGCGCCACACTAATCACTTCAACGGATGATATTATAGATGCACTGGCTCCACTGGATCCGACAGCAAGTGAATTTATTTATGATATTAGCGAAGAAGAAGATGAGCTACCATTTGAAACAAAAAACAATGTGGTGCAAACAGCAGATAACACCATAAGACAAGCTATCATATCAGCGCTTGGCCCTTCCCCGACCGAAATAGATGACATCATTCGCTTTACAGGC
>CALFBM010000198.1 GCA_937951645.1 uncultured Rhizobiaceae group bacterium
AAAAAGCTTTGGAAAATTCGTCTCAGGCAACCATGACGCATAATCAGCAACGATATCATGAACCTCTTGCGGTTCACCTTCAATCGGGATTTGCCTTGGCCATGTAAGTGTTGGGCGACGATCTTCACCAGCGTTCAAAAATGGCATTCTGTAAACAGCCATTTCGGTTTCACTCATCTCTCGTATAACTGCTGAGGGCAAAATTGCTTCAACAAACAGGTTCTTTTCAAGAATTAAATCTTCTCCAGCCGGTGAACGTATTGCCTGAAAAATATCACGTGCATCTTCAGGCCAATGATCCCATGACTTCACAGGCCCTACAATGGCCTCCATTAAACAAATACCCTTGATGCGATCAGGATTGCTTCGTGCCCAATCAAAACCAAGTGCGGAACCCCAATCATGAATGACCAGGATAACTTTTCCCTCAGGAACAACCGCATCCATGAAGCCATTGAGGTATTCACGGTGCTCTACAAATTTATAGCTTGAAGCGGTTGGGTTACCGAGTTTTTCACTATCACCCATCCCGATTAAATCAGGAGCAATTGCACGATGCGTATTGCTGGCATAGGGCATGATGTTTCGCCAAAGATAGGATGATGTCGGATTGCCATGCAGAAAGAAAACAGGATCACCAGACCCAAGTTCGACATAAGCCATCTGCTTGCCGTTTATTTCTACATATTTTTTGAGGTGTTCTGCTGTAGAAATCTCAGACATTTGCTTTCCCCAATTCAAGGTTCTCATCATTTAATTTTGGCTGCACCAGAACAAGCCCCAAAATTACCAGAACAAGAGCTGCCCATATCCAGGGCGAATATCCCTCACCCAAGAAAACAATACTGAACAAGACACCTGACAAAGTCACCGGATACGCAACCTGTACACCAAAGACAGGGCCACCAAAGCCTACAAGCCAAATATACCCGACATAAGTAATCGCGTGTATCACAGATGAAGCAATGAGTGCATATATTGGCGCATCCCATGCACCCGTTATATCCACCCATTGACCAGCACCTGATGTGATGGGTATGATAACAATCAACCCAACGGCAGATGCCATAAACAATGTGGAGATCGCATCTGTATCTTTTGGTGTTTTTACTGCAATCAAATTGGTTTCTATTCCATAACAAAATGGAGCAATTAACGCGACCAGTACAAAAACAGCTTTATCAGGGTCAGGCAGACTTGCCTGAGGTGCCGCAATCATAACCATTGCAGTAAAGCCGATTAGTACTCCTGAAACACGAGATAATGAAAACTTTTCAATCCTGATCCCCAAGGCCATCAAAAGCGCAAACATTGGCACCATGGCAATTGCAATCGCCATAACACCTGCTGGCAGATGAGCTGCCGCCAAGTATGAAAAACTATTTGGTAAAAGCGTTCCAAAAACCGAAAGCAAAAAATAAAAAAATAATTTCTGACGGTTAAGTCTTGGCCGCCAGCCTTTAAACAATAAAACGATTCCCAAAACCACGATAGCAATGACTAATTGCCATACAATCAGGCCAAGCGGTTGATGTCCTGTAGAAACAGCCACTTTTGCAAGTGGAATGGTTGATCCCCAAAAGGCACCAATCCCAAGCATCACGACCCACGCAATGATATTTCGTTTGCGTGGTGTATCAACTCGCATGAAAGCTCCGATCAGAAAAAAGCTTGAATGCCGGTTTGTGCCCGACCCAAAATCAGCGCATGCACATCATGTGCGCCTTCATAGGTGTTGACTGTCTCAAGATTGGAGGAATGACGCATCACATGATATTCAGCCTGAATGCCATTGCCGCCATGCATGTCACGAGCCTGACGCGCAATATCCAATGCCTTGCCGCAGTTATTGCGTTTGACTATGGAAATCATTTCTGGTGCTGCACGTCCCTCATCCATCAAGCGGCCAACCCGTAAGCTTGCCTGAAGACCTAATGCAATCTCAGTTTGCATATCAGCCAGTTTTTTCTGGAACAATTGCGTGCCTGCCAAAGGCTTGTCAAACTGCTTGCGATCCAAACCATATTGACGGGAACGGAACCAACAATCTTCCGCAGCCCCCATAACACCCCAGGAGATACCGTAGCGGGCACGGTTCAAACATCCAAATGGACCTTTAAGACCAGAAACGTTCGGCAGAAGTTGTTCTTCGCTTACTTCCACATTATCCATGACAATCTCACCAGTGGTCGAGGCGCGAAGCGAAAGCTTGCCCTCAATTTTTGGCGCACTTAAACCCTTCATGCCTTTTTCAAGAATAAAGCCTTTAATCTTTCCGTCATGCTCCTCAGACTTCGCCCAAACCACAAAGACGTCTGCGAACGGTGAATTTGAAATCCACATCTTCGCGCCATTTAGCACATAGCCACCATCAGTTTTTTTAGCAGTGGTTTTCATACCCGCAGGATCAGAACCCGCATCTGGTTCTGTTAACCCAAAACAACCTATGAACTCACCGGAGGCAAGCTTGGGCAGATATTTCATGCGCTGATTTTCATTCCCGTAAGCATAAATCGGATACATCACGAGAGAGGATTGAACAGACATCATGGAACGATAACCACTGTCCACGCGCTCAACTTCGCGCGCCACGAGGCCATAAGTTGTATAGCCGGCATCAATACCGCCATATGCTTCAGGAATCGTAACACCAAGCAACCCCATTTCACCCATCAGGGGGAAAAGTTCAGGCGCAGCAGTCTCATTCAAATAAGCATCGGTCACACGAGGAAGAAGTGTATTTTCAGCAAAAGATTGAGCACTATCACGGATCATGCGCTCTTCTGGCATGAGTTGATCTTCCAGCAAAAAGGGATCTTCCCAGGAAAAGCTCCCAAGGGACGGATTACTTTTTGCTTCAAGCGGTTTGGCAGCTTCGCCCATAACAATTTCCTTATTAAACTTCATGATTTAGTTTTATACCCGTCTGCAAAACTGTCAAATCAGAATTGAAGGCAACCATGTCGCAATCATGGGAAATCCAAGGATAATCATCAAGGCCAAAATTTGCAAAATGATAAAGGGCAAAATCGCCGTATAAAGCGTGACCGCCCTGATTTTTGAAACAGATTGAAAATAGAAAAGCGCAATACCAAGGGGAGGTGTTAGAAAGGAAATTTGCAAGTTGACCGCTACAAGAACGGCAAACCAAATCGGATCAATCCCCATTGCAAAAAGAACAGGCGCTGTAATAGGGATAACAATATAGGTAATCTCGATAAATTCTATAATAAATCCGAGCAAAAAGATAACCAGCATTACAACTAAAAGTGCGCCCATTGCATCTCCAGGCATATTGGATAACAGGGCAGAAACACTTTCGTCTCCTCCCAGTCCACGGAAAACCAGCGCAAGAATGGACGCCGCAATAATAATACCAAAAATAACGCCTGTTAACTCGACGGTTTCCGCGAATGCCTTTTTAAAGATAGGCATATTACCAGTCTTCATCATTAAAAGAACTATGCCCAAAACACCAATACTTGCAGCCTCACCTGCGGTGGCAAAGCCAAATACAATTGACAAGGGTACTAAAATAATAACGCCCAAAACCATAACAGCCTTAGCCGAAAAATTTACTGGTTTTTCAATGGTATCCTGATCACCTTTTGGCGTTACAGATCGTAAAACAAAAATGATGTAGATAGCATAAAGCCCGGCTAACAACAGGCCTGGTAAAATGGCTGCTGAAAACAAATGTGGCACTGAAATCGGCTCTGGTGAAAAATTGCCTAACTCTCGTTGACTTAAAATCCACGCATTGGAGATTTGATCACTCAACAAAATTAAGACAATAGAAGGAGGTATGAGTTGCCCAAGGGATCCTGCTGCGCAAATCAGACCTGAGGATAATCTTTCACTGACACCTGCACGCAAAAGCGCAGGCAAAGCAATCGCCGCAAGCATGGTAATCGTGGCGCCTATAATACCTGTAGCCGCGGCAATAATTACACTGGTTCCAAGCACAGCCAATGCAAGCGAGCGCCCTTTATTTTGCGATAGGCTTGCAAGTGAGAGCAACATTTTTTCGGCTAGCCCAGAGTGTTCAAGCAGTTTCCCCATCAAAACAAAAAGCGGGATTGCATATAAAACCTGGTTGGTCATAACACCAAAAATTCGCTCAGGAATTGCAAAAAACAAAGCACCATCAAATGCACCTGCAATCATCCCTACAAAAGCAATAAACATCGGCACTAGCATAAGTACGATCAATATCCGCGCGCCACAAACAATCCCCGTAACAACGCCTGAAAACATCAAGATCAAAAGCAGGTTTTCAATGCTCATCACGAGTGATCTTTTCTGCCAAAACAAAGAAACACTGCAATAAACCCAAATGAAATCGGCAAAAGAGTCTTGACAATGAACAAGCCTCCCAATCCATCAGGCTCTCTCGAGCCTTCAAAAATTGACCAGGAAAAGCTGATGGCAGGAACAGATAAAAAGACAATAACAATAAAAGGGATGGCGCTTAAAACACCAGCTAATTGCTTGTAAAAACTGGCATCAAACACAGAAAACATATTAACACGAACATGTTTGTTTTTTATAAATGCAACCAACACACCAAAAATCATAAGTACCGCAAATGAATAGCTGATGAAGTCTTCAAACTTTACAGACCCTGCATCAAATGCATACCGTAAAACAGTATTTAATAAAACAGCCAGCACAAATGCCAACAGCAAGAAAATACTGATAGAACCGATTAATTCCGGTAAAAAACGTTTGAAAAAAAGTGCCATCTTATAAACGGAACTACCCAATATAAACTCAAAGTCACGCTAGTTAGCACTAGTTATCAGGCAGACACAATTCAACTTGTATTATTATGGCCGAAAATTATCCGGCTTTTGGTCACGCATTCCCTGCTACAGTTTGAACAAGGCCACGTTTTTCTTCCAACTGCTCATTAATGGGTTGTTCAAAAATCATCCTGCGCTCAGTCAGGCTGGATTCAAAAATGGGATATCGTCT
>CALFBM010000199.1 GCA_937951645.1 uncultured Rhizobiaceae group bacterium
CAAAAGCGTAGTGGTAAATTCTGAGCGATCAAAGTGCCAGTTTAAAGCCTCTCCTTCCTGATAAGCCATGACATTTGCTCGCGCCAAAGGGTCTGACATCGTATGCAATTGGGTCTTGTCCATAACAAGGGCAAGAAAATCAATCAAAGGTTGCCACTCATAGATTTCAAGAACCGGATTATCCGCTATCTGATCAGCACAAAGGGTTCGATTAATGGTTTGAAACTGCTTCAGTGCTGGATGGTCATCTGGCAAGCCTGCAACCTTTTTCTTAAAGTATATATTGTGCAAGCGCTTATGGATAAATGATTCTGATGCCATTTTTGGCGCAAGATCAGAAACAATCACCTCAAGACATTCAGGTCTGACAAATCCATCCAGATTAAACATGCCCTTGTTTTCAAGACCTGCCCGGCATTGCTCAACAAGATCTTGATACTTGCTGCTATCTGGCGAATTAAGAGGATATTTCTCAAGATCAAGCAACTGTTCCATTTTCATCTCCATGAAGCGAGTTGAACTCAAATTTTTCAGTTTTGCAAGAATCACATTTATAGAAGAATATTCCACTTCGCCCTAATGGCAGCCTCTACCCCAGCGCTTACATAACCAGGTGTTTCAAGGCTTAAAATCTCGCGCACTTTGTCACGTGCACCTCCCCAGGCATCCGGTGCGCCACTATCGTTCCATTCTCGCGGTGTATCGCGATTGGCAAGTTTTGGATAATAATAATCCCGCTCCATTGCCCCCATCGTATGATCACCCCCCAGAAAATGCCCCTCACCTGTTGTGACCGTCTCGCGGATCGTATCAACACCAAGCGTTTCCGTGTTCACTTCGAATCCACGAATGGAACGATGAATGTTTGAAAGCATTTCATTGTCTAAAACAAAAGCCTCAAAGGATACACCAAGCAGCGAGGCCATCATACCCGCACTTTCATAAATCATGTTGGCCCCTGACAATCCGCAAGCCAAGGCAGACAAGGCCTTTTCAGCACCCATCTGGGCATCAACTGCCTTTGCATCGGCCATTGAAGAAGCAACACCTGTAGGCAGACCCAGATGATTTCCAATTTGAGCCGCAGCAGCATTCATGATTGAAATCTCGCCGCCAGATCCGCAAAACGCACCCGTTCTAAGATCAAGCACAAACGGCCAATTGGAAAAAATAGTTGGATGACCGGGCTTAAACAGATTGACCAAAATCAATCCGGCCAAAGTCTCAGCAGTCGTCTGCGCCAACATACCTGCAGGCGTTGCGGGCGCAGTTGCCCCTGATTGAGCAGCAATAATCGCATTAATTGGCATATTATGCTCAAGGGCTGCCAACATGACATCAACCGCATCCTCACCATAACGAAGCGGTGAAATTACGGGTGAAATATGCACTTTGCAAAAGGGTCGCTCTTTAAACTTGCCTTCGCCACCCAAAACCATATCAAACATCTCAATCGCAGGATGTACATATTCCCCGATTGTAAAACTTGTACCAATTGGCTTTGTAGTCCCTTTAACCAGCGCAAAAGCCGTATTGATATCAAGATCAAAATTATCAGGAATATCAGTCGCCACACAGCAGCGCGTAAACCAGTTTATGTTTTCAAGTCTGTCTACAAGTCGTGTAAAGTCATAAAGGTCTTTTACTGTAGAAGGACGGTATAAACCATTATCAAGATCAAGCGTTTGCACAGCAGCCCCGCCTGTTCCAAACCAAACTTTATCGCCACCTACTTCAATATCGTGCTTTGGATCGCGCCCATGCAGCGTGAAAGACTTGCAGGCACCCCCAATAATACCTTCAACAAAGGACCGTGGATAAGACAGCCGCCCCAGCTCATTAATATGGCACCCTTGGGCAAGCGCCTGGTTCATCACAACATCAGGCACTTCAGACATGCCGATGTCTTCGAGAATTTCAAAGGCAGCATTTAAAATATCTTGAAGTTCTTTATCATCGAGCGGTTTGTATTGCCCGCCAACCTGCCCGGGTGCCGCTGGCAGATGTTGCTGGATTTCCGCCTGCCGCATGGCAATCCGCCCTGCCCGTCCTCCAGATTGTCTTTGTAACCGCTTTGCCATGACACCTCCCATTTGACTGAAATGATTACGCTTGGCAGCCAATAGAACAAGCAATATAAACATAATTAAGTTAAATCGATTTTTAGTTTTGGAAATTCCGATGAAAGAATTATCACGTGGTAAACTGTCCCTCAGGGCAATTGAGGTATTTGTTGCGGCGATTGAAGAACGTTCCATTTCAAAAGCAGCAAAGCGCTTGGGCGCAAGTGCTTCAGCAGTTTCATTACAATTATCAAATCTAGAAGAAGCATTGGATGCAAGATTGATTGAGCGCTCATCAAGGCGCTTTCAACTAACAGCAGCCGGTGAGCTTTTTGCACCCAGAGCGAAATCAATTCTGGATGAAGTCACCATCGCAAAAGCTGAAATGTCCAGCGCAAGCCATGCACCCAAAATGGATATCAGAATGGCGGTGATGGAAGACTTTGACAGCGAGGTTCTCCCCCATTGGATAGATAATTTGCAGAATGAATTTCCCCAATGCAACTTCACCATAAAAAGTGGTGCAAGCCATGAAAACCATGCAGCTCTTTCAAGCCGTGGATTTGACATGGTTATTGCAGCAGATAACACAACAGAAATAGACTGGATTGAGGAACATCAGGTACTTCACGACCCTTATATTATCGTCGCTGCATCTCCTGACACAGCAAATGCCTCAATCGAAAACCTCCTGAACTTACCCTTCATAAGATACTCACAAGAACAACTCATGGGCAGACAAATTGAAGCTCAATTACGCAGAACCAGAAATACGCCCTCAAAGAAATATGAATGTTCCAGCACACAAGCAGTTTTTGCACTTGTTGAACAATTCGGCGGCTGGGCAATAACAACAGCCTCTGCCTATTTGGGCGCTGCCAATAATAACCTGTTTGCGAGCCCTATCCCAATTCCAAAATTTTCAAGAACAATCTCCTTATATTCACGACGAGACACAATGGGTGAAATACCGTTTGAATTTTCAAAGCACTTAAGAAACAGCCTTGAAACAATATTTTTAAAACGCGTCGAAAAAACTCTTCCATTCCTGAAAGACACTGTAAAGCTTATCAATTCATCGGAAAATCAAAATCATTGATTTTGTTTTCTTCAATTTAGGATCGCTTTTCCAATATTTCTATTGACCGCCTTGCCACTACAACAGCAAGCTTCAATGACATTAATGGGAAGGTTAACGATGAAAACACAAACCGACGTAGTTGTTATTGGCGGGGGCATTGCTGGCTGCTCAACGATTTATCATTTAACCCAGGAAGGCATCACGGATTGCATGTTGCTGGAGCGTGACGAACTAACCTCTGGCACAACCTGGCACTCGGCAGCACAGGTTACAAATTTTGGGCCAAACCAAACCATGGTTGGCCTCAAGACCCATTCGATCAATCTTTACAAAGAATTGGCCGAAGACCCCGATTATCCTATCAACTACCATCATGCGACAGGTGGTCTTCGCCTGGCAACCACGCAAGATCATCTGGACGGCTACAACCACTTTCTCTCCATGGCAAAAGGCATGGGCGTTGAGTTTGAATTAATTGATGCAGAAGAATGTAAACGCCGCCACCCAATTATTTCTACCGATGGATTATTGGGCGCACTTTGGGATCCGCTTGACGGTGACATTGACCCGGCACAACTTTGTCAGGCCTTGGCAAGACGTGCCAGAAAAGCAGGCGCAGAAGTACATCGTTTTACACCTGTTACAGCACTCACCCAAAAACCTGATGACAGCTGGATAGTGCATACGGACAAAGGCGATATCCATTGCCAATCCGTTGTTAATGCAGGCGGCTACAGATGTAATGAAGTTGGCAAAATGATGAGTGTAGAACATCCGGTTGCCAGCATGGAACACCAATACATGCTGACAGAAACGCTTCCTGAAATTGAGGCTTTAGCTGACACCCATGGCGAAGATTTCCGCTCTCCACTTATTCGCTGCCCGCAAGCAGACTTTTACCAACGCGCAGAAAAGAAGGGTCTGCTCATTGGTTTCTACGAACAGGATTGCAAAACCTGGGGATTGGCTGGCATTGATCCAAATTTTGTAAACGCTCTTTGCCCGGATGACCTTGACCGCGTAGTCGATGTAATGGAAGGCGCGTTCCACCGCATTCCGTGTCTGGAAACAGCTGGTATTAAATCCGTCATCAACGGCCCAATCACCTATACACCTGATGGTCTTCCTCTGGTTGGAAAAATCCCCGGCAAGCGCAATGCCTATTGCATTACTGGCCTCAGGGCCGGTCTTGGTGAAGGTGGTGGACACGGCTGGTTGCTCGCCCAAATCATTGCTCACGGCGAAGCCTGTTATGACACCTGGTGCATAGATCCGCGCCGCTTCACACAACATGCAACTCAGGAATATACAGCCCTAAAGGCCATTGAAGATTATCAAAACGAGTTTCGTTTCCACATGCCGCATGAACATCGCCCGGCAGGACGATTGGCCAAGGTTACTCCGCTTTATTCAACACTCAAAGACGCAGGTGCAGAATTTGCAACGGTTAATGGATGGGAGCGAATGGATTACATCAAGCCATCACCTGACTTTGAAGAAAAACATTCCTTCCATTTCAACAACGTTTTTGACCTCATCGCAAAAGAAGTCGAACTCGTACAAACAAAAGTTGGCCTGACAGAGGTAAATGGCTTCAACCGATATGAGATCACAGGCGAAGGCGCCCATGACTGGCTGGATAAAATTATGTGTTCACGCATAACGCGCAAAGCTGGCAAAGTTGGCCTGACCTATTTCCTGAACCACCATGGCAACCTCAAGGGCGAAGCAACAATTGCCAACCTCGACGAAGACCGCATCTGGTATGGCTCTGCTGCAGCCTCAGAATACCACGACATGGATTGGTTGCAGGAACACCTTCCAAAAGACGGCAACATACAGATTAAGAGCCTGACAAATGATTATACCATTCTGGTTTTGGCAGGACCAAAATCAAGAGACGTTCTTGCAAAAGCAGCGCCAAGAAACAACGTAAGCAAAGAAGATTTCCCATGGCTATCAGTTAAGACAATCCACATTGGCCAGGTACCTGTAATCGCCATGTCTGTCAGCTTCTCAGGTGAACTGGCTTATGAATTGCACATTCCAAATGCATCACTTCTTCTGGTGCACGATCTCATCATGAGTGCAGGCAAAAAGGAAGGTATCGGCTATTTTGGCATGAGAGCAGTCGAAAGCATGAGACTTGAAAAAGGCTATCTACACTGGAAGTCAGACATCATCACAGAATTCAATCCTTATGAAACTGGCCTCGACCGCTTCGTAAAAATGGACAAGGATTTTATCGGCAAGCAAGCTTTGGAAAAAATGCAAGCCAATGGCCTTCGCCGCAAACTAATTTGCCTGGAACTTGCCACAAAAACCACACCAGCCCATTCTGGTGATAGTGTAATGCAAAACGGCAAAGTCATCGGCACAGTCACCTCAAGTGAATGGGGACATAGACTTGGTAAAAACCTGACCTATGCGTTTATAGAGCCTGATGCAACAGAAGATCTATCCTTACTGATACTTGGCAAACAAGTCAGTGCAACAGTTTGTAACATGGGATTGTATGATGTTGAAAACAAACTAGTTCGGTAATTTTTCGTTGAAAAACTTCAAGGCCAGGTTCTCAGAACCAAAATCTGAAAGATTATTATGCCCTGCCCCTTTTATGGATATAAATTTTACACCGGGAGGAGCAAACTCCAGAAGCTTATTACTGTGTTCAATCGGTATGACCTGATCCTCCGTACCATGTATAATGAGTGCAGGTGATTTGACATTGCCAAAAGATTTATAGGATTCAAATTTATACTTCAGAAAAGGACTTACCGGAAGCCAGGGAAATCGGTTTTGGGCAACAGCCAAAATCGAGTCAAAAGGGGATTCAAGCACGACAGAAAATACGTCCCGTTTTGAGGCAAGCCTTATTGCAACTGATGTTCCCAATGAATGAGCATAAAGGCCTATGGGTTGTTGTTTTTGGCCAACTACATAATCATAGGCAGCTTGCGCATCTTCATAAAAGCCCAACTCCGAAGGTATGCCCGTGCTACCAGGATAACCTCTGTATTCTACCAACAATACACCATAGCCGGCATTCACAAATAATCGCCCTCTATCGCGTTGATTAATTGCTGCACCCGCATTGCCATGGAATATTAAAATAGTGGATTCATAATCTTCAGAAGCATGATGAAGAGCAAACAATGTTTCGCCATCTTTGGTCGAAATAGATACAGGTTCAAAATCCGTGTCTTCTACTGAACCAACCTCAATATCAGGAACCGGAAAGATAACTTGTTCCTGACTAAAATAATAAATTGCAACTCTTGTACACAAAAAAGCAAGCCCGCATACAAAGGCTATCATCAAAAATTTGAAAGTCTTTAACAATTAAGAACCTCACCCTATTGAACAGTAATGCTTATCTTTTTATCACTAAGAAGAATATCATCAATATCAATCATCCTGATTAAGGGCATCCATTGCCGGTATTTCTCGCTCACGTCTTGCAATATAATCACGCAACGCCTCATCCACGCCTTCATCAAGCTTAGGCTCGACATACGCATCCAGCAGTGACTTTACTTGCTTCAAGGCGCGCTCGTTAATCTCAACAGAGCCTTCAGCAGCCCATTGCTCGATTGAATTATTGTCAAACAAATCAGGCATGAAAAATGCCTGTTGGAAATTTTCCTGCGTGTGTGGATGTCCCAGATAATGCCCCCCCGGGCCAACATCACGAACCGCACTTAACGCCTCATCAAAATCATCCCACTTAATGCCTTCCGCCATGCGGTAAGCCATCGCGCATTGTTCTGCATCAACGACAAATTTCGCCATGGAGCAGTGCATGCCAGCTTCATTCCAGCCTGCCGAATGCCAAATATAATTTGCACCAGACATCATAACGGCCATCAATGTTGTGGCACTTTCATAACCCGCCTGCGCATCAAAGGTCTTGGCACCGCCAAGTGTATTGGACGTACGCCATGGTACCTTATAATAACGCGCCATTTGGCCAATCATCATATTCATTAATGAAATCTCTGGCGTACCTGCCATCGGTGCCCCCGATTTCATGGAAACTGTCGATAGGTAATGCCCATAAATAGCAGGACAACCTTTATTGATCACCTGCGTATAGGCGAGCGCTGATAAAGCCTCTGCATTAAGCTGCGCCACACAGGCCGCCGTTGAGGCTGGCGTATTGGCGCCTCCCAACACAAACGGTGAGCAAAGCACGGGTTGATTGCGCTTGCAAAAAGAGCGCATCGCACCCAGCATAACCTCATCCCATACCAGTGGTGAATTACCATTACAATTACCTGTCACGACTGGATGGCTATCAAGGTATCCTTCACCAAAAAGAATATCGCACATATCCATGACATCTTCAGCATTCTTGGGGCTGGTCGTCATCCCCATAAACGTCTTGTCAGAATGTTTCATCGAAGAATATGTAATACGCAAATGACGGTGCGAAATTGCATGGTCCATAGGCTCTACAATATGATGCGCAGAAGAATGAAGAGCTGGCAGCATATGCGAAAGCTTGTGGAAATTTGTCAGATCATCCAGCGTTGGCCCACGGCGAACATCCTCCATATCCCGAAGATAAGGCGCACCTGTCATGGGAACAAACATTGAATGGCTTTTGCCAAAGGGCAGGTTCTTTTTGGGGTCACGCGCGTGATAAGTAAACGTCTCAGGAATGGATGAAATCAACTCCCTGATCATGTCGCGATCAAAATGCACACGCTCATCCCCATTGGCGTCAGCACGCACATCAGCACCCGCTTTTTTCCAGTCTTCAATGGCAATATCATCGCGAAAGATAACACCCACATCTTCCAGGATATCAAGCGAGGCTTTGTCGATTTTCTCAACCTGCTCTTCATCCATCGGCTCGGTTAGCGGGATATTTCGCTTTAAGGCTGGCAGCATTGTAAAATCATGAGCCGAACGAATTTCTCGCCTTGCGCCACGTCCACCGCGCCTTACACGGCCAATATCTGATTGCGGTTTTTCAACTGACTCTGTCATCTTGTCGCTTTCAAACAATATTTTTTATCATAGTAGATGACTACCACTCCATTCTGCTGTTACAGATACTAGCATACGACTCCAAGGATGGCGCATATGAACAATTACAAGAAATTTTATATAAATGGTGAATGGGTAGACCCGGAAAATGGTGCAAGCGATTATGATGTAATTCATCCAGGTAATGAAGAAGTTGTAGGCACTATTGCGCTTGGTACAAAAACTGACGTCGACAAGGCCGTTATCGCAGCAACCAATGCTTTTGAGACCTGGGGTTACACTGATGTAGAAACTCGCGCAAAACTCCTGGAGCGCATGATCGAACTCTATAAAACCCGTTCAGATGAATTCGCCCACGCCATGTCTTTGGAAATGGGAACTTCACTTACATTCTCAAAGGAAGCACAAGCCCCTTGCGGGGATGGTCATATGGAAGCAACCCTGGAAGCGCTTCGTGCCCACAAGTTTGAGCGTCCTTCCATGCGGGGTGGTTCTGTTTTGCTGGACGAACCCGTTGGTGTATGTGGCTTGATTACACCTTGGAATTGGCCGATTAATCAGATCATCGTTAAAGTGGCACCTGCACTCGCAGCCGGCTGCACAATGATTTTAAAACCTTCAGAAGAATCTCCTCTTTCCGCTATCATGCTGGCAGAGCTTATTCATGATGCCGGCTGTCCTGCAGGTGTTTTCAACATGGTGAACGGTGATGGTCTTGGTGTGGGTGAAGCAATCTCAACACATCCAAATATTCATATGGTGTCTTTCACAGGTTCAACACGCGCAGGCATTGCAATTTCAAAGGCAGCAGCAGACACAGTAAAACGCGTGGCATTAGAGCTTGGTGGCAAATCTCCTAACCTGATTTTTGCAGACGCAGACCTGGACAATGCTGCAGAATGCGCCATTGCAGATTGCTTCATCAATGCAGGCCAGTCCTGCGATGCACCATCCAGATTGTTGGTTGAAGAAAGCATCTATGACACAATGGTCGATAAAGTTGAGAAGGTCGTGAACGCCATTAAAATCGGCAATCCTATGGAAGAAGGCAATCACATGGGGCCGGTCGTCAATAAAAGACAATACGATAACATCCAGCGCCTTATCCAGATTGGCATTGATGAAGGTGCCCGCCTTGTGTGTGGCGGAACAGGCCTGCCGGAAGGTTTCAACAAAGGGTGCTACATTCGCCCAACCGTTTTTGCAGATGTAAACAACCAAATGAATATCGCACGCGAAGA
>CALFBM010000200.1 GCA_937951645.1 uncultured Rhizobiaceae group bacterium
GGCTTCTTGTTCCGCCAATACAATGAGCTGATCTACTTCTTCGATGCTCATGATCTTTGGTAGAGGGCGGCCAAGCTTTGGGCTGTCTACCGTGCTGCAAGGGTCGTCTTTTCTAATTCCTTCTGCAAAAAGAAATTTATGAAATTGTCTTATGCTGGATAAATGCATGGCTTGCGTTGAGGGCGAAAGACCTTCGCCAGTGAGATGACGCAAATAGCTTTCTATTGATGTGGTCTGCGCTTTGCTTGGCGAGGTATTTTCATCCATCAAGTAATTTAAATACCGCTCAAGCGTATTGGTATAATTTGATAATGTATTTTTAGCAGCACCTCGCTCGGCGCTCATCATTTCCAGAAATGCTTCTACAAGGTGGAATTCTTTCAAGAGAAACCCTCATTGCTGTGGATTAAGTTTCTTTGCAGGGATTTTGACACTCATCTCCCTTGGGTTTGGTTCTACAAAAATAGTAAGTGCAAACATGCTGCCATAGACAATGCCCGCAATGATGCCAATAAAAACCAAAAATCTAAATAAACTAGGCATGTTTCCCCGCTGCCATCACTAAATCCATTTCCTTTATGTAAAACCCAATGGCAAATGGCAAGTCCAGACTTGCATTGTTGGACTTGACCTAACGGCTCTTATGGTATGGAAAGGGCAAAACGAACAGATTTCATTCCATGGCAAACCGAAGACAGTCTCGAACAAACAGAATATTATCACAATTGGATGGCCGCAGCATTGTGTTTCTTGGCATGATGGGGTGTGGAAAATCAGCAATTGGCAAAATGGTAGCTCGCAGGCTTGGACTTGCCTTTGTTGATGCGGATACCGAAATTGAATTGGCTGCAGGCAGAGCGGTTTCTGATATATTTGAAGAATACGGTGAAGAGGAATTTCGTCGCCTTGAAGAAAAAGTCATTGAAAGAATTCTTGAAAACGGCCCGGTTTTGTTAGCTTTGGGCGGTGGTGCCTTTATGGCTGAGCCAACACGCAATATTATATCAAAATATGGGTTATCAGTTTGGCTCAAGGCTGATTTAGAGCTTTTATTGGAGCGTGTTGGCCGCAGGCCTAACAAAAGGCCATTGCTTAAAAAAGCTAATCCAAAAGAAATTCTGACTAATCTTTTGGAAATCCGTGAGCCAATTTACGCAAAAGCGGAATTGCATATTGAATCAAAAGGCGGCACAAAGTCTGAAATGCGCAACGTGGTGATGGATGCGCTTGATGAATATTTGAAAGTTCCAGTATGAGCATGGCAATTCAGGGTTTGGTCAATGTGAACCTAGGTGAGCGTTCCTATGAGATAAAAATCGGGAATGGAATTTTATCCAAAATCTCACAGACCGTTAAATCTGTTTCACCAGATGCACGGTGCGTTATTATTACTGACGCCAATGTAAATGCTGCACATGGAGAGACCCTGCGAAGTTTTCTGGATGAAGGCCAAATTATTCACTCAACGATTGAAGTACCCGCTGGCGAGCAATCCAAATCATGGAGCACTTTTCAACAAGTTGTTGATGACATCCTTGCAACCAGACTTGAGCGTAATGACTTGGTTATCGCGTTTGGTGGTGGTGTAGTCGGGGATTTGGCAGGTTTTGCTGCATCAGTTGTGCGGCGCGGTATGCGGTTTGTTCAGATTCCAACTTCATTGCTTGCGCAAGTGGATTCTTCTGTTGGAGGAAAAACCGGTATTAATTCTTCGCATGGCAAGAACCTGGTCGGAGCATTTCATCAGCCAGCGGAAGTTCTTGTCGATCTTGATGTTTTAAAAACGCTTAGCCCACGTGAATTTCGTGCCGGCTATGCGGAAATCGCCAAATACGGACTGATAAAGTACCCGGATTTTTTCAATTGGCTGGAGCAAAATCACCATGATGTTTTTGCCCATGGCGCAGGACTTGCCAAGGCCATTAAAACCTCCTGCGAGGCTAAGGCTGAAATTGTTGCGGCAGATGAGACCGAAGCCGGTCAACGTGCCTTGCTTAATCTGGGACATACATTCGGTCATGCTCTTGAAGGATATACGGCTTACGACGGTACAAGGCTGGTTCATGGGGAAGGTGTTGCGATTGGCATGATGCTTGCGCATCGTTTTTCCAACCGCCTTAACCATTGTTCAATGGATGATGTTGAACGTGTGGAAGCTCATTTGAAGGCGGTGGGCCTTCCAACCGAGATATCCGATATTCCCGGTGCTTTACCTTCTGTCGAGACATTGATGAGCTTTATTGCCCAGGACAAAAAGGTCAAACGAGGTGCTTTAACGTTTATCCTTACAAAAGGCATTGGGAAGTCCTATATTGCTGATGATATACCTCCTTGTGAGGTTTCCGGATTTTTAATGGATCAATTGAATAAATGACGACTGCTTTTTGGTTTATCTTTTTTGCTATCATCCTTTTAATTGCATTATCAGCCTTTTTCTCTGGTTCTGAAACGGCTCTTACGGCTGCTTCACGGGCCAGAATGCATCAACTTGAAAAAAATGGTGACAAAAATGCTGCGAAAGTAACTCAACTTATTGAGCACCGGGAACAGTTGATCGGTACCTTGCTCATAGGCAACAACATCGTCAATATTTTGGCTTCAGCACTGGCAACCAGTTTCTTTTTAACGTTGTTTGGGGAAGCTGGTGTTGCGATTGCAACACTGGTCATGACCATACTGGTTGTGATCTTTGCAGAAGTTATGCCCAAGTCGGTAGCGCTTGCAAATGCCGACAAGTTCGCGGTAACGGTCGCGCCTGTCATAAAAGTTCTCGTGATTATCTTTGCGCCGCTTGCAAAGGCTGTCGGGTGGCTGGTTCGCAAAATTCTCAAGCTTGCTGGCGCGCCGATAGGGAATGATGATCTGCTAACAGCTCATGAAGAATTGCGGGGTGCTGTGGAAATGCTTCATCGCGACGGGTCTGTGATCAAGGATGACCGGGATCGGCTGGGCGGTATTCTTGATCTGCACGAACTTGAAATATCAGATGTGATGATCCACAGAACCAATATGGAAAGTATCAATGCAGATGATACTCCTGAACAAATTATCAAACAGATTTTGGCCAGCCCATATACACGCATTCCAGTGTGGCAAGGGGAAAATGATAATATTATTGGCGTTATTCACTCGAAAGATATTTTGCGCTCACTTGTTGGAAAGCGTAAAGATCCCAAAACACTGGACATCAAGAAAATTGCTTCAAAGCCCTGGTTTGTTCCTGAAACAACCACGCTTAAAGATCAGCTTAATGCTTTCCTTCGCGAGAAAGCTCATATTGCGCTGGTGGTTGATGAATATGGCGAGGTGGAAGGTGTAGTAACGCTTGAAGATATCTTGGAAGAGATTGTTGGTGAAATTGCTGATGAACATGATGAAGAAGTGTCAGGTGTTAAAGCGCAAGCTGATGGTTCCTGGATTGTAGAAGGGGGAGTGCCTCTTCGTGATTTAAATCGTGCTCTTGACTGGGATTTGCCTGATGAAGAAGCCAATACAATTGCAGGGCTTGTAATTCATTCAGCACAGATGATTCCCGAAGAAAAGCAGACATTTACGTTCTATGACAAGCGATTTGTTGTTTTAAAGCGTGAAAAGAACAGAATTACGAGTATACGCATAAGGAATTTGTGAGGATTTGTTGCCAATCTCTTTCGCATCTGGTTTATGGATGCAAAGTATTCAACCTTCCCGTAAGTGTGGATTTTCATGGTAAGTTATTTAGAATTTGAGAAGCCTGTTGCAGACCTTGAAGGTCAAATTCGAGAGCTTCGTGGTCTTGCTGAGCAAGATGAAACTGTTGACTTGGTTGACGATATTGCAAGGCTTGAAACCAAGTCATCTGCAATACTGGAAAGTTTGTACGCCAAACTCAGCCCCTGGGAAAAGACGCAGGTTGCGCGTCACCCTGACCGTCCTCATTTTATTGATTATCAAAAAGCAATGATTGAAGACTTTACTCCGCTGGCAGGGGATCGCTATTTTGGCGAAGATCATGCTATTTTCGCGGGTTTTGGACGTTTTGAAGGGCGTTCTGTTGCTGTGATTGGCCAAGAAAAGGGGATGAACACAGAAACACGTCTTAAACATAACTTTGGTATGGCAAGGCCAGAGGGTTATCGTAAGGCGATCCGTATAATGGAAATGGCTGAGCGTTTTAATCTGCCAGTGATTTCTCTGGTTGATACTGCAGGGGCATATCCGGGCCTTGGTGCAGAAGCGCGAGGACAAGCTGAGGCGATTGCGCGTTCAACTGAAAAATGTCTTACCCTCGAAGTTCCAATGGTTTCCGTTATTATTGGTGAAGGTGGTTCTGGCGGTGCAATTGCAATTGCTTCTGCCAACCGTGTTTATATGCTTGAGCATTCAATATATAGTGTTATTTCACCAGAGGCAGGTGCTTCCATTTTATGGCGCGACCCCGCGCGCGCAAAAGATATTGCGACATCCATGAAAATTACAGCACAAGACCTGCTGCAAATGGAAATCATCGATGGAATTATTCCTGAACCTCTTGGAGGCGCGCATCGTGGTCATGAAGCAGTATTCAGTGAAGCCAAATCCCAGATTTCAAATGCCCTGAAAGAATTTGAAAATATGAATGGTGTAGATATCAAGCGTGAACGCCAAGACAAATTTTTGGCAATGGGGCGTAATTTATCCTAAATTGCATGGTTCTTGCCCCCATTATCATTTTCATTCAAATGGGATCATTTGAATGAAAGGAAGCGTATAAAAACAAATACTTGCATCATTTTATTTTTTGCTGGAGATCATGGAATGACCAGCTAACAATTTTGTGACCGGGGTTTGGTAACGGCTTGTCAATTGATATAGCTTATATCATCTTGTGCAAGATGTTATTTGATGGAAATTCATGAGACGTAAAGCTTCAAAAAAAATTACTGTTTTATTTGCAGGGATGCTTCTTGCATCCTGTAATGGTGTTTTGGATAGCTCTATCCCAAAGCATGAGCGTCCTGTGCCTGCTCATCTTACCAAGATTATGAAAACCAAGGGCATGTCTCTTGGAGCACCTATCATGTTGCGTATCTTCAAAGAAGAAAATGTAATGGAGGTTTGGAAACAGGATCATACCAAGCGATATGCACTTTTGAATTCCTACGAAATTTGCAAGTGGTCAGGAAAACTTGGACCCAAATACAAGGAAGGGGACCGTCAGGCTCCTGAAGGGTTTTATCACGTTACCAAGGGATTGATGAATCCCAATTCAAGTTATCATCTTTCATTCAATCTTGGATATCCAAATGTCTACGACCGTGCGCATGATCGTACGGGCTCTTATTTAATGGTGCATGGGGATTGTTCCTCTGCTGGCTGTTATTCGATGACAGATGAATATATCGAGGAAATTTATGCGATGGCGCGTGAAGCGTTCAAGGGCGGACAAAAGGCATTTCAGGTGCAGGCTTTCCCGTTTCGCATGACAGCTGAAAACATGGCTAAAAAGGTCAATCACCCAAAGTTTGAGTTTTGGAAAATGCTCAAAGAAGGCAGTGACCACTTTGAAGTAACGAACAAGCAACCAAAGGTGGATGTTTGTGAGAAACGTTATGTGTTTAATCGCATTGCGGATGAGGGTGACAGGTTTAATTCACGACTTGAGTGTCCGCCTACCAAAACGTCGCGGAGTTTGGCGCTGGCTTTTAATTCAAAGCAATCAAAAGACCAGGCAATTTTTGACAAGATTTTAAAGAGAAATGCAACAAGCCCGTTTGTAAAGCCGGAAGATAGGCCTTTGACAACTGATCTATCAATTAAGGCTAACCCTACCATTGGCAAGCTTGCAATATTGGAGCCGCCAAAGCCACAGCCTGTTGTTGCGCCGGTTGAAGCATCACAGCCTGTCGTTACAGCTCTTGAGACCCCTGCACAACCAGTGATAACGCAAGAGTATAATCCAATTAGCTCTGAGGTTACAAAGGCTGAACCTGTCACAAATGGATCTGTGCCACAGCCGCAATCTGGTGTTGAACAGCGCTTGGATGTTGCTGTCCCGGAACAGGCTGTAAGAGTTCAACCTGATTCTTGAGTTAAATTTTACGCAAATCGGCCATGGCAATGTTTGAATTTTTTGCCTGAACCACATGGACATTGTGCGTTACGCCCAACATTGCCCCAACTTGCGATGGTCTCTTCATCAACTTCAGGAATATCAGATTCCATATTTTGATTTTGTTGCTCTATGAAGGCTGCCTGCTCTGCTGCTGTTTGTTCTTCCTGGCTTACCAATGCCACACGCATCATTTGTGCGGTTACTGCCTGGCGAAGGTTTGCCAGCATACTTTGGAAAAGTTCAAAACTTTCAGACTTGTATTCTTGAAGAGGGTCGCGTTGTGCATATCCACGAAAGCCCACAACTGATCGTAAATGATCAAGCGCTACCAAATGTTCACGCCATAAATGATCCAGCGTTTGAAGCATCACTGATTTTTCAACATAGGTACCAACGTCTTCACCAAAGTCTTCAAATTTCTGTTTGGAAAACTCGTCAGAGGCTTCGGTGATGCGATCAATGATTGCTTCTTCATCAATACCGTCCTCGTTTGCCCACTTAACAATCGGCAATTCAAGGTTCAGGATTTCTTGTACTTCATGCTGGAGGTTAATTGTATCCCATTGTTCCGGATAAGCTTTTTCAGGGATGTGTTTTGTAACGATATCCTCAATGACTTCATGGCGCATATCTTCAACGGTTTCGCTTAAATCTTCGCCTTTCATCAAATCCTTGCGCTGGTCAAAAACAACTTTCCGCTGGTCGTTCATGACATCGTCAAATTTGAGAAGGTTTTTACGAATATCGAAGTTGCGTGCTTCAACTTTCTTCTGTGCTTTTTCCAATGCCTTGTTGATCATTGGGTGCATAATTGCTTCGCCATCTTTAAGACCAAGCTTTTGAAGCATGCCATCCATACGGTCCCCGCCAAAAATACGCATTAGGTCATCTTGCAAGGACAGGAAGAATTTTGATTGACCAGGGTCGCCTTGACGGCCTGAACGACCACGCAACTGATTATCAATACGGCGACTTTCATGGCGTTCTGTTGCAATCACAAAAAGACCGCCAGCAGCTTTTGCTTCCTCTTTTGCGTCGGCGATTTCTGTTTTGATCTTTTCTTCTGCTTTTTTGCGTTTTGCAGGTGTTGCATCTTCCGGAATTTCTTCTGCGACACGCATTTCGAAATTACCGCCCAATTGAATGTCTGTTCCCCTGCCAGCCATGTTGGTAGCGATTGTAACAGCACCCGGTACACCGGCGGCGGCAATGATTTGTGCTTCTTGTTCGTGGTGGCGTGCGTTGAGGACTTTAAAGTCCTTTAATCCCTGCTTTTCAAGTAATTCGGCAAGCATTTCCGACTTTTCAATGGACGTTGTGCCAACCAAAACAGGTTGATTTCGTTCACGACACTCGTTGATTAGCGCTGTGATTGCCAAGAATTTTTCATCAACTGTTCTGTAAACCTCATCGTCATCGTCAATTCGTGCAACTGGCAGGTTGGTTGGTACTTCAATAACATTCAAACCATAGATGTTTCCAAATTCTTCTGCTTCTGTCATGGCAGTACCTGTCATGCCAGCAAGCTTGTCGTACATACGGAAGTAGTTCTGGAACGTAACTGATGCCATCGTTTGATTTTCAGGCTGTATAGTGACGTTTTCTTTTGCTTCAATTGCCTGATGCTGACCTTCACCATAACGACGCCCGGGCATCATACGGCCTGTGAATTCGTCAATGATAACAACTTCGTTGTTACGAACAATGTAATCCTTGTCTTTGGTAAAGAGCTTGTGGGCTTTTAGTGCATTATTGATATGGTGAACGATTGTGACGTTGTCGATATCATAAAGGGACTCGCCCTTTAAAAGGCCGGCAGCCTTTAAATTCTGCTCCAGTTTTTCATTACCATCTTCGGTGAAAGTTACTGAACGCTGTTTTTCATCAAGCTCATAATCATCTTCTGCGATTTGCGGAATAAAACCATCAATTGTTGTATAAAGATCAGTTTTATCATCCAGCGGGCCAGAGATAATAAGTGGCGTACGTGCTTCATCTATCAAGATTGAATCAACTTCATCGACGATTGCATAATGATGATCTCTCTGAACCATGCTTTCAAGATCAAATTTCATGTTGTCACGAAGATAATCGAAGCCAAATTCGTTATTTGTGCCGTAGGTAATGTCACAATTATAAGCTGCCTGGCGTTCTTCATCTTCGATACCATTCACGATGATGCCTGTTGTCATGCCAAGGAATTCATAAATTGCGCTCATCCATTTGGCATCACGCTCTGCAAGGTAATCATTTACGGTAACGACATGCGCACCTTTGGCAGGCAAGGCATTTAAATAGACGGGAAGGGTGGACATGAGGGTTTTGCCCTCGCCTGTGCGCATTTCAGCAATATCACCACCATGCAATATCATGCCGCCAATTAACTGAACGTCGAAATGGCGCATGCCAAGCGTACGTTTTGAGGCTTCGCGAACAACTGCAAAGGCCGGTACCAGAAGGTCCTCAACTGTTTTGCCATCTTCAAGCATTTTACGGAATTCATCCGTTTTTGCTTTTAATTGTTCATCAGAGAGAGCTTCCATCTCGGGTTCCAAGGCATTAATTGCTTCAACCTTGGGATAGAATTTTTTGATTTCACGATCGTTGGATGATCCAAAAAGTTTGCTTGCTATTCCACCAAAAATGCCCATGCGGCCTCTCAAGATAATTTGCAGTCTGAAAATCAGATGTGCTTTTAAGTTTATATGTACGGTTTACCGTTGAAAAACTAGGTTCAAAGAGTAGTTTACACGAAAGTTTGCAAACGGAATCTGGACGACCGGACAAAGGACAGATAAGAGGGACATCAACTGATGTCAACGATTGCCATTGTTTGTATGTAATTTACTCTTAAATAGAGTGTTTACAGTTTTACCCCTTGAGGCCTAATAGGAGCCAGTATGTCAAAATTTAATCTACCTGCCATCACCCGTAATTTTACTTTGGCTATTGCGCTCTCAAGTGCTTCAATTATGCCTGCTTTTGCTCAGGAAACAAAAGAAAATGTCATTGCACGCATTAACGGGGTTGAAGTAACAGATCGCGAATTGGCGCTTGCAGAAGTGGATTTGCTGGAGCAATTTGCAAAAGCACCTGCCGAACAACGTCGTGCCATGATTTTAAATGCATTGCTGGATATTAAGGTCCTTGCATTGGCCGCAGAGGAGGCTGGCCTTGCGAATGAGGCAAATTTCAAGGCTCAAATGGCTTTTAATCGTGCTCGTGCGCTTCATAATAATTATTTTCAATCAAATGCGTTAAATGTAATTACAGAAGAAGAGATGAAAAAACGCTATGATATCGAAGTAAAGAGTATCCCGATACAGCCCGAGGTGCGTGCACGTCATATTTTGGTTGAAAAGGAAGAAGACGCAAAAGCAATCATTGTAGAGCTTGATGGTGGTGCAGATTTTGCTGAATTGGCAAAAACCAAATCAACTGGTCCAAGTGGCCCTCAGGGTGGGGATCTTGGTTATTTTGGCCGTGGTCAAATGGTTCCGGAATTTGAAACTGCTGTATTTGATCTGGAAAAAGGCGCTTATACAAAAGAGCCTGTGAAATCCCAGTTTGGATATCATGTAATTTACAAGGAAGATCAACGTGATAGCCAGCCGCCTACTTTTGAAGCAGTTCAAGGTCAAATACGTCAGGCCTTGGCGCGCGAAAAATATTTTAAACTTACTCAGGATGCGCGCGCAAAATTTAAAGTTGAAATAATAGATGAAGATTTGAAAGCCAAGCTTGACGAATTACAGTCTCAGTAGATTAAAGGCTAATTTCCAGGCTGAAGAGTAAAGATGACTGAAAAAGTATCTCCCCTTGCACCAAAGTTATACCCGGAACTGCCCATTCTTGACGGTGTTATGCTAGCGAGTATCGAAGCTGGCATAAAATACCAAGGACGAAAGGACTTGTGTTTAATTGTCTTTGATAAGCCGGCGGAAATTGCGGGTGTTTTCACCAAGTCTAAATGTCCATCGGCACCTGTTGATTGGTGTCGCAAGCATCTGTCAAAAGGCAAGGCAAAAGCAATTGTTATCAATTCTGGCAATGCTAACGCTTTTACGGGTCAAAAAGGAGTGGAATCCACTATACAATCTGCAAGAGCCGCATCCAGGGTTTTAGATTGCTCTGAAAAATCAATATTTCTTGCTTCTACCGGTGTCATTGGAGAACCATTGGACACTTCAGGCTTTGATGAGAAGCTTCGTATGGCAAATGCTGTTTTGAAGTCGGATGGGTGGCATGAAGCTGCGCAAGCCATTATGACAACGGACACCTACCCCAAACTTTCTACAAGAGCTTTTGAGGTTGATGGTAATACGTATCATATCAACGGTATTGCCAAGGGTTCAGGCATGATTGCACCTGATATGGCAACAATGCTTTCATTTATCGTTACAGACTTGGCGATTGACCATAAAGTTCTTCAAGGACTTCTCTCACGTTTCACCAAAACAACGTTTAATGCAATTACTGTTGATAGTGATACCTCAACCAGTGACACGGTATTATTGATGTCTGCGGGTAAGGGACGTAAAATCTCAAACGCAAAAGATAAGAGATTGAAGAGTTTCAAGAAGGCACTTCAAGAAGTCATGCATGAACTTTCGATGCTTTTAGTACGTGATGGAGAAGGTGCTACCAAGCAGGTCTGCATTGAAGTAACTGGTGCAAAAAGCAAGGGGTCGGCACGAAAAATTGCCAAGGCTATTGCCAATTCACCCTTGGTCAAAACGGCAATTGCGGGAGAAGATGCTAACTGGGGCCGTATCGTAATGGCTGTTGGCAAGGCAGGAGAGCCAGCAGAGCGCGATTTACTGACCATAAGCTTTGGTGGTGTAATGGTTGCCCAAAATGGTGAGCGCGTTCCAGATTACAGTGAGGAAGCAGCTTCCCAGATTATGCAAGCGGATGAAATTGATATACTGGTTGATATTGGTTTGGGAAAAGGCCATGCAAAAATCTGGACTTGTGATCTGACAAAAGAATATGTAGCCATTAATGGTGATTACCGGAGTTAATTTATATGCCTGGACTGGCACAAGTAAGACGGCTTGAAGCAGTAAGCTTTCGTTCCTTCCCTTCAGCATCAACACATTATGACGGCACTTGGGCAATTCGCCTGACTGCAGGTCATCCCGCCAAGCGATTAAATTCAGTCAACCCGCTTGATCCCTCAGATCATGCTTATATAGATGCGCGTCTTGAGCTGGCAAAACGCAAGTTTGAAAGTTTCGGGCGTGAATTGGTCTTTCGTCAATCTCCACTTGCTCCGCCCGAACTTGAAAATATTCTGGATGATCGCGGATGGATTCGATTCGATGAAAGTATTGTGATGATGCTGGATTTGAATGCGGCAGATTTATCCCATCACGTTGACCATGTGCCAATGAAAGATATTGGTTATTGGGTTGACTCTTTTTTACATCTTTCATCAGAGGAAAAGACGGGGAAACCAGGGCTTTTTGAAGTTATTTCATCAATCCAGCCCACCTGTGGGCTTTTTGTAAAGAATGTGGATGATCACCATGTTGCAGCAGTGCGTTGTGTTCATGACAATGATCTTGTTGGTGTGTTTGACCTGGTAACTGGCGAGGACTTTCAGCGACAAGGCCATGCCAAGGCGCTTATGGGAAGCGCGCTGAAGTGGGCTGTGCAATCAGGTGCACGTTATGCATGGCTGCAGGTTGTTGCCGAAAATACTCCTGCTTTTGAATTATACAAAAGCTTTGGGTTTGAGGAACTTTATCGATACAGCTACCGCATGGCGCCCATAAAATCATGAGCGCTTCAGGTGAAATCAAACCTTTGTTACTTGTTAGTGCATGTGCCTTACTGGACGCAGATAACCGGGTTTTGCTGGCACAACGTCCTGAAGGCAAATCCATGGCAGGTTTATGGGAGTTTCCTGGTGGCAAGATCGAATCAGGTGAGACGCCGGAAGAAGCTCTCATCAGGGAATTACATGAAGAATTGGGTGTTAAAACATGGGAAACCTGTTTGGCACCCTTATCTTTTGCGAGTTATTCCTATGAAAGGTTTCACCTTCTTATGCCACTATTTGTTTGTCGCAAATGGGAGGGTACACCTGTAGGGCAAGAAAACCAGCAACTAAAATGGGTTCGCGGTAATGCATTACGTAATTATCCCATGCCGCCAGCTGATGATCCTTTTATTCCAGCGTTAATGGATATTTTATAGATTAACTGTAATTTTAATGATTATCAGGATGCATTATGTCTTCGCATAACGCATTGTAAGCAGTTTTCGGGACGGAAAAATGATATATAACCGCTTAGTTAAAACACTTAAAAAATTTACTACAAACCAGTCTGGTGAAACAGCAGTCCAAACAACTTTAATATTCAGCCTGGCTGTAATTATTGGTGTAGTTGTTGGTGTTCCAATGTTAAATAATGCAGCAAAACAGTATGCGTATCAAAATCAATATGGTGTTGACCCCGTGACAACAAGCTCGATTGGGGAAGTAAACAAACCTGCAAAACGCTATACGGTAAGAAAAACCATTTTTGATAATGCCGAGTAAATTAACATTTTTTCGATGCAGTAATATTCTTCAATTGCAAGAATACTAATTATCCGTCTCTTAACTGTGTTATTTAACCAGCTTTTTAAACCTTTGGAATAAATTGCTTATACATTTTATGAGGAAATAGCAGTATGGCTACGGTAATAAGATTTTTAAAGGATGAAGCAGGTGCTACTGCTATCGAATATGGTCTTATTGCATCTCTAATTGGTGTTGTTATAATTGTTGCTTTGAATGATTTTGGTGACGAAACGGAAAATCTTTATAATTTTATAGAAACGTCTATTGTCGGTGCAGGGAAGTAATATCTAATTTGTAATCGCTGATAAGCGAACTGTCATAGAAAATCTGATAATTTGTTTTTGGCGCTGCCCCGTTTTAGTGGTTTTTGCTGAGAAATATGTGGCGACCATCCTGACAAGAAAACTATTTCAAATGTAGCCCGAATTTTCCCATCTGCATCCTGATACCGATCGCGATAAACCTCTTCCGTTCTTTCAAATAAGTCTCTTGGTCCAAAATGCGTATTGCTATTCAAACAGCTGGTTGCACCCATGGCTCTAAGATCAGTGATTAACTTTTTTAAGGATGAGTAGCGTACAGTCAATAATTCTGTATCCACGACGGGTAGAGCAAAGCCTGTTCGTTGCAGTAGACTGCCAATTTGTCTAACTTCACCAAAGGGGTCTATTCGCAAAGTAGCATTTCCGTTGATCATGCTTTCTGCAGTTAACATACTATCGCGCAATTCCATGAGTGTTCTGTCGCCGGGCAGGGCCGCAAGAAACAATCCATCTTCTACCAGAGCATTTTGTATCTGTACCAATGTGCCGGGCAGATCATTTGACCAATGAAGACCAAAAACTGATGTAATTAAATGTACTGATTTTGGTTTGAGTGAGATTTCTTCACGTGTGCCGGTTATTGTCGGAATTTGATCTCTTTGATGTGTATTTTGATTATTAATTGCCTTGCCTGCAAATTTAAAGATCTGCCTTGTTTTTGTAGATGTTTTTAACAAGTCCAACATATTTTCGAACGGGCTAAACATATCAATTGCTATATCAAACTCACGATTTGTAGCATCTAACCTGTCTGCCATCATCATTGCTGCCTCTTTTACAAGGAAGTCAGCGTCCTTTTGTGCAATGTTAATTGCGCGCCTTTCGATTGCTTCCCGGCGCTTGGTACTAAATAATTTGGGTGGACTCGTATTTTCCATAAACATCAAATAGTCTGCTTGAATGGAAATATCCAGCAAGACATTTGATGTTGTCAAAAAACTTCGTAACCTTGCAAGTCAAGTGCCGGAATTACTGGTGCCCAGCACTTGCCTTACATGCGATCGGTTTGTTGACTGCCAAGGTGGATGTTGCCCTCAGTGTTGGGGGCAATTAAGATTTGTAACCAAACCGCATTGCCCTGTGATGGGCTCACAATTTTCAATTGATATGGGAGACGGTTTTTTAAGTGCTGAAGCCATCGCTAATCCACCTCCATTTGATAAACTGAGAACAGTTTTACTTTATGATGACTTGGCCCGGAAGCTCGTGTCCTCTATCAAATATTCAGACCGGGCAGACCTTTTGCGTTGGGTTGCAAACTGGATGAATGTTTCAGGTCAAGAGATAATTGATGAAACTGATGCCATCATTCCTGTGCCTTTGCACCCTTCAAGATTAAGAAAGCGAAGGTTTAATCAAGCCGGCGAGCTTGGGCACCGTTTGGCAAAGTTAAATGGTAAGGAATTTCTGCCGGAGATTTTAATCCGAAGAAAACCGACAAGACAGCAAGTTGGTCTGAGTGAAAGTGAACGGGCAAGAAATGTATCGGGCGCGTTTGCTGTTCCGCAAGAGATGAAAATAAATCTCAAGGAAAAGCGTATACTGCTTATTGATGACGTTTATACAACTGGTGCCACAGCAAAAGCTGCTACGCGAGCATTGAAACGAGGAGGTGCCAGTCAAATTAACGTGTTAGTGTTCGCAAAGGTTGAAACACACGCTGTTTGAGACCTATATAGCTATTGAAATATCTAATAGGAAAATAGCATGTCTGAAGTTGTCTTATATACTCGCAAGTTTTGTGGCTACTGTAGCGCCGCCAAGTCTTTGCTAAAATCAAAGGG
>CALFBM010000201.1 GCA_937951645.1 uncultured Rhizobiaceae group bacterium
GGCTTTGTGCCTCGCCCTACGCGCCCCTCAACAGAACGCCGCGCAGACACAAGCATTCAACATCAGCCCGCAGGCAACAAACGTCACTATACAAAATACACACAAGAAGAACTGGTTGAATTCGGCAATCAGGCGAAAGACATTCCGCCCGGGGAACGCTAGAGTTAGATACAAACTAGCAAACTGCACATTTGATTACAGTCGGCTTATTACCTGCAGAAGTATTCGCAACGGTGGCTTCTGAAGTTGATATTTCTGCCACTTCTTCTGCATCAAGTCTGACTACAACTGTATTTGGATCAGCAAAAATATCATTTACATCAAAATGCGTTTGAATATTTTGTGGTATATTTTCCATTCCATAGAGCTTTGAAAAGGCATTTTTAATCGAAATCTCAATCATGTTCTTTTCTGCGTCTTGCTTTGCCTCAGAGCTCGTAAGCGTTCCTGTCCAGGCGTGGTAATAGGTTACAGGAAGGCTCCTGAACACTTCGCCGGAAGCCTCTTCACGCAATGTCGCTGTAAATTTGATATAGGTACCCTTATCAGAGGCAGCGAGTGCATCCGGATTACGATAACTGACTTCATTTACCTCAATTTCAAGCGGATAACCGGTATCAGCAGAAACCATTGTATAATTATAAACATTGGCAGTATTGATGCCTGCATTTTTCATGAATGCACGAATACGGTTTGAATTTTCGATACCATCAGCCATATTCACGTATACATCCGATACTTCAAACTGCGCCGGTGTATATGTTTGTGTATTTGTAATATCCTTATTTTTAGCACAACTTGTAACCGCCAAAAACAATACAGTAGAAATAAGTGTATTTCGAATCATGATTTGCCCCTATATTTTGAAGGCAATTTATAAAATTTATGGTTAACCAATGATTAAGTTTGCTTCTAATTACTTGAGAAGATTGCATCTTCTGGTAAGTAGGATGCAACAAACACCTATCAGTAAGAGAGCTCTTTTATGACCAGTTTCAAAACCCTTGATGATGTCGAAGTTTCAGGCAAACGTGTATTGGTTCGAGTGGACCTCAACTTGCCAATGGCCAATGGTGAGGTCACTGACGCAACACGCATTCTTCGCATTTTGCCAACCATTGGCGAGATTTCTGAAAAAGGCGGAAAGGTAATTTTACTTGCACACTTCGGACGTCCCAAAGGCAGGATTAATCCTGAAATGTCATTGGCATCAGTTGTCCCAACACTCTCGGACATGATTGGCAAACCTGTTTCATTTTCCACAGATTGCATTGGCCCAATGGCAGAGGCTGCAATTTCTGTCATGCATGATGGTGATGTAACGCTACTTGAAAATACACGCTTCCATGAAGGTGAAGAGAAAAACGATGATGCCTTCGTAGCCGGGTTGGCAAAAAACGGCGATTTATTTGTTTCAGATGCTTTTTCGGCAAGTCATCGTGCCCACGCTTCCACTGAAGGGTTGGCACGCCACATGGAAGCTGTTGCCGGACGCACCATGCAAGCTGAACTTGAAGCACTTGAAGCTGGCCTTGGCGACCCGGAGCGCCCTGTTATTGCAATTGTTGGCGGCGCAAAGGTTTCAACCAAGCTCGACCTCCTAAGCAATCTTGTGACCAAGGTTGACCGTCTTGTAATTGGCGGTAGCATGGCAAATACATTCCTTGCCGCACAAGGCATTGATGTTGGCAAATCACTTTGTGAACATGATTTGGGTGATACTGCTCGTGAAATTCTTGCAAAGGCTGAACAGGAAAACTGCGAAATTATCCTGCCGGAAGATGTTGTGGTCGCAGGTGATTTTGCGGCAAATGCAGCCAATATGAACATCGCAGTTACGCAGTGCCCAGTTGATCAAATGATCCTTGATGCAGGACAAGCTACAGTCAATTACATCATATCAAAAATTGAAACCTCCAAAACGCTTATATGGAATGGCCCGCTTGGTGCGTTTGAAATTGAACCTTTTGACATTGCAACGGTTCTGGTTGCAAAGGCTGCTGCAAAGCAAACGCGTGAGGGCAAACTTGTTTCTGTAGGCGGTGGTGGCGATACAGTAGCAGCCCTTAATCATGCAGACGCATCCAAAGACTTCACCTATGTTTCAACAGCAGGCGGTGCGTTTTTAGAGTGGATGGAAGGCAAAGACTTGCCGGGCGTTTCTGTTCTCAAGAAGTAGATTTTACGGGAAGTGTTTTGAGCGTACGAAGCCCAAAGCGCTCATTCCATTTAATCTCTTCATCACGAATACCAAGTCGAAGGTCGGGATATTGCTCAAACAATATCCTGATGACAGCCTTCATTTCCAGTCTTGCCAATTGATGCCCCAAACAAAAATGAATGCCTGAGCCAAATTCAATGTGCCTGTTGGGTTTGCGTGTAATGTCAAATTGATCTGCATTTTTAAAAACGGCAGGATCAAAATTAGCAGCTAAAATCATTGGCATAATCAAATCACCCGCCGCAAGCTGCACACCCTCCACTTCACAGGCTTCACGCACGTAACGCGGTTTTCCTGTTTGAACAGGGCTGACAAAACGAAGGCATTCTTCCACGGCCAGATCAAGTTTTGACCAGTCATCTTGCAGTGATTGCAGTTGTTTGGGATGTTGCAACAAGGCAAGCACACCGCCAGAAATCAAATGCGTTGTAGTTTCGTGCCCTGCCAGCAAAAGCAGAAATACCATCGCGACAAGTTCATCATCACTTAGTTGTCCCTCATCACTGTTTAAATGAACCAACTCATGAATAAGCCCGTCACCTCCGTATTGCCGCTCATGGACAATACGGTTTTCAATATACTTAGTCAGGGGCTTGAGTTTGTTAATTGCCAGAAAAAATGAGACAGGGCCTTTCACGGTCGTAATTCCTTGTGCCCATTTTGCAAACCTGGGCCAGTCTTTACGTGGTAATCCCAAAAGCCTGCAAATAACGGCAAGTGGTAATTTTCTGGCAAAGCCGGTGATTAAATCAACAGGTTCTTCACTGGTAAACAAACCTTCCGCATATTGTTTCGCAAGAGCTGTAATATCATCCTCAAGTGTTAGGACAGCATGTCTGTGAAATGCCTGGTCAACAATGCCTCTCAGTCGTTTGTGTTCCGGCTCATCAGCCGAGAGCATGTTTGCAGTCAACCTTGTAAGAAGTTTCGGCATCCACCACGAAATTCCAACGACTTTTCCATTATTTTTACGAACTGTAAAATTTTCATGATTTTTGAAAACATGAACGGTTGCTGCCTGGTTTGTTGTTATCCAAACCTTTCCCAGGATAGGAATTTTGAATTGAACGAGCGGTGCTTTTTGTCTTAATTCAGCAAGCTTGGGTGCAGGGTTGCGCATGAAGGACTGGCTTTGAAGTTCATTCAACATTTAAGTTTTCCCGAAAAAGCGCCATATCTCGATATTATACGCAAAAAATTGGGCATTAACATACAATTTAGTACTATTTTATGAATTACATTATTCAAAAATCGGTCGCCTTCTGTTATGACGCATCAAATCTATCTCAGGAGAAAATGAATGAGCGAACGTCTCGAGGATATCGCAACAGCAATGGTGGCTGAAGGTCAGGGCATTTTGGCTGCTGACGAAAGCACAGGAACAATCAAAAAGCGCTTTGATTCAATCAATGTGGAATGCACAGAAGAAAACAGGCGCGACTATCGCGAAATGCTTTTCCGCGCTGAAGAAGCCATGAAAAACCACATCTCTGGTGTTATTCTTTTTGAAGAAACATTGGGTCAAAAAGCAGCCGATGGCACACCCTTGGTAGACCTTATCCGCGCTGCAGGCGCAGTACCGGGCATCAAGGTTGATAAGGGCGCACAAGATTTAACAAATGCTGGTGTTGAAAAAGTAACAGAAGGTCTTGATGGTCTTCGTGGCCGTTTGGCAGGTTATTATGAACAAGGCGCACGCTTTGCAAAATGGCGCGCCGTTATCACCATCACGGAAACAACACCATCATGGAACTGCATCAAGGCAAATGCTCACGCGCTTGCCCGCTACGCTGCACTTTGTCAGGAAGCCGGCATTGTTCCAATCGTGGAACCGGAAGTTCTGATGGACGGCGAGCATTCAAAGCATGACATTGGCCGTTGTTTTGAAGTAACCGAATGGGCATTAAAAACACAATTCAACGAATTGTTTGATGCAGGCGTAAATCTTGAAGGCATGGTTTTAAAACCAAACATGATCGTCCCTGGTCAATCTTCAGGTTCAAAGGCAAGCGTTGAAGAAGTTGCAGAAAAAACGATTAAATGTCTTAAGTCTTGCGTTCCATCGCTTGTGCCTGGTATTGCATTTCTGTCTGGCGGCCAGTCAGACGAAGATGCAACAGCACACCTTGCTGCAATGAACGCAAGCTATGACATGCCATGGAAACTTACCTTCTCTTATGGCCGCGCGCTTCAGGCCGCTGCCTTGCAAGCATGGGTAGGCAAATCAGAAAATGTGCCCGCAGCACAAGCCGCTTTCGCACATCGCGCAAAAATGAACGGCATGGCAGCACTTGGCACCTGGTCAAAGGCAGCTGAAAACGGCTAAACGAAACGATCGTCATCCTCGCCCTGGAGGCGAGGATCCAGTCCTGAAGTGATTTTATTTTCTGGATCCTCGGGTCAAGCCCGGGGATGACCATATTATGAAACAGCCACAAACATACGACGCAATCATCCTCGGCGCTGGCGGAGCCGGGTTAATGTGCGCCGCCACTGCAGGACAGCGAAAGCGCAAGATCCTTCTGCTTGATCATGCAGATCAACCTGGCAAGAAAATTCTAATCTCTGGTGGCGGGCGGTGTAATTTTACCAACTCAAAAACCACACACAAGAATTACCTCAGTAAAAACCCGCACTTTGCAAAGTCAGCACTCGCCAGATACAAGCCGCAAGACTTCATCAAACTGGTAGACCGCTACAACATTGCCTGGCATGAAAAAACACTGGGGCAACTCTTTTGCGATGTCTCCGCCAAACAAATCGTCTCCATGCTTTTGGATGAATGCGAAAAAGGCAAGGTTGACTTAAAACTCGGCAGACAGATAACGAACGTCACACACGCACATGGTATTTATACGGTAGAAACCAACAACGGAATTTACCAATCAAATTCACTTGTCATTGCAACGGGTGGGCCATCCATTCCCAAAATGGGTGCGACAGGTTTTGCCTATGAGCTGGCACGGCAATTCAGAATGAAGGTTGTAGAACCAAAGCCTGCCCTTGTGCCTTTCACTCTTGGCAAGGATGAAGCGCTCTTTACAGAACTTTCAGGTATAGCGACGGACACAATTGCAAAGTGCGGCAAGACGCAATTTCAGGAGGCCTCCCTCTTCACCTACAAGGGACTATCAGGCCCCGCAATTCTACAAATTTCATCTTACTGGAAACATGGTGAAGCTGTCTCAATCAACTTTATCCCCGAGCAAAAACAAGGCTGGCTGAACACATTAAAAGAAGATCGCCCCAACATCAATTTTGCAACCGCAATTGCCCAACAACTACCAGACCGCCTGGCAGAAGTTTTATGCAACAAGCTGCCAGTCGAAAACAACAAAGACCTCGGTAATTGTAAAAACACGCAACTTGCACAAGCAGAACAAATGCTGGCCAACTGGAAATTCCACCCCACCGGCACAGAAGGTTTCGCCAAGGCAGAAGTCACCTTAGGCGGGATTTCCACCGATGAACTTTCGTCCAAAACAATGGAAAGCCAAAAGGTAAAAGGCCTATATGCAATCGGTGAGGCAGTAGACGTAACAGGCTGGCTAGGCGGTTATAATTTCCAATGGGCCTGGGCAAGTGCTGTGGTAACTGGTGAGGTTCTTTAAACTATTGTTAAGAAAGAATTTGATTTTTCCAAATAGTTTAATTTGATTAAGGAAAAAAATACCAAAATTTCCTATAAGCTTACAACGCCTTGGATCATATGTATGCCCCTTATCTCATACAGATTTTAAACTTAGGCAACAACTTAAAAGATAATATATAAAAGCTTTTGAAAATCAATGGCTTAATCATAACAGGAAGTGTTATTATGAAACGTCGCACTATCGACAAACAAAAAAATTACATGGTAATTATAAATACTTGGCTATTCGCCAGCGGCGCAGTGCTGGTATTTTATAATTGGTATGTTGGATTTGCACAAAAACAGGATGATGCGCTTTCGACATTTGCCCAACTTACTCTGAATGACAGTTTATTATTATCCACTGTTGCAATCATGATAGGTGGATTGTTTTATTCCATTGTAATTTTAAGGCCAGATTATGCCAAACGGCAACGCGAAAAAGAATTACTCGAGTTAACAATTGAAGCAACACACCATGATGATTATACGGACACTATCACTGGAAGATATAACAGTCTGTTTTTTCAAAAAACGTTAAGCAGCTATTTGACTGAATTTAATTTGGCAAGTCAAAAAATGGGATTATTTTTTATTGAGATAACTGGCCAAGACGAAATTCCCAACGACATCTTGAAAGAAATTGGTGATACTTTGGTAACTACGGCTCGTGATTATGACATAGTTGCCCGAATTGACGTAAAAAGGTTTGCAGTAATTACCCCTTACATAAAAACAGAAGATATCCATTTAATCGCCAAGCGTTTCCGTTTAAAATTGTCAGAAGCAGAAAATATTCCAGACAGTTACGAGTTTGTAATCGGTACAGCATCCAATAAAGCTAACCATCAAACGGCTGAAGCAATTCAGGACGCCGCCAGCAAAAATGTAACACTAGGCAAGCGTTTGGCAGTTGAAAAATAAACGAGATGTATAAATGAGTGCTGGCATTACCGAGATATATCGTCCGCGCGATGTTTCCAACTTGGGGTTGTGGCAGATGGAAGGTCTCGCATTTAAGGTTTACGGGATCGTGGCTAACGGAAAAAAAATCGATAAACAATTAGTCTCGCAAGCAAGATCATTTGTGATCAATGAAGTACCCGAAATAGTCGCAGTGGAAGGTTATAACAATGGCTTGGGGTTTGTAATTATTCATCCAGGAGAACTTGGCATCTCGGTTCTTGCCCATTGGTGGGTTCAAGGATCAGTACTCTGCCAGCATATTCACCGCCAACTTTGGGATGAAAAAAGCCCAATCGATACCACGACAAGACCTGTAATCGCATGTGTTTGGGAACTTGGTTTGATAAACGCTGAACAAGAAATCTGGCGAAAAACAATGATGGGCGCAACTCCGGATACATCAGCTTATCTGGAGACACGTGCCCACCTGAGCGCTGTTTAGAAGCATATTGAAAAATGACAAAAGATCTGGCGATTCCAATCATAAGGCACGACTGGTATTTCCATTCTATTTATTAAGTCCGAAACCTTTGGACCTTTTGATAAAGTCAATCAAAATCAATACAAAGCACATGGAAAAGAATGTAGACATAATATCATGTCCCAGGACTACATTTGTCAAAGCTATACTCGCAAAGCTGATGCTTATAAATAAACTGAACCAGAGCATATGTGCAGAAGCAGGCTTTGATATTACCTTTCTTGATATTAAAATTGGGCTAAAAATAATCAGCAGGAATTGTAAAAAGGTAAAAGCACCACCAGCAACCGCATAAGTGAGATAATCATTATGGAGGTGAGAAAATTCATAGTCAGTTTTACGCGCTAACACAGTTTCAGAAACAGCATTGGCTGCTTCAACGGTATTTGGCAATCCATATCCTGTAAGTGGATTTTCAATAAATGCATAAAAACCGGTAATTTGTAAATCAAGCCGTATTTTAAATGAACTATCTTTCACCTCTCCATTGATGATATCTTCTATAGGCGCCAGTATACGCTTTTCGAGATAGGATTTTCCAAGACTGGTATTGGATATATAAAACAGGCTAACCAGCAATAACGTCGCAGAAAACAAGACACCCAAAATGTAATGTTTTAGGTTGATCGCTTTTTTCGCGAAATAAAATACGAAGAAAATCAGAAATATAAACGAAATAACTATTGGCGCTCTGGAAAAGCTTATAAGTACCATGAAAAAAGCACAAGCTGCTGCACCATAAACAATCCATAACGGTGACTTTGAAGCATCTTTATCCTGCATCAAACTAAGCGCACCTGCCAACGCCAGAACAAATGCGAAGACCAATGCATTACCAGACCCTCCTTCGGGTCGCAAATTCAAAACAACAAGTTGAATGATGCTTACCGGGAGGATGATTAAAATCCCTGTTCTTAATCCTTTTACAAACAGGTCAGTAGAGTTTTCAATTTTACTGATTGCAGTTATGCCAATCGCCATCGGTGTTATAAGCAAAAGCTGAACATGAGATGCCAATGTTCCAATCAAATCATTGAAATTACTTCTGGTCACTGAAAACAAAAACAGGGTTATAACAAAAACCGGAATAAGCAGCAGTATGGGAAGCTGTTTATGAAGCCTGATAACTTCAGACAATAAAGTTTTAAAACTCATTTTTGGGTTCAGGAATATCAGGTAAACTGCTGCTATAATGTAAAGCGCAGTCGCGCCACTACCAATGGAGACTATCAACACTCCCATAAGGAATGGAAACATTTTATTTCTAAAGTATATATCATTTGTATAATTTAGATTTGATAATTTAAATTGCTGCACTCTGGGGATCCCGAATAAGCATCATACTGATTTTCATTCTAAAATATCTATCACGATACTTGCCTGGTTGCGAAGGCTCAAACCGCTCAATTACCAGGTATTCATCTGGATAATTCAATCATTGGACCAGAGCATGAATTTACAAGTTTATCTGCCATATGGAAATTATTCCTGGCATTGAGATATATTTCTGGTTGAACAGACAATTCAAACTCCGTTAATGACGGCTTTCCTCCTATTCAGACAATCCGCTCAATATAGGACAATTCGGCCTGTCATCACCTTGGCATGAGCTTGCCAGATGCGTCAGTTCTTTGTGCAAAGATTTAAGCTCTTTCATTTTTTGCTCAATTTCATCTATCCGCTGGAGAGTAATTTTTTTAACATCCCTGCTGGAACGGCCATGGTCTTCATACAGCCCAAGCAGTTCACGACACTCATCGACTGAAAAGCCGAAACTTCTTGCCCGACGCACAAAGACAAGCTTGCAAACTTCTGATTCATCATAAACGCGGTAGCCGTTTTCTGATCGCGCACTGGGTACGACCAATCCAATATCCGCATAATAACGTACCGTTTTGGTTGGCAAATCTGCAGCTTTTGAAACAGCACCTATATTCATGAAACACCTTCTTGACCTTCCAGTTGGTGGAAGCATTACAAAGTGTATGTCCTTAGTCAATAGAAAGCATCAAGATGTCTGCAATACTACAATCCATCGGCGGGATAAGCTGGAGTTGCAAACACACCTGGAACCGCGCTTCCATCAACACCTTTTGGTGTCTTCTCGGGTGTTCCATTGGTGATTTTGGAACAATCCTGTTCTTTCAACTGACTGGCATCCCATGGCCAACACTTGCAATCATGTCGCTTGCAATTGTCAATGGATTGCTCACATCCATAGCACTGGAAACCCTTATCCTGTCGCGTCAAATGGCCTTGAAACTTGCCTTCAACACAGCAATTGGCATGTCCCTGATTTCCATGATTTCGATGGAAGTTGCAATGAACACGGTTGATGTTTTTCTGACAGGCGGCGCAATACTGACATGGTGGGTAATACCCTTTATGTTGTTTGCCGGATTTATTACCCCGCTTCCTTATAATTATTGGCGCCTAAAGGCTTTGGGCAAAGCCTGCCATTAATCATTATTTTCCCACCTTCCTATTCAAAGAATAATCAATATGAAAAACCTGCCAAGCTTAAAGACACTTATTTTGTTTTCAACTCTTGCCTCCAGCGCAATAGCCTTCGCACATTCGGGCGCTCAAGGGGTTGTAAAACAGCGCATGGATGGAATGAGTGATATTGCCACAAACATGAAGATCATTGGAACCATGATGAGAAGTGAAACGCTTGATGAAAAAGTACTTTCTGAAGCAG
Organism: uncultured Rhizobiaceae group bacterium; assembly: GCA_937951645.1. GTDB lineage: Bacteria > Pseudomonadota > Alphaproteobacteria > Rhizobiales > Rhizobiaceae > JAALLB01. The sequence continues at coordinate 10,001 of CALFBM010000201.1, forward strand.
CCTTGATCATACAAAAACATGCCGGTGAAATCCCGGAGCTTTTTCCTGACGGATCAACAGAAAACCCAAGTGAAGCGCTGCCTGTTATCTGGAGTGATTGGAATGAGTTTATTGCCATTGCAAACAAGCTTGAGCAAGATTCCAAAAAACTTGCAGAGATTGCTACAAATGTTACCGATACAAGTGAAATTAAAGCGCAGTTCCAACTTGTTGCAAAAAGCTGCAGTGGGTGTCATGAAAAATTCAGGCTGAAAAAATAAGTTAAATTTTATTGACCGTTACGTAAAAGTCATTATTACACTGCGATTATGATTACACCTTCTGAAATACTCTTCTCATGGTTGGCACTGCCAGTTTACATCTATCAGGGTCTGCGCGTACGTAGCCAATCCATGCGCATGGCACCGCCTGAGCAGATTCCGTTTGTTAAAATCAAGGGCAAGGGCAAGCCATTAAACCTGCTGTTTATGGGTGACTCTTCTGCTGCGGGCGTAGGCGTTCCGGATTTCAAGGAATGCGTTGCAGGCAGAACACCACATATGCTGGCCAGGAAAACAGGGCGTCCTGTTACAACAAGAACTTGTGGTAACAATTCAGCAACAGCAGGCGAACTCAGAGATTTGATCGTGCCTCATCTTGAACAGGCAACATACGATTATATCATCATCAATATTGGTACAAATGACTCAAAGAACTTCCATACGGCCCGCCGCTTCAAGAAAGAGTTCGGCGGATTGCTTTACGCACTCAATGCAAAATTCCCGGGCGCAAAGGTCATTTGGTCAGGGTTGATTGATATTGAAAAAATCCCGCTACTGCCCTCACCGCTGAACAAGATCATCGGCATCCGTTCCCGCATCATAAAAAAAATGGGCAATGAACTCTGCTTTGAACGCGGGGCATTATACCCGATTGCCAAATGGCAACCCGTTCGTGAAAACTTCTCTGAAGATGGTTTTCACGCTTCATCCAAAGGTTATGAAGAATGGGCAGAAGAATTATCTGATTACATTGCCGATTTGCAAAACCGGTAAACTATGGTTGCAATAGACTTCTAAGCTGTTTTTTGCTTAGAGTTCTCACAAGAAAAGATTGCCATGAAACACATGGCTGGAGGGAACACACATGACATCAAAATATGCTGAAGTTTATCAAAACTGGCAGAACGACCCTGAAGGCTTTTGGGCTGAAGCCGCAAAGGAAATTGACTGGTTTTCTCCAGCTGAAAAGATCTTTGATGCAAGTGAAGGCGTTTATGGGCGCTGGTTCACCGGGGCTACCTGCAACACATGCTATAATTGTGTAGATCGTCATGTTGAAAACGGTCGTGCAGACCAGGCAGCAATCATTTATGACAGCCCCATCACAAACAGCAAAAAAACACTTACTTACCGTGACCTGCTGATTGAAACACAGGCACTTGGCAATGTCATGAAGAGCCACGGCATTGGCAAGGGTGACCGCGTTATCATCTACATGCCAATGATTCCTGAAGCTGCAATTGCAATGCTTGCCTGCGCACGTATTGGTGCAGTTCATTCCGTGGTCTTTGGTGGTTTTGCAGCAGCGGAACTGGCAACGCGTATTGATGACTCGACACCCAAATTCATAATCTCTGCCGGCTGCGGAATTGAGCCAAATCGCATTGTTTCCTACAAACCCTTGCTGGATGAAGCCATTGAATTGGCCTCCCACAAACCAAAGGCAACATTGGTTCTTCAGCGTGAGCAACAGGCCTGCGAATTAATCAAAGGTCGTGATTTTGATTACGACGTTGAAATGGCAAAAGCGCGTGAACAGGCAGACACACTGCCTTGCGAACCTGTCCTTGCAACTGACCCTCTGTATGTCCTTTATACCTCAGGCACGACAGGCCAACCCAAAGGTGTCATCCGCGATAATGGCGGCCATATGGTTGCGCTTAAATGGACCATGAAGGCCATTTACGATGTTGACCCGGGCGAAGTTTACTGGGCAGCATCCGATGTTGGCTGGGTAGTAGGACATTCATACATTGTTTATGCACCACTCCTGCAAGGTGCTACATCAATCCTGTTTGAAGGCAAACCTGTTGGCACACCTGATGCAGGTACATTCTGGCGCGTGATTTCCGAGCATAATGTCGAAACGCTTTTCACAGCACCAACTGCCTTTAGAGCTATCAAGGGCCAAGACCCTGAAGGAGAGTTCATCAGGAAATATGATCTTTCAAAATTCAGAAACCTGTTTCTTGCAGGTGAACGCGCTGATCCGGACACAATCCATTGGGCAGAAGACAAACTTGGCGTTCCAGTAATTGACCATTGGTGGCAGACAGAAACAGGCTGGACCATCGCCGGCAATCCAATGGGACTGGGTCAGCTTCCTGTTAAATATGGCTCCCCTACCGTTCCAATGCCAGGCTATGCCATGGATGTTCTGGATGATGAAGGCAATTCATTACCTTCAGGAGAACTTGGAAATATTGTTGTCAAAATGCCTTTGCCGCCTGGTTGCCTTCCGACATTATGGAATGCAGAAGAACGTTTTAAAAGTGCTTATCTGGAAGAATTCCCGGGCTATTATCAAACAGCAGACGCAGGCTTTATAGATGAAGACGGCTATCTGTTTATCATGGCTCGCACAGATGACATCATTAATGTTGCAGGTCACAGGCTTTCAACAGGTGGCATGGAAGAAGTCGTAGCCGCTCACAAGGATGTTGCCGAATGCGCTGTTGTTGGTATTGCCGATGATATGAAAGGTCAAAGCCCTTGCGGGTTTCTGGTTTTAAATGCCGGTGTTAATCGCGATCTTGATGAAATCAAAAAAGAGGTTGTAACGCTGGTTCGCGAAAAAATCGGCCCTGTTGCAGCCTTCAAACAAGCCCTTGTCGTCAAGCGCCTGCCCAAAACCCGCTCCGGTAAAATCCTGCGCTCAACCATGCAAAAAATTGCAGACGGTCTGGAGTGGAAAATGCCTGCAACAATTGATGATCCTGCTATACTGGATGAAATCAAGGAAGTATTGGACCAACAGAAAGCGTAAACGCATGACACTTGAAAACAAGGTTGCCATTATCACAGGTGGATCACAAGGCATTGGCTATGCCATTGCCGAGCGGTTTTTACGCGAAAAAGCAAAAGTGATCATCGCCGACATTGATAATAAAGCGGGCGAAAAAGCCAAGCAGACCTTGCGCAAAATCGGTACGGTCTCATATGTTCACTGCAACGTTGCAGAACGCCTTGATGTTCATAACCTGATTGCAGGTGCAATTGATGAATACGGCCATATAGATGTGCTGGTGAATAATGCAGGCATTGTTTCTGGCGGTGATTTTCTGGATATTTCAGAAGAGGAATTTGACCATGTCATGTCGGTTAATCTGAAAGGTTCATTCCTTTGTTCACAAGCAGCAGCCAAACATATGGTTGAGCATGTGGAAGCAGGAGGTGAACCGGGAAGCATTATCAACATGTCTTCGGTCAATGCAGTTTTTGCAATCGCCAACCAGGTACCCTACTCGATTTCCAAGGGCGGGGTAAATCAGCTCACAAAAGTGGCCTCACTCTCCCTTGCCAAATACGGCATCAGAGTAAATGCAATTGGCCCAGGTTCCATCATGACAAAAATGCTGGAAAGCGTCGCCAACGACCCGGAAGCACAGGCACGCGTCCTGTCTCGCACCCCAATGCGCAGAATTGGCGACCCATCAGAAATCGCCAGCATAGCAGCCTTTCTAGCTTCCAACGACGCAAGCTATGTCACCGGTCAAACAATATATGCAGACGGTGGAAGATTGGGGTTGAATTATACCGTGCCGCTGGATGATTAGAGGTTTTATGGTTTAGTGTTTGTAACAGTCTTTGAAAAATGAAAAATCTAAACAGCTCTTAAGGGCTGGTAATGACCCATAGTGACCAAATGACAATTTGAAGAAATGGTAACTACTGGGTAAAGCAGTCGTTGGATAATTTTACCGGTCACTATTTTATTTGGAAGAGCGGACCTTGGTTCTATGCTAGTACTATATATCTATTTCAAACTTATGGACTTTTTAGTTACCTATATTTTATAGCTTGAATTCAGCTTGAGGATTAAAATTAAAGTTTCCGATAAAAAATAGGGGCTGACATAGATAAGGGTTTCGTTTTTACTTGAACCACCATCTTTCCAATACTTTACAGAGGTTTGCAACTGGCCTGTAATTGAACCTCCATTCACACTCTTTCAGGAATAGGTGAAAATGCTCTTTTGGGATGCCA
>CALFBM010000202.1 GCA_937951645.1 uncultured Rhizobiaceae group bacterium
CCCTTTCTGCAATTCTCAACGCGGCGTGATTTGCGCGAAATTGCCTATAAGGCCTGGATTTCCAGAGGTGAAAATGGCGGTAAAACAGACAACAGAAAAATTATTGCTGATACATTAAGGCTTCGGGAAGAACGCGCCAACCTGCTTGGGTTCAAAACATTTGCTGATTTCAAAGTGGATGATCAAATGGCAAAAACGCCTGATGCAGTTCGCGATTTATTAATGAAAGTCTGGAAACCTGCCAAAAAACGGGCAAGCGAGGAAGCAAAGAAATTACAACAACTTGCAAACATGCAAGGTGCTAATTTTAACATTGCTCCTTGGGATTGGCGTTATTATTCTGAAAAGGTCCGTAGCGCAGAACATGATCTCGATGAAGCCGAAATCAAGCCTTATCTGCAATTGGATAAAATGATCGAAGCAGCATTTGATACAGCCGGACGTCTTTTTGGATTAACCTTCAAAGAGCGCAATGATATTCCAAAGTATCATAAGGATGTTCGAACATTTGAAGTAAAAAACAGCGATGGTGAACACGTAGCAATTTTTATAGGTGACTATTTTGCACGCACATCAAAACGATCAGGGGCATGGATGAGTGCTTTCCGTTCGCAAGAGAAACTGAAAGGTGACATAGCACCAATTATTGTCAACGTTATGAATTTTGCAAAAGCTCCTGAAGGTGAAACAAGTCTACTGACTTTTGATGACGCGCATACATTATTTCACGAATTTGGTCATGCGCTCCACGGCATGCTGTCAAATGTCACTTACCCGAGCATCTCAGGCACATCAGTCGCCCGGGATTTTGTCGAACTGCCAAGCCAGCTTTATGAGCATTGGCTGGATGAGGAGCAAATTCTTTCCGAATATGCAATTCATTACAAAACAGGCGAAGCAATGCCTGATGAGCTGATTTCAAAGTTAAAAGCCGCCAGCACTTTCAATCAGGGTTTCGCAACTGTTGAATATACTTCATCAGCATTGGTCGACCTAGAGCTTCACACCATGCCAGCTAAAGATGCGCAGGATATTGATAAAGTAGAAAAAGATATTCTCACAAAAATTGGAATGCCGGAAGAAATTAACATGCGCCATCGCACACCACATTTTGGGCATGTATTTTCAGGTGATGGATACTCCGCAGGTTATTACTCCTATATGTGGTCTGAAGTCATGGACGCTGATGCGTTTGAAGCTTTCAAGGAAGCTGGAGACGTTTTTGACAAGGAAACGGCTGGCCGTCTTCTTGAGAATATTTATTCAGCAGGTGGGAGTCGCGACCCTGCAGAGCTTTATGTTGAGTTTCGCGGTAAAATGCCAGAAATAGATGCGCTTCTTGAAGGTCGTGGTCTTAAGGATGTCGCGTGATATACTGGTTTTTAAGCTCGATTAATTTGCAACCATATTAAGGGATAATGCCATGTCCAAATACCAGAACATTCTTGAAACTGTCGGTAACACGCCAGTCGTACGCATCAACAAGCTTGCACCAGACGGGATCAATCTCTTTGTGAAAGTTGAGGCATTTAATCCACTCGGCTCGGTGAAAGACCGGTTGGCGCTTGGGGTGATTGAAGCAGCAGAAAATTCTGGTGAATTGAAGCCTGGTCAAACTGTTGTGGAAGCAACCAGCGGCAATACAGGTATTGGACTTGCCATGGTGTGCGCGCAAAAGGGGTATCCCTTGGTGATTTGCATGGCAGAAAGTTTTTCTGTTGAACGCCGCAAGCTGATGCGCTTTCTGGGTGCAAAAGTGGTGCTGACACCTGCCAAGGAAAAAGGTACCGGCATGGTCAATAAGGCAAAGGAGCTTGCTGAAAAAAATGGCTGGTTTTTAACCCGTCAGTTTGAGACTGAAGCAAATCCAGACATGCATGAGCGCACAACTGCGCAAGAAATTTTAAGAGATTTCGATGGTGAAACACTTGATTATTGGGTTACAGGATTTGGTACGGGCGGTACACTGAACGGGGTTGGTCGCGTGTTGACAAAAGAGCGTCCAGAAACAAAAATCATTGTCAGTGAACCAGAAGATGCAGCCATGCTTTCAAGTGGTATTGCACAAGATCGCAATGAAGATGGCTCTGCTGCATCAACTCATCCAAGTTTCAATCCACACCCAATTCAGGGCTGGAGTCCTGATTTTATCCCAAAGATTACAGGCGATGCGGTCTCAATGGATTTTATTCATGAAGTTAAAAAAGTAAGTGGTGCAGACGCAATAAAAGCAGCTCGCGACCTGGCAACTCAGGAGGGTATTTTCTGCGGTATATCCTGTGGTGCCACTTTCGCAACGGCGCTAGAAGTCTGCAAACAAGCGCCAAAAGGTTCAACTGTCCTTGCTATGCTACCCGACACTGGCGAACGCTATTTATCAACACCATTGTTTGGTAAAATAGAAGCAGAGATGAACGATGCAGAGCTTGAAATTATGATGTCAACGCCAGGTTTCCATAGACCAAACCCTGTTTAAAAGAACAAATATTTTCTAACTATGTTTTGTTTCTAACATTAACAAATAGTTAAGTGACGCATTTTTGTATTATGAAGCCTGATTGCTGGGTGGAAGTGCTTGTTACGTCATAAATAATTGAAAAAATTGGATTTTTCCCCTTTGTTGTTCTGGTTTTTAGAAAACTATGAACACATAGGGCTTGAGAGCAGTATTAGAAAGCCGTTTTTAACTAAATAATAAAATATTTATTAATTATATCTCTTACAAAATTTTTAAAATTCCTAGGGTAAAAATTATTCAAGAATTGTATTTGGAAAAACAAAAAAAATCATTCCAAAGTGTCAAATTAATAATTTACAGGGAATTATAATGATAAATAAAGCTTTTCAAAAATATTTACGTAATACGTCGGGCA
>CALFBM010000203.1 GCA_937951645.1 uncultured Rhizobiaceae group bacterium
ACTATCTATCTTTGGTGGGTAATTTTGTAGAATTGGATTTCTGAAAATGCAAATTTAGAGAAACTGATTCTGCTTCTGAATTAGAATAGAAATACATTTCTAAAATTTTGCGCCAAAATTCGGACTGGCGACTTTTTCAACGGAATAGACCCAAAGCGGACATTTGCAAAAATAATTTAACGGAAGCTTATCCTTCTTCGTATTTAAGTACAGAACTTGGAGAGTTATATGAGCGTTTATACAATTTTTGATGACCTTGGAGATAAGCAGCGTTGTGTGAAAGAGTTGTTAGATGGTGACTTTAAAAAAGTTGTTCCAATTGGGTATGAGTTTCATCCTGTTATGAAAGCCGCGAAGCAGAGTGATGGAACTTGGATAGAAGAAAGTTTTGGTTATCAAGGAATACCTGTGGATTTATCAAGCCTTCCTACAAAACTACGGTGGGTAGGAAATAAGCATGAGTTGAATGATCTGCAAAAAACACATGATTGGTATTTTATTAGTTCTAAATTGAAAGAAATAATAGAAAATTTGGAATCTAATAGGCATCAATTTCACCCAGTAGAAATTTTTTGGGAAGACAATACCCATGCCGCCAATTTTTATTGGTTTAATCCATGCAATCGTATTGATGCAATAGATAGAGAACATTCAACTGCATTATTTAATGAAAAAATTGGAATGTGGAAATATGAGGGTGGCAGTTTTGTTGTAAATTTGGAGCAAGTTCATGGCAACCATATTTGGGTTGATTCAAGGGCTCGTTTTAATTCTGTGTGGGTCACTGACCAATTTAAGCAGGCAATAGTTGCTGCAGACATAAATGGCATTGGGTTCGCTGAATTTGAAACCGTTGGACAGTGAATGGCTTTTAGCTGCCAATTCTACCAATGTCTGTTTCTGGCATATTCCGTTGAAAAAGGCGTCATGAATTAGCCGGTTTTAATTGATTCAGTTTTCCTATTGATTTGGGAGATTGAATGCGATGATGGGTTCAAAGAAAGAGTTTCATTCAGCATTGTTTTACGAGTTTTGTCTGGAAGACCATGTTCCGGCTGATCATTTCTTGCGGTCGGTGGATCGATTTGTTGATCTTAATGATATCCGTAAGTATCTGGTGCCGTTTTATAGTGATATCGGCAGACCGTCGATTGATCCTGAACTGTTGATTAGAATGCTGTTGGTTGGGTATATCATGGGCATTCGATCTGAACGGCGGTTGTGCGAAGAAGTTCACCTCAATCTTGCCTATCGCTGGTTCTGTCGTCTTGATCTGGGTGATGCTGTTCCAGATCATTCGACCTTCTCAAAGAATAGGCATGGTCGTTTCCGTGAAAGTGATTTGTTCCGACAGTTATTTGAAAGTGTGGTTACACGCTGCATCGAAGAAGGTCTTGTCAGTGGGCAGCGGTTTGCTGTGGATGCCAGCCTGATTGAAGCCGACACCAATCGTCAGAACTCCACTTCGAAGGAGGAATGGAAGCCAGAAGTGATCAATCCAGCAGAGGCTCTACGTGCAGTCCGTGAATATCTCGCAACGCTGGATGATGCGGCTTTTGGTGCGGCAACAACCGTTCAACCTAAGTTCACTTCCCATTCTGACCCAGCTTCACAATGGACAGCTGCGCGCAAGGGTCCAGCCTACTTTGCTTATTCAGCCAACTACATGATTGATACCGACAATGCTGTCATCCTTGATGTTGAAGCCACGCGATCAGTCAGGCAAGCAGAAGTAGGTGCTGCTCGCACGATGATTGATCGCATTGCGGATAAGTTCAACTTACATCCTGAACGTCTGATTGCAGATACGGCATATGGCTCTGCTCCCATGCTGGACTGGCTGGCACAACAACGCGGCATAGCTCCGCATATCCCGGTGATCGACAAATCCGGTCGTAAGGATGGAACGTTTGAACGTGCTGATTTTATCTATGATGCGGATGATGATTCCTATACATGCCCAGGTGGTAAGAAACTCCGGCAGTTCAGACGTGCGTATAAAACGCCTCGCTCTGGCGCCGATAAAGACAACACCATGCGCTACCGCGCCAAGAAAACGGATTGTGATACTTGCGGATTGAAATCTGTATGCACACCAAGAGAACCGCAGCGCAAAGTAACACGGTCAATCTATGAGCCATCAAGAGATATCGCACGCAATATCACAAAGACAATCGATTACGCGATCTCATGCAAGCTGCGCAAAAAGGTGGAGATGTCGTTTGCACATCTCAAACGTATCTTGAAGCTTGATCGTCTCCGATTACGAGGGCCTTGTGGTGCAAAAGACTTTTTCAACGGAATAGGCTCAATGCTGTCATTGGATATGTACATACAATGTAAGCAGTTTTTTGCCCTCACTTATTTTATGAAGTTCCACGGCAGTAGTTTTTTGATATGACTTTGTTTATGACCGTTGACGATTGCAGTTAAGACGCCACAAATATAGCTATGCGGTTCAACATTGTTGAGTTTACAAGTCTCTATTAGAGAAGCCAGCATTGCCCAGTTTTGTGCGCCTGTTTCATGACCTGCGAATAATGCGTTTTTTCGACTTAACGCAATAGGTCGGATCGTGCGTTCAACGGTGTTGTTGTCAATCTCAATGCGCCCATCTGTCAGGAATAGAATAAGGCCGTCCCAGTATTGGACTTGGACTTGTCACGGTTTAATTCCGCATCCTTGAATGGGCTATTAGCCATCAAGGAGAATTATCATGGCGAAGAAACACACAGAAGAATTTAGACAAGAAGCTGCTCGGATTGCATTAACAAGCGGTTTGCCTTGAATAGAGTTGGGTAGCTCTCAAGGTTCAGATATTCTTTCACTTTTGGATTAAATACAACCATCCTGTGAATGATGAGCTTTTATCCTGCCTTATAGCCAGCCTAAGCTTAAAAGTGCACTCAAAATTTTCTAAATCTGGATTTGTCATATGACTGTCATCTAGCTTCTGCAAAAGATTTTCAGGAGTTGGAATTATGATTCTTGAAGACACTTTAAAATCTGAACGCCAGAGCTGGATGTCGATTTTGGCAAAGGCTCATTTTCCTACACTTGAAAAATTGTGGTCTGTTGTTCAATCCAATTATTCATCAAAATTCTTGCGCAAACCGGAAACAGGCTTGCTAATGGTGCGTGGACGTATTGGTGGGTCAGGCGCGCCCTTTAATACGGGTGAAGCCACAATAACCCGGTGCTCGGTTACCAATGAGGACGGTCATATAGGCCATGCTTACATTCTTGGCAGAAATCATAAACATGCAAAAATTGCAGCGGAGATTGATGCAGCCCTTCAGGATATGTCGAGCCATCCGGAACTGTTTGGGAAAATCATTGAGCCTCTCAAACATAGTGCAGAAGAGCAACGCAGAAAAAAACGTGCGAAAGTTGCTGCCACCAAAGTAGATTTTTTCACTGTTGTGCGGGGAGAGGATTAATCATGAGTTTAGCAATCGCATCAGGATTTGAAGATGAGCCAATAGAAGCCTCTGCTTCATTCAGAATATTACTAGACGCTATGGCACGCCCCGGCACAATCCATAATTTGCCCGTAGAATTAGACAGTATGGCTAATCTAAACAAAGGCGCAATGCTGTCTCTTCTCACGCTTGCTGATCATGAGACGCCTGTTTGGCTGGACGAACATGTAAATACTGAACTGGCTAGATACTTTCTTCGTTTTCATTGCTCTGCAAAACTAACGGAAGATAAGAGCCAAGCAATGTTTGCAGTATTTTCTTCTACCGTAGATATCAATTTGTTGGATGAATTTCCTATTGGAACATCAGATTATCCTGACGCATCAACCACACTCATTATACAGGTCGACAATATTTATAATGGGCGTGGGCTTATTCTTTCAGGACCAGGCATTAAATCTACCAATCATCTTAGAGTGGATGGTTTGGATGACAGTATTTGGCTTTGGCTGAAGCGAAATAACGCACGTTTCCCACTTGGTCTTGATGTCATTTTAGCAACAGATGAAACAGTAGCAGCATTGCCACGTTCAGTTCAGATTATGGAGTTCGTTTAATGTATGTTGCGGTCAAAGGTGGCGAAAAGGCCATTGAAAATGCGCATAAACTACTTGCGGAAAAACGTCGGGGCAATAACAAAGTTCCTGAAATTACAACTAAACAAATTGCAGAGCAAATGACACTTGCAGTTGACCGTGTCATGACGGAAGGCTCACTTTACGATAGACCCCTTGCGGCTCTAGCAATCAAACAGGCGCGTGGCGATCTGATAGAGGCGATTTTTCTGGTTCGCGCAAGTAGAACCACTTTGCCGCGCTTTGGTTATAGCCAACCGATTGACACAGCCAGGATGGAAATTCAACGCCGCATTTCTGCTACTTACAAAGATTTGCCTGGCGGTCAAATTCTCGGACCCACCTTTGATTACACACATCGGCTTCTTGAAGGCGAGATGGGCGACCTTGAACCTGCTAAAGAAGTTGAAGTCAATGATGAGGACTTTAATGTACCGCATGTTCTGGATCTTTTATCAGACGAAGGCTTGATGGAGCCGCCATCTGATATCAGCGATAAAAATGAACCTGATGATTTGACCCGCAACCCGCTTTGTTTTCCCGCAGACCGCGATCTTAGATTACAGAACCTAGCGCGTAGTGATGAAGGGTTTTTATTATCCCTTGGTTATTCAACCCAAAGAGGATATGCGAGAAATCACCCCTTCGCAGGCGAAATAAGATTAGGCACAGTCGATGTTGAATTCGTGCCTGAAGAACTTGGTTTTCCAATTTCTATTGGCGAAATTGAAGTGACTGAGTGCGAGATGGTCAACCAGTTCAAAGGTTCAAAGAAGGCGCCGCCCCAGTTCACA
>CALFBM010000204.1 GCA_937951645.1 uncultured Rhizobiaceae group bacterium
AGTCCCATTCAAGCACTCTCCGGGAATAAGAAAATGAGCGCCAATCGCTACCCAAAAGGGCATGGTGTAGAACAGAACGGAAGCGCGTGCGACGGTTGTATATTGAATGGCTTGAAAGAGCAGGGCGAATTCCACTGCAAAGCAAATCCCAATCGCAATGCCTGGAATGAGAACAGGTTTTCTCATATTAATTTTAATGCCTCGCCAGAGACAGTAGATCAGAATTAAAACGCCGGCAGCAAGTGAACGCAGACCAGCCTGAAAAATGGGTGCCATGCCGTCATTGACAATTTTAATACCGACCTGATTTAGACCAAGCACTGCCATGAAGATAATCAGGATAATTGCACCTGTTGCGTCTATTTTGGATTTGCGTTCCACATGAACTCCTCTTCTTGTTCTGGATTAGAGGAAGAGTATGTTTGGTTCAATCCATAATATGATGTGCCAAGAATTAAATGCATTTATCCTTTGTCTTGACCTGTCTGTTTGTCAAGCATATCAAAAGCACATGAGTATTTCAGATGATCCGAACAGATTTTTAACAACGCTTTTTCATGCAGCTGTTGATGCTGCTGACCCTGCCAAAATCATATCAGATTACCTGCCAATGGCGCCTCATGGGCGAACCATTGTCGTTGGTGCTGGCAAGGCGTCTTCGCAGATGGGTAAGGCGTTTGAAGAGGCATGGGCGCGCGAGCGAGGAACACCGCTTGAAGGGGTAATTGTTACGCGGTACGGATATGCATGTGAGTGCAAGAATTTTGAAGTGCTTGAAGCTGCTCACCCTGTGCCTGATGAAGCAGGGCTTGCGGGTTCCAAGCGATTGATTAATGCAGTTTCAAATTTGACTGAGGATGATCTTGTTGTTGCGCTTGTTTCTGGCGGTGGTTCGTCGCTTTTACCTTGTCCGCCAGAAGGTCTTACACTTGCAGATGAAATAGCTGTTAATGAAGCTTTACTTGCATCAGGTGCTCCAATTTCTGCAATGAATACAGTGCGTAAGCATATGTCCCGCATCAAAGGGGGGAGGCTTGCAAAGGCTGCATATCCGGCAAAAGCGGTATCTCTGCTTGTCTCAGATATTCCAGGTGACCATCCGCAATATATTGCTTCCGGGCCGACGGTTGCTGACCATGGAACGCGCGATGATGCGCTTGCCATTATCTCACAATATGAAATGCAATTGCCGCAAGCTGTGATGATGCATATTAATTCTGAGGCGGCGAATGCGCCGCTGCCTGATGATGAGAAACTGGCTAAAGCAGAACATTATATATTTGCTTCTGCATCAAAGTCCTTGGAAGCTGCACAAAGCCTTGCACTAGAAGCCGGTATCGACATGTATATACTATCAGATGCGATTGAAGGTGAAGCGAGGGAGGCGGCGCGAACCCAGGCTGCAATTTCCAAGGAAATTTTGCTGCGTGATCGCCCCTTTAAAAAACCGGTGCTTCTGCTTTCAGGAGGGGAGACGACTGTGACGCTCAGAGGCAATGGCAAGGGTGGGCGCAATACTGAATTCTTGTTGTCGATGGCAATTGAGATTGCGGGTGAGAAAGGAATTCATGTCCTTTGTGCCGATACTGATGGTATTGATGGGAGTGAAGATAATGCAGGTGCCTTTGTAAATGGCGATACCGCTGGTCTAATACGGGGGGCTGGGCTTGATCCTGTTGCATATTTGCAAAACAATGATGCGTGGACAGCGTTTGAAAAAATTGAAGCCTTGTTTATACCAGGGCCTACAGGAACCAATGTGAACGACTTCCGGGCGATATTAATTACCGGATAAGGAGAAATACCATGAGCGATAGAATTGTAATTGCAGGTGCAAAGCGCACGCCAATGGCAGGGTTCCAGGGGGAGTTTTCTTCCTTGACCGCTTCGCAATTGGGAGGAGCTGCGATTAAGGCAGCTGTTGAAGATGCAGGACTTGATGCTTCCAAGGTTGATGAAGTGATTATGGGGAATGTACTTCCTGCAGGTCAGGGTCAGGCGCCTGCACGTCAGGCAAGCTTTCACGCGGGGCTTGATCAAGGTGTTCCTTCAACCACACTTAACAAGATGTGTGGCTCTGGCATGAAATGTACCATGGTTGCCTATGATCAGCTCAAGGCAGAAAACGGTGATATTATTGTAGCTGGTGGTATGGAGAGTATGACCAATGCACCATATTTGCTCGATAAAATGCGTGGTGGTGCACGTCTTGGCCATGGTCAGGTGATTGATCATATGTTCCTAGATGGTCTCGAAGATGCCTATGACAAGGGCAAGTTGATGGGGCATTTTGCAGAAGATTGTGCCGAGAAGTTTCAATTTACCCGTGAAATGCAGGACGCTTATGCACTGAAGTCGCTTGAGAATGCCAAAAATGCGGAAGAAAAAGGCAATTTTTCCAACGAGATAGCTGCAGTTTCATTTTCAACTCGCAAGGGTGAGGTTGAAATTGCGGCTGATGAACAGCCCCGCAATGCCCGACCTGATAAAATTCCCCAGTTAAAGCCTGCGTTCAAGCATGACGGTGGAACGGTTACCGCTGCAAATGCTTCGTCGATTTCAGATGGTGCAGCAGCGCTTGTGCTAACGCGTGAAAGTGTAGCTGAACGCAAAGGTTTGGAAGTTCGAGCGATCATTCATGGTCATGCAAGCCATGCGCATGAGCCAGGCTGGTTTACAACTGCGCCTGTTCCTGCTGCAAAAAAACTGATGGAAAAGGTTGGCTGGTCAAAAGACGATGTAGATCTTTGGGAAGTCAATGAAGCTTTTGCTGTTGTGCCGATGGCGTTTATGCATGAGTTTGGTTTGGATCGGGATGTTGTTAATGTTCATGGTGGTGCTTGTGCACTAGGCCATCCAATTGGTGCCTCTGGCGCACGTATTATCGTGACGCTTTTGAATGCGCTTGAGACACACGATAAAAAACGTGGGCTTGCTGCCATCTGTATTGGTGGCGGTGAAGGCACAGCAATTGCAATTGAAAGGCCGTAAGCATGGAACTTAATAACTTAATCTCAGCTGTTATAACAGGCGGTGGCTCTGGTCTTGGTGAAGGAACCGCTAGAGCGCTTGCCTCTCAAGGTGTTAAAGTTGGCATTTTTGATGTTAATGAGGAAGCAGGTCAAAAGGTGGCTCACGACCTTGGTGGCGTTTTTGCCAGGGTTGATGTGTCGGACAGTGTTTCTGTAGCCGAAGGATTTAAGATTGTTCGTGCTGCAAATGGCCAGGAAAGAATCTGTGTGAATTGTGCAGGTATTGCACCTGCAGCAAAAACAGTTGACCGTGATGGCAATCCACATGATGCGGCACTTTTTGCCAAGATCATTGGTGTGAATTTGATTGGTACGTTTAATGTGGCAAGTCAGTCAGCAGCTGGCATGTGTGCTCAAGACCCGATTACCGGGGATGGTGAACGTGGTGTGATTATCAATACGGCCTCTGTTGCAGCATTCGATGGTCAGATCGGGCAAATTGCCTATGGTTCATCCAAGGCTGCTGTAGCCGGTATGACCTTGCCCATGGCGCGGGACTTATCCCGTAATGGGGTGCGGGTCATGACCATTGCGCCTGGTATTTTCGGAACGCCGATGGTGAAAGGCATGCCGCAAGAAGTGCAGGATGCGTTGGGCGCCATGGTTCCATTTCCATCTCGTCTTGGAGAGCCTGAAGAATACGCAAAGCTTGCACTGTCTATCTGTGAAAATCCAATGTTAAATGGTGAGACAATACGTTTGGATGGCGCTATCAGAATGGCACCCAGATAAGTTTAAGTCTTTAATTTATAAACAAAAAGCGCTCTGGATAGGTTTTCCAGTAGCGCTTTTTTTGTATGCATAATTATGGTGTCTGAAATTCAGATAATAAAAAAC
>CALFBM010000205.1 GCA_937951645.1 uncultured Rhizobiaceae group bacterium
TATGAAAATGGTATCCAATTTTTTGAAAGTTCACAAAACTACAACCCAAAATTATATGTTACAACAAATAAAAAAACCGAATTTAAAACTTTAGATGATGTAAATTTAGAACCAATTTATACTGGTAATATTAAAGAAACCAGAGATTACATTGAACGTTATAGTGATGTCCAGAACTTCAACATCTACGGTATGGAAAATTTCACCCAAAATTACATAGAAGAAAAATACCCAAACAATATAAATTATGATTTTAATCTACTAAGAACGTTTTATATAGATATAGAAACAGAATGTGAAGATGGGTTTCCTAACATAAAGGAAGCAGATCAACCCATAACTATCTGTAATATATTTTATAATGGGGTATATTACTTCTTTTATTTAAAAAAATGGGGTGAGTATAAATGTGATAGGACAGATACGAAAGTATTAGGCTTCAATACAGAAGAAAAAATGCTTGACGCTATATTGAAATTCTGGGAAAAAATAAAACCAGATGTTATTACAGGATGGAATTCCGAGGGTTTTGATATTGTATATATGATAAATAGAATAATAAAATTATTGTCTTGGAAAGATGCTTGTCGATTCAATCTCAAAGAATTATATCATATCTGATGGTGTATTGGAGTTTTCACACAACCTCTCCGCACACCAGACGTTCATCATCTAAATTCTCATGTCTACATTGGGTCAAAATAGCCATCAACCCACTATCGCCACTTAATCGAACACCCCATGCTCGCCATTTGCTCTTGCGGTCCATAGCCTGTTTCTGCGATTTGCCTCATGGCGTTGACCAGTTCACGAGTTCTGTCAGATGGGTCTCCAATGCCTGCACTGTCGAGGCGGCCTCGGTATTGGAGTTCGCCTTCTTTATTGAGGCCAAAGAAGTCCGGTGTGCAAACTGCAACGTAGGCTTTGCCTACTTCTTGGGTTTCATCGACCAGATAGGGGAATTTGAAGTCGTAACGCCGGGCGAATTTCTTCATGTTTTCTGGGCTGTCGGCTGGTACATATTGATAATCATTGGACATGACAGCCAGCACGTTTATGCCTTCACTCATCAAGTCGCTTGCATCTTGCGCCAGACGTTCTGCGATGGCTACCACGTATGGGCAGTGATTGCAGATGAAAGTGATGAGCAGGCCGTTTTCACCCAAATGCTCCGACATGGTGAAGCTTTTGCCATTAGGGTCTTTAAGCGTAAAATCCGGTGCTTTCCAGCCAAAATCGCAGAGAGGTGTGTCGAGTAGCATTAGTCATCTCCCAATAAATCAGGTCGTCTTGTTCTGGTCAGTTCAACGGATTTTTCATGCCGCCATTTATCTACCTTGCCATGATTGCCGGAGGTAAGAACTTGCGGGATAGTTTTGCCTTCAAATTCGGCAGGGCGCGTATAATGCGGGTGCTCCAGCAGGTTGTTTTCGAAGCTTTCGGTTTCGCCACTTTCCTCATTGCCCATGACGCCGGGAAGCAGGCGCACGATGGCGTCCAGCAGGATGGTTGCGGCGGGTTCTCCGCCTGAGAGGATATAATCACCGATGGAAACTTCTTCCAGGTTACGCGCTTCAATGACGCGTTCATCAACGCCTTCGAACCGCCCGCAGACAATGACAATGCCATCTGTTCGGCTTAGTTCTCGTACTTTCTCTTGTGTAAGTGGTTTTCCGCGTGGCGACATGAGCAAGCGTGGGCGTGCGTCTTGTTCATCGGTCGTTGCGTCAATTGCTTCTGCCAATACATCTGCACGCAAAACCATGCCAGCGCCGCCGCCTGCAGGCGTATCATCCACATTTGCATGTTTGCCCTTGCCGAAGTCTCGCAGGTTTATGGTTTCCAATTCCCAGATATCTTTTTCAAGCGCATTGCCAGCCAGTGACATGCCAAGGGAGCCTGGGAACATTTCGGGATAAAGGGTTATGATGGAAGCTTTGAACATGGCGTATGTTTATTGGGAAATGGGAAGTGGGGCAAGAGGCTTGCCTCCTTCTTGCGGGGGCGCATGATTGATGATGCGTTACCCCCACCAGTTCAGCTTTGCTTCACCAACCTCCCCTGAAGGGGGAGGTAGTTATTTGACGTCTTCATCGCGTTCACTCACTTCAATGGGTGGCACAACGGTGACAGTGTGGTTTTCAAAATTCAGTGTAGGTACAACCTCTTTTGTGAAAGGCAGAAAGTAGGTTGAGCTGCTGGATGTTGGTTTAATCTCCAGCATATCGCCTGCACCAAAGTTTGGTACTGCGATGATTGAGCCGAGTTTTTCGCCACTCTCATCCAGAACATCCATACCGATAAGGTCTTCTATGTAAAACTCATCATCTTCTTCGGGTTCTGGCAGTTTGGCACGGTCGATGAAGAGTTCTACCCGATTAAGCGCTTCTGCTTCTTCGCGGGTGTTCACGCCCTCAAACTTTACGACCATCATGTTTTTTTGTGGGCGCATACGTTTGATTTTGAGCTTTTGACCGTCACTGGTTTCCAGCTTGCCATATTGATCGAGCATCTCAGGTTCGCCAAAAGGCTTCACACGCACTTCGCCCTTGATGCCGTGGGGAGCACCTATTTGGGCTAGGAGGATTTTGGTGTCGGTCATATAATGCTTTCAAACAAAAACGGGCAGCAATGAATTGCCACCCGCTTCATAGCATAATTTTTAAAAAAGCAATTACTCGGATTTTGCTTCTTCTTCTGCAGGTGCTTCAGCTTCTGGCGCTGCTTCCTCTGCGGGTGCTTCCGCTGCTGCTTTTGCATCTTCTTCAGCCTGTTTAGCTGCTTCAGCTGCGTCTTCTTCTTTTTGCGCTTTTTCAGCGATGCGCTCTTGTGCTTTTTTGCCCGGCTTTGCCTTGTTCGGGTTATTGCGCGGCTCACGCTTCAAGATACCAGCTTCATCAAGGAAGCGTAGAACCTTGTCTGTTGGTTGTGCGCCTTCACCAAGCCAATGCTTTACGCGGTCCTGATCCATAACAACGCGCTGGTCGTTGTCTTTTGAAAGTAGCGGGTTGAATGTACCCAGTTTTTCGATGAAACGGCCATCGCGAGGCGCACGCACGTCTGCGACCACGATTGAGTAGAAAGGACGCTTTTTTGAGCCGCCACGGGCCAGTCTGATTTTAGTTGCCATTGTTAGGGTTCTCCTTGGGAATTTTAAATGGATTTGTCGGAATTATTTCCGCGCTTGTTTGTGATGTTGAATTACTTCTGAAATTACGAAATTCAAAAGTTTTTCAGCAAAGTCGGGGTCAAGGTTTGCGTCTGTTGCAAGTTTGCGCAAACGCCCAACCTGTCTTTTTTCCCTGTCCGGATCAGACGGGGGGAAATCGTTTTCGGCCTTGAGAACACCAACCGCCTTGGTCACGCGGAAACGTTCAGCCATAATGTTAATCAACGCGGCATCAAGATTATCAATCGAGCCACGGTATTGATTCAGTTTTTCCTGAGGTGTCATTTCTTACCCCCAAACGGGCCTTTGCCACCAGGCATTTTGATGCCCATGTCTTGTGCCATCTTTTGAATTTCTTGCGGGCTCATTTTGGAAAGATCCGGCATGGCTGCGCCACCGTGCATTCCGCCCATGCCACCCATTGGATTGCCGCCGCCAGTAATTTTGTTCATCATGCCACCCATGGCCGCTTTACCCATACCACCCATCATGGAGCCGAGGCTACCACCTCCACCCATGCCGGACTTACCCATCTTCTTCATCATGTCGCCCATCTGGCGATGCATTTTAAGAAGCTGGTTTACTTCTTGAACAGAAGAGCCTGAACCTGCTGCGATGCGTTTTTTGCGACTGGCGTTCAGTACTTTTGGTGCCTTGCGCTCCTTGCGTGTCATGGAGGAAATAATTGCCTGCTGGCGCTTGAAGATATTGTCATCAAGACCTGCAGCATCAATTTGCTTTTTCATTTTGCCGATGCCTGGAAGCATCGACATAATGCCGCCCATACCGCCAAGGTTTTTCATCTGGTCAAGCTGGTCGGACAAGTCGTTTAAATCAAACTCGCCTTTCTGCATGCGCTTGGCCATTGCAGCGGCTTTTTCCTGGTCGATGTTCTCAGAGGCTTTTTCAACCAGCGAAACTACATCGCCCATGCCGAGAATACGATCAGCGATACGACCCGGATGAAAATCTTCCAGCTCGTCGAGTTTTTCGCCTGTACCAATAAGCTTAATCGGCTTGCCTGTAACCGCACGCATGGAAAGGGCAGCACCGCCACGTCCATCGCCATCAATACGTGTTAGAACAAGGCCTGTAATGCCAACGCGTTCGTCAAAACTTTTTGCAAGGTTGACAGCGTCCTGACCTGTGAGCGAGTCTACAACCAGCAGAATTTCGTGCGGCACACCTGCTTTTTTGATGTCTGCCATCTCAACCATTAAAGGTTCATCAATGTGTGTGCGACCAGCTGTATCCAGAATAACGACATCATAGCCGCCCAGTTTTGCAGCCTGTTGTGCGCGGCCTGCGATATCGACAGGGGATTGGTCAGCGACAATTGGCAGTGTGTCGATGCTGATTTGTTCACCAAGCTGGCGAAGTTGCTCTTGTGCAGCAGGACGCTTTACATCAAGCGAGGCCATCAGAACTTTTTTCTTTTGCTTCTCTGTCAGGCGCTTGGCAATTTTTGCGGTTGTGGTTGTTTTACCAGAACCTTGCAGACCAACCATCATCAAGGTAACGGGCGGAGTTGCTGCCAGGCTAATCGGGTCTGCATCAGACCCCAGCATTTCAACGATTTCGTCATGGACAATTTTAACAACCATCTGGCCGGGAGTTACGGATTTAACAACCTCTGCACCAACGGCTTTTTCACGAACTTTTTCGGTGAAGTCACGAACAACTTCCAAGGCCACATCTGCCTCAATCAGGGCGCGACGGATTTCGCGCAAGGCGCTTGATACGTCTTTATCCGACAAGGCACCGCGTCGGGTAAGGCCGTCAAATATGCCGCTCAAGCGATCTGATAAAGATTCAAACATTTCTACACTCTTTCTATCGGATTTCCTTGTTTTTTCGCTAAACGCTCAAAAGGGAAAGCCTTGGTTGCTGCCTCATATATTGAATATGGGGTTAGCTTACCTCAAACACAAATCAGAAACAAAATAGGCTCAAAGCAAAAAACCACCCGAGGGCGCAACGCGCTGTCGGATGTTTGCCTGAGGGATCTCTTTATACCTTTGCGGGTCCCTGATAGCATTTTCAAATCTGATCTCTGAATGAGATTAGGAGTATTAATAGTGAAAGAGGCATAAAGTCAAGTATTTCGATATTATTTCTTGCTATCTAGGCAACATCTGACAACTCAATAATACCGTCATGCAAGAAACATGTTTTATTAAACTGTGTGAGATCAACAGGGTTGGGTAGTTTTATATCTTTTAGTTCAGGAATTAGTTTGGTTGAAAGTTCGTATGAGCGATGTATTTGTGAGAGTACCACAATTACAGAACCAGTTTGGTTTGCTAAGTGTACTAATTGCTGAACTTGAGTTTTTAGTGGTGGGTTTTCGCGCTTTTGGTCTAATAATTGTAAATAGTCGATAATAATAAATGCTTGATTAGCTTCTTTTGTCAAACGATTAGAAATATGCTCTGCGCAAATATCATCTGACGTGTCCACGGATAATCTTTTATCATATTTCTTAGGGTCAAACCCCAAGTCTTTGATCTGGCGCCAGATGTCCAACTTCGTATAATCAAGTGTAAAGAAAAAACCTTGTTTGCCTGAGTTGATAGCCTTTAAAATTATTTGCAATGCAAGAAGTGTTTTTCCGTGCCCCGGCCTTGCTGCAAGTAATAAAAGGTCACTTGGATTTAAATTTTTAAAAATTTTCACTGCAGATATTTGATTAGCTTCATGAGAAGATAAGTTACTCCATTCTTTGAAGCCATGATCTACTGCGATGTGATTAAGCGCTGCGTATAGTGGAATATTGTTTTTACGTGCCAATGCTTTTGCTTGGCGTTTTAGCTTAAAAATTGGAACTGTTAGTCTCATAGCAAACCTCTTTTGGCCGTCAGCTATTGCATTCCCTCCTACTACAATCATCTGAAAAGAGATGTTTCTAAAACTAATTGCCCTACATGCCATATGCTTTCCCAAATGGAGGGAGGTGGTTTGGACTAACCAGAATCACAGACTATCATTTTAAACTTTTATTCTCAATATTCTGATTGTAACTTCTAAGGCGGTACACATTATCAATATGATCGCAATTTAAAAATAAATTTACAGTGGAGAGTTGTGTGAAACGACGTAAATTCCTTAAATGGCTCGGACTAAGTGCCACTGGTATCTTTGGTGGGGGTGCTACTTTTTCTGCATGGAAGCCTTCCAATTTTTATTATAAAGGCCCAAAATCCGGCCATTATAACGGAGTGAATTTCTTTAATCCTGGTGGCGTGGAGCCGCGAGCACTTGGTGATGTTTTGCAATGGCAGATGAGTGGTGGGTGGGCAAAATGGCCTGCGAATTATCCAAGTTCTTTCGACAAAGCCAGGCCTGATGCGCGTGTTAAGGGCGGTGACATTAAAATTACGATGATTGGGCATGCAACCTTGCTAATCCAGGCTGCCGGGTTAAATTTTATTACCGACCCTGTGTTTAGTGAACGAGCAAGCCCTGTACAATTTGTGGGGCCTAAACGCGTTAATCCGCCCGGTGTGCGATTTGAAGACCTGCCGCCAATTGATTATGTGCTTTTATCCCACAATCATTATGACCATCTTGATTTGGAAACGCTTGATAGGCTTGTGAGCGAGCATGGAGCACAGATTATTTGCCCGCTTGGCAATGATGCAATCGTTGCCAAGAAAAATGCCCAGGCGAAATTCATAACAGGTGATTGGGGTGACGTTGTGGATTTGCAGAACAACACCCGCGTCCATTTTGAACCTACGCATCACTGGTCTGCGCGCGGCCTTAAAGATCGCCGTATGGCACTCTGGGCTGCTTTTGTTTTGGAAGCCCCGCAAGGCAAGATTTATCATGTGGGTGATACGGGTTTTCATGATGGAATCAACTACAAGGCGCTTTATGAAAAACACGGCGAAATGCGGGTTTCAATTTTGCCAATCGGCGCTTATGAACCGCGTTGGTTCATGAAAGGTCAGCATCAAAACCCGGATGAAGCTGTGCAAGGCCATTTGCTTTGCAAGTCGCAAACCACAATTGCCCATCATTGGGGGACTTTTCAACTGACCAATGAAGCGATAGAAGCACCACTTGAAGCTTTGGCAGAGGCGAAAGAAAAGCATGGTTTGGCAGATGAGGCTTTTGTTGTCCTAAGGCCGGGTGAAGTGGCAGAAATATGACCCCTGCCTCCTCCTTGTGGGGAGGCGCACGATTGACAAGCGAAACGTAGGCAGAGTGGGTGGGGGTGACGCAACTATCAGCTAGTTTCGAAACTGTTATTGATTTGCATTACCCCACCGGCTCCCCTGCGGCTTACGCCTTGGCTTGCCAGCCTCCTCACAAGGAGGAGGCAGTACCCAATTGATTGCAATTCGTGTCAAAGAGGACTATTTGAAGTCTCATGAGCGAAATGACTGTACCCTTTTTGAAAATGAACGGCCTTGGCAACCAGATTATTGTTGCCGATGTGCGTGAAGTTGCGGCCAAAATTACCGAACAAGCTGCTGTTGCACTGGATAAAGATGCGCGCACCAAGTTTGACCAGATCATGGAAGTTCATAAAAGTGATCATGAGCAGATTGATGCAAATATTCGAATCTTGAACTCTGATGGTAGTGAAGCAGGTGCTTGTGGCAATGGTACGCGTTGCGTTGTTTCCTGGCTTAATAAGGCAACTTCCAAAAATGCCTTTACGTTTAAAACTGCGGGAGGTATTTTAACGGCTCAATATGAAAATGACGCGCTGATTACAGTTGACATGGGTGTGCCGAAGTTTGGCTGGGAAGATATTCCGCTTGAAGAAGAGTTTTATGATACTACCGGTATTGAATTGCAGGTTGGGCCGATTGACGATCCGGTTTTGCATACGCCCAGTGTTGCCAATGTAGGTAATCCGCATTGTGTTTTCTGGGCGCCAGAAGATGTCTGGAGTTATGAACTGGACCGTATGGGTCCATTGCTAGAGTTCCATCCAGTATTTGCGGATCGCGTGAATATTTCAATCGCCAATGTAGTTGATCATGGGCACATTATCCTGCGTACGTGGGAACGAGGTGCTGGCATTACACAAGCCTGCGGTTCTGCGGCCTGTGCAGCAGCTGTGTGTGCGGTTCGCAAGGATCTGACTGGTCGCAAGGTTACTGTAACTGTTCCAGGCGGCGATCTTCATATTGAATGGACAGATGCTGACCGTATTTTAATGACTGGCCCTGCAGAGTATGAATTTTCGGGCATGTTAAATCCGCTCACAGGCGAGTTTAGCATTGATGGTGCCTGATGGATTTCGAAGATGAAACAGGTGATGAAAACTTAAAAGTTCTGACTTTTGGTTGCAGGCTTAATGCCTATGAGTCTGAGGTCATGCTGCGAAAAGCGCGTGAGGCCGGTCTTCAGGATCTGGAAGGTGGTTCAATTCTTGTAAATACCTGTGCGGTGACAGGCACCGCCGTTAAAAACGCGCAAGCTGCCATTCGTCGTGCAAGGCGCGAAAATCCGCAAGCTCGAATTATTGTTTCAGGCTGCGCTGCCCAAACTGAGGCGCAGACCTTTGGTGATATGGGTGAGGTTGATCTTGTTATTGGTAATGAAGAAAAGCTCCATGTTCAATCTTATAAGGCGCTTCCGGATTTTGGCGTGAATGATACGGAGAAAGTTCGCGTCAACGATATTATGGCGGTCACCGAAACCGCGCCGCATATGGTTGACTGTATTGGTGGGCAGACAAGGGCCTTTGTTCAGGTTCAAAACGGCTGTGATCATCGTTGTACATTTTGCATTATTCCCTTTGGGCGTGGAAATTCGCGCTCTGCTCCGATGGGCTCTGTGGTTGATCAGGTCAAGAAGCTGGTGGATAACGATTATCTGGAAGTTGTGCTCACAGGCGTTGATACAACGTCTTATGGGGCTGATTTGCCGGGCAAGCCAACGCTTGGAACGCTTGTGCAAAAAATATTGCAGCAGGTGCCAGCGCTTACACGTCTTCGTCTTTCTTCGATTGATTCCATTGAAGTTGATGAGCCCCTGATGGAAGTGATTGCCAGTGAGACCCGCTTCATGCCGCATTTGCATTTGTCCTTGCAGCATGGCGATGACCTGATTTTGAAGCGCATGAAGCGCAGGCATTTGCGGGATCATTCGATTGAGTTTTGTAATCACATCAGGGATATTCGTCCTGACATGGCTTTTGGTGCGGATATGATTGCAGGCTTTCCAACTGAAACGGATGAAATGTTTCAAAACTCGATTTCCATCATTGACGAATGTGGGCTGGATTTTCTTCATGTCTTTCCATTTTCGCCAAGGCCGCAAACGCCAGCAGCCAAAATACCTCAACTTGATCGAGGTCTTGTTAAATCGCGTGCAAGTGAATTACGCGCCAAGGGCGAAAAGGCATTTCAAAAGCATTTGAACCGTATTTCAGGCGTTCATTCGATTTTGGTTGAGCGTGGCGGACTTGGCCGAACACCGCAATTTACGACCGTTGAAACGGGTGACCTTCCACAGGGACAGATTGTTGAGATGGCAATTTCAGGCCATAACGGGAAACATCTTATGGGCGAAGCGATTCGTCAAAGTATTATTGGGTAAAAAATAGGTTCAGCAAACGTGGCAGACGAAAAAAAACCTGGTCTTTTAAAGCGGATATTTTCCTTTGGTCTTGGCAAGAAAAAAACCGAACCCGAGCCAGAAAATTTAGTTGAAGACAATTCTGCTGCTGAGGCAGAAGCCATTGCGCAGGCTGCCGCACAAAAAGAGGCTGATCGTTTAGCGGCGATTAAAAAAGCTGAAGAGGATGCGCTTGAAGCGGCAAGACTTGCAGCTGAAAAAGAAGCCAAGGCAGAAGCTGAACGTAAAGTTGCAGAGGAAGAAGCCGCAGCTGTTGCAAAAGCCAAAGCAGAGGCTGAAGCTGCCGAGCAAAAAGCTAGGGAAGAGGCCGAGGGTAAACGACTTGCTGAAAAAGAGGCGGCTCGTATTGAGGCTGAAAGAATTGAAGCTGACCGGATAAAGGCAGAAAAACTTGCTGCCGAGGAAAAAGCTGCTGCGGAAAAACTGGAACAGGCAAGACTGGCTGCGGAAAAAGCAGACGCAGAAGAGGCGGCGCGTCTTCAAATAGAAGCGGCAAAAGAAGTTGAACGCCTACAGGCAGAACGCGAAGCTGCTGAATTGGCTGAGAAGGAAAGACTGGAAGCAGCTGCTCTTGAAAAAGAACAGGAAGCTCTTCGAAAAGCTCAAGATGAGGAA
>CALFBM010000206.1 GCA_937951645.1 uncultured Rhizobiaceae group bacterium
CATTGTGGTCTTCTTTCGTTTTGTGGTTAGGTTTGCACCACCATCAAAACGGATAACCACATTCTCTTGCAAGAGATGCACTGCCCTCAATTCACAAATGTGGAAAGAGGGCAGTGTCAGATTAAGTCGAGTCTTTTACAATTTACTCCTTATAACGCTCCTCTATCAGGTTCATTGCTAGGCGATAATGAAGCGGCCGGGTTTTTCAGTATCAAAGCAGATATCAAGGCAATGCTGGATTTTGAAACGAGCCTTGCTCGAGCTCAATCAAAGTTTGGAATGATTTCCAAAGAAGCTGCAAATGAGATTGTAGAAAAGCTTGATGATTTCGAACCGGATATTAAAACTCTTTCAAAAGCTGCATCAAAAGATGGAATGGTTGTTCCAGAACTGATCAATATGTTGAGAAACCTTTTGAGTGATGAAGCCACTCAAGTCCTCCATTTTAAAAGCACCAGCCAAGACGTAATCGACACTAGCGCCATGATACGAATGAAAGCTTGTAACACGTTAATTATATCAGGTTTGGAAAAGCTAATCACCAGTCTTGAAAAATTGGCAATGGTTCATTCTGAAAATGAATTCATGGCATATACGCGGATGCAAGCTGCATTAATTTCCAAGGCTGGTGAACGAATAGATTCTTGGTTGAACCCATTAAAACGGGTTCTGGTGAATTCAAAAAATTTACGTTTCCAATTGCAACTTGGCGGGCCTGTAGCAAGTAGCTCTGCCTATGATGGAAAACTGCACCTTCTTGCACAAGAGATGGCTATTGAACTTGGTTTGTCCACGCCAGCGCATGTTTGGCACAATGACAGAAGTTCAATTCTGGAAATTGGCACATGGCTTTCCACACTCACAGGGCACTTGGGAAAAATGGGAACAGATATTTGCTTAATGGCACAAATGGGTGCAGAGCAGATTAAGCTTTCAGGTGGCGGCGGTTCTTCTGCCATGGCACACAAGAAGAACCCTGTGATGGCAGAAACACTTGTTACATTTGCTCAATTCAATGCAACACAGATGTCAGGATTGCACCAAAGCCTTGTTCATGAGCAAGAGCGCTCTGGCGCTAGCTGGATGGTAGAATGGATGATCATGCCACAGCTTTTTGTTACAACATCTGCTGCCCTTCGTAATGCAAATAGGTTGATAGAAAGCATACAGCATATTGGCAAGGCTTAAGGTACCAAGCAGATAAACCATACGATTTAAACCCTCAAGCTACATGATGCAAAACTCTATTAAAAAAGTACTTGGTATTTAAGTTCCACAAAATGTTACATAGGGGCCATCATCTTTGGAAGCAGGCTCTTCATACTCTTCCATGCCAGCTCGTTTTTCATAAGGATTTATAAGAACAGCCAATAGTTTTTTAAATGGCTCATAATTCTCTTGTTTTGAGGCTTCCTGGAGCGCTTGTTCAACTTTATGGTTTCTTGGAATATAAATCGGGTTTACGGTGTCCATGCTATTTGCAGTCTCCTGCTTGCTTCTCCCATTTTCAGCAAGTCGTTTGAACCATTTATCAAGCCAGCTTTCTATAGCCGAATTATCGTTGAACAGGCTTAACAAGCTTTCTTTGTCATCACGTGCTGCCTCAGCTAATGCGCGAAACAGTTTTGTATAATCCACTCCCTCACCTGCAATTATATCATAGAGCGAATTGATCAAATCAGTATCCGTAACTTTTAAATTTGTTAAGCCAAGCTTTGCTTTCATCTCATCTAACCAAAATTGCTGATAGATTTTGGGGAATTGATTAAGCTCATCCGTTGCCAGCTTAATTGCATTATCACTATCATCAGGATCAATCAGCGTAATAAGTGTCTCTGCAAATCGAGCCAGATTCCATTGTGCAATATTGGGTTGATTACCATAAGCATAACGGCCTTGTTCATCGATCGAACTAAAAACAGCCTTGGCATTATAATCATCCATAAATGCGCAAGGGCCATAATCGATTGTTTCGCCGCTAATTGTCATATTGTCTGTATTCATGACACCATGCACAAAACCAACTGACATCCATTTTGAAATAAGTTTTGCCTGGCTTTTCATGACCGCTTTTAAAAGCTCAAGATATTTATTTTCATGATCTGCAATATATTTATAATGACGATTAATCGAATAATCGGCCAGCTTTTTTAGTTTTTCCGTATCTCCGCGTGCTGCAAAGAATTGAAAAGTTCCAACTCTCAAATGGCTTGAAGCAACCCTTGTTAATATAGCTCCTGGTTCAAGACCTTCTCTTGCAATTTGTTCACCGGTAGTAACCGCTGCCAATGCGCGTGTTGTAGGAACTCCCAAAGCGTGCATTGCTTCGCCTATAAGATATTCTCTTAAAACGGGACCAACGACTGCCTTGCCATCTCCGCCACGCGAAAAAGGCGTTCTGCCAGAGCCTTTCAGTTGGATGTCACGGCGGTTGTTGTTTTTATCAATTACCTCGCCAATAAGTAGCGCACGGCCATCGCCCAGCTGTTGTGAAAATCCACCAAACTGATGTCCTGCATAAACTTGCGCAAGCGGATTAGCCCCTACAGGCATTTCGTTTCCTGCAAAAAATGCTGCACCTTGTTCAGAATTTAAGTCATCTGGCGAAAGATCAAGTTCTTTTGCAAGTTCATCATTAAACTGAATAATACTGGGTGAAGGAGCTTTTGCACCCTCCCATGGCACATAGAAGCCTTCCATTTGAACTGCATAGCTATTGTCAAAAGGTATCGTGTTTTTAAATGGCATATGTGCCCTCGAAATAAAATCCAATTGCTTTTGTATATCGGCTACTGGCGTAAAATATCCAGAATAATATCTATAAATTCTCATCCATCAAAAAAACACATAAAACCTTTCGTATTTCCACTAACCCTGATTTTTATTAAAAAAAACCGGAATCGATTTTTCCAAGACCCCAATATGGATAAAAATAATATATAAATTTCAACGGACTAGAACCAAAGTGACCCTAGGCTGGTTATTTTCGTTTTTTCGGTATACATCTCTCAGAACGAAAATAAAAAAGAAAGTTTATTTTATGAAGTCTCCCAAGCGTCATAAACAAATTCTTGATTTACTAAAAATCAAAGAGATGGTGAGCGTTGAAGAACTTGCTGAAAAATTTAATACAACACCTCAAACAATACGCACAGATTTACGCAACCTCGACAAACAACGAAAATTGGTCAGATTTCATGGGGGAGCACGCGCCATCGATGGTAAAGCAAATATGGAATATGAGGCGCGCAAACAAATTGCCGCGCCCCAGAAAATTGCTATCGGAAATGCAGCAGCTTCACTCATTAACAGCAATTCATCGCTCTTTGTAAATATCGGCACGACTACAGAAGCGGTAAGTGATGCATTGACGAACCATAAAGGGCTCTTGGTAATCACAAATAATATCAATGTTGCCAATAAGTTAAGACTATATACCGATATTGAAGTTGCGATAGCCGGAGGTACTGTTCGGATGAACGATGGTGGTATTGTAGGTGAAGCTGCTGT
Organism: uncultured Rhizobiaceae group bacterium; assembly: GCA_937951645.1. Taxonomy (GTDB): domain Bacteria; phylum Pseudomonadota; class Alphaproteobacteria; order Rhizobiales; family Rhizobiaceae; genus JAALLB01. The sequence continues at coordinate 3,511 of CALFBM010000206.1, forward strand.
GGATTTTATAAAGCAGTTTAAAGTTGATTATGCGATTATTGGTTCTTCAGCAATTGACAAGGATGGTGCGCTCTTGGATTTCGATTTTCGTGAAGTAAAAGTTGCGCAGGCAATCATAGAAAATGCTCGCAATGTTATTTTAGTTGCAGATTCGACCAAATTTGAGCGAGCAGCCCCCATTCGTATTGGACATCTGTCACAAGTAGACATCTTTGTTACCGATAAGGTTGAAGATAAAAAAATCCGCCAAATCTGTTTGGATTCAGATGTTGAACTCATTGAAGTGGCATAAATTCCACAGGCTTTGAATATTCTTTTAACTTTCATTTGACATTCGTTTTACTTTCATATTCTCTTATGACATTGAGCCATGCAATTCATTGGCTCGATTTTGGAGGAATACTTGGAAAACGAATTCGACATATTCGTCATTGGAGGCGGGATAAATGGCTGTGGGATTGCCCGCGATGCCGTTGGTCGTGGCTATTCAGTTTGTCTTGCAGAAATGAATGATCTGGCAAGCGGCACTTCTTCCTGGTCATCAAAACTTATCCATGGCGGGTTTCGTTATCTTGAACACTACGAATTCAGATTGGTTCGCGAGTCTTTGGGCGAACGCGAGGTGTTGTTAAAATCTGCCCCCCATATCATTTGGCCAATGCGATTTATTCTACCGCATCATAAAGCAATGAGACCTGCCTGGCTTCTGCGTTTGGGTCTTTTTCTATATGATCATATTGGCAATCGTAAATTACTGCCAGGAACAACAACTGTTAACTTGGCAAATGCAGAAGTTGGCAAACCTTTAAAGCCAATTTTTTTAAAAGGCTTCGAATATTCAGACTGTTGGGTAAATGATGCACGGCTGGTAATACTCAACGCAACTGACGCTGCCGAACGTGGTGCCGTCATTAACACTCGAACACAATGCGTTTCAGCAAGACGTATAGACAACCATTGGGCTATCACGACAAAAAATACCGACACGGGCCAAACTAAAAATTACAAGGCAAAACTAATTGTAAATGCGGCAGGCCCCTGGGTGGATAAAGTCCTTGGTGAAGCTATGGGAAGCAATAACTCAAAGAACGTTCGTCTGGTTCAAGGTAGCCATATCGTTGTTCCTAAAATTCATGACCATGATCATGCTTATATTTTTCAAAATGCTGATGACCGAATAATATTTGCCCTACCTTATGAGCAAGACTACACGCTTATCGGGACTACAGATCAGGATTACGAGGGTGATCCAAAGGATGTAAAGATTACACCTCAAGAAGTTAATTATCTTTGCGATGCCGCGAGTGAATATTTCAAAAAACCAGTAACCGCTGAAAATATTGTCTGGACTTACTCAGGCGTGCGCCCTCTCTATGATGATGGCGCAACTGAAGCACAAGAAGCAACACGTGATTATGTCTTGCGTGAAGATGGCGAAGGTGATGAACCACGAATAATCAATATTTTCGGTGGGAAGATTACGACATACCGCAAGCTTGCTGAATCCATGTTGGAAAAGATTGAAGATACACTTGGCAAGAGACAACCGGAATGGACTGCAGGCTCAAGCTTAACAGGCGGGGACTTTCCTGTTGACGGGTTTGATAAGCTGGTCAGTAACGTTTGTGAAAAATATCCGTTTTTAGATCACTCTTTGGCTTGGCGTTGGGTTCGCAGTTATGGAACACGTGTTTGGAAAATGCTTGATCAAGTCAGCAGCGAAGATGACCTTGGCGTTAAGTTTGGCGCTTCACTTACTGAATGTGAAATCAATTATCTAATGAAAAATGAATGGGCACAAACGGCTGATGATGTTGTTTGGCGGCGCTCAAAACTTGGTATTAAAATGAAACATGAAGAAATTACAGCTTTGGATGAATGGATGTGTAATCATTCAGACCAAGAGGCTAATATCTGAATAAAGGGAACTGCAGTGCTTGAATTAAAAAACCTGACCAAGAAAGTAGGCAATGCTTTCCACATCAAGGATGTTTCCTTGAAGATGGAAAAGGGCTCGCTGAACGTCTTGCTTGGGCCAACCCTTTCAGGAAAAACTTCACTAATGAGGTTGATGGCTGGTCTTGACCGACCAAGCTCTGGTCAAATTTTAATGAATGGCAAGGATGTTATTGGCGTACCTGTTCAGAAACGAAATATTGCGATGGTATATCAACAATTCATCAACTACCCGGCCATGACAGTTTATGAAAACATTGCTTCGCCCATGCGTGTGCAAAAAACAGATCCTAAAATAATTGATGAGAAAGTTCGCAAAGCTGCTGAACTGATGAAGCTCACCCCATATCTTGAACGCACTCCATTAAACCTGTCTGGTGGGCAACAACAAAGAACGGCTCTTGCACGCGCTCTAGTTAAAAATGCCGAATTGGTATTGCTGGACGAACCGCTTGCTAATCTTGATTATAAATTACGAGAAGAGCTTCGCGTAGAATTGCCACGTATCTTTTCCGAGACAGGAGCAATCTTTGTTTATGCAACCACTGAGCCGCAGGAAGCTCTCTTGTTAGGTGGGCAAACAGCAACCTTGCATCAAGGCACGCTTACCCAATTTGCAGATACCATAGAAATTTATAACGAGCCTAAAAATCTGATTACAGCACAAACATTTTCTGACCCTCCTATGAATATTATTCCATTGGAGAAAAAAGGTAAAAAGCTGGCATATGGCGCAAATCAAACAGCAATTCCAAAAGGCGCATTAAATTTGACCGACGCCAGTTACAAAATCGGCATTCGCCCGCATCACGTTTTCTTGGACAAGCCAGATGCTAATTCATTAAAACTGGACGGAATTGTTTCAACCACTGAAATTACCGGTTCTGAAAGCTTTATTCATGTCCGCATAAACGATTTGGATGTTGTCGCCCTGGTTCATGGTGTTCACCGAGTTGATATTGGAGAACCGATTACGGTCTATCTGGATCAATCAAAATTTTTCATCTTTGATGACGCCGAAAACCTGATGTGCGCACCAGAAATGATGGAGGCATAAATGGCTAAAATCACGCTTGATAAGCTTGCACACTCTTATTATCCACACCCCAAGTCTGATGCAGATTTTGCATTGAAAGAGCTTGATTATGAATGGGATGATGGCGGTGCATATGCTCTACTGGGCCCCTCTGGTTGTGGTAAAACAACGCTGCTTAATATCATCTCCGGTTTGCTGGTTCCCTCAAAAGGCAATATTATTTTTGATAATACAGATGTTACACACTTACAGCCAGAGGAACGAAACATTGCCCAGGTTTTTCAGTTTCCTGTAATTTATGACACGATGACTGTTCGCCAAAATCTGGAATTTCCATTGGCAAACCGCGGTGTTGAGAAAACGGAAATTGATAAGCGTGTTTCAGAAATGCTTTCTGTTCTTGATCTTGAAAACATGGCCGGCCGAAAAGCGCGTGGCCTTACGGCAGACGAGAAACAAAAGATATCACTGGGACGTGGGCTCGTACGCTATGATGTAAATGCAATTTTGTTTGACGAACCTTTGACTGTGATTGACCCACACATGAAATGGCAATTGCGAACAAAGCTAAAAGACCTTCATCGCCAGCTAGGTCACACGATGATTTATGTAACGCACGACCAAACTGAAGCACTTACATTCGCAGATAAAGTGGTTGTTATGTATGAAGGTGAGGTTGTTCAAATCGGCACACCTGAGGAGCTTTTCAACGAGCCTGCTCATACCTTTGTAGGCTATTTTATTGGCTCTCCGGGTATGAATATTTTATCCTCACAGGTTCAAGGCAATGTTGCTCGTGTTGGCTCTCATGAAATTAAGCTGGAGCATCATTACAAATCTATTTCCGGCTTAACAGAGCTGGGTATTCGCCCCGAGTTTGTCGAACTTCATTCTGATAAAAAAGGAATGCCACTTAAAGTACAGGCAGTGGAAGATATTGGTCGTTTTAAAATTGTACGCGGCCTCCTTGAATACCAGGAAATCAATGCAGTTCTTCCTGAAGGGAAACCTGTTCCGGCAGATCCGAGAGTAATTTTTGATACCTCACAGATTAATATTTACGAAGATTCTCATTTAGTCAGAAAAGGCGGTCGGTAATGGATAAAACCTATAACAACAAAGCCTGGCTTTTGGTTTTACCAGTATTTTTCCTGGTGGCAATCAGTGCAATCATTCCGATTATGACTGTTGTCAATTATTCGGTTCAAGATACGTTTGGTAACAATCAGTTTTTTTGGGCTGGTACCGAGTGGTTCCAGGATGTCTTGCGCTCTGAGAGATTTTGGGATGCGTTGGGCAGAAACTTGTTTTTCTCTTTTATTATTCTATCCATAGAAATTCCTCTTGGAATTGCAATTGCCCTATCGATGCCCAAAAAAGGCATCTGGGTTCCCGTATGTTTGGTTTTAATGGCCTTGCCACTTCTTATTCCATGGAATGTTGTTGGTACCATTTGGCAAATTTTTGGGCGAGCCGATATTGGTTTGCTTGGCCATACGCTTTCATCACTTGGTATAAATTATAATTACACAAACAATATTTTTGATGCCTGGCTCACCATCATTATTATGGATGTATGGCACTGGACAAGTCTTGTTGTGCTACTTTGTTATGCTGGGCTGGTTTCAATTCCTGAAGCTTATTATCAAGCTGCCCGTATAGATGGCGCATCGCGCTGGTCAGTATTTAGATATATTCAATTACCCAAAATGCGCGGCGTTTTGATCATCGCTTTTCTACTTCGTTTCATGGACAGTTTCATGATCTATACGGAGCCATTTGTTTTAACAGGCGGTGGCCCAGGAAATTCAACGACCTTTATGTCAATTGATCTCGTTAAGCAGGCAATCGGACAATTTGATTTAGGACCAGCAGCGGCAATGTCTCTTATCTATCAGCTGATTGTTTTATTGATTTGTTATGTCTTCTTTACAGTCATGAGCAACGTAGACTCTGACAAACCTGAACAAGGAGCTGAGCACTGATGAGCGATGTAACTTTGACCCAATCAACCACATCTGCAACTAATAAAATTGATTTAACTGGCGTTCGTTCAGTGCATCACTTTAAGCAGAAGCGCAGTTTTAAATGGCTTATACCTACGGTTTATATTCTGCTTTTAATGTTGCCTATCTATTGGCTCGTCAATATGAGCTTGAAAAACAACCAGGAGATACTATCAGCATTTTCTCTTCTTCCTGCCAATCCAACGCTTGATAACTACCGCGTAATTTTCAATGATCCGTCCTGGTATTCAGGTTACATCAACTCAATCATTTATGTGGTGATGAATACTGTAATATCGTTGAGTGTTGCCTTGCCAGCTGCCTATGCTTTTTCTCGTTATCGTTTTCTTGGCGACAAGCATATGTTCTTCTGGCTACTTTCAAACCGTATGGCACCCGCTGCTGTTTTTGTTTTGCCCTTCTTCCAGCTTTATTCAGCCTTTGGATTAATAGATACGCATCTAGCCGTAGCACTTGCTCATTGCCTGTTTAACGTGCCGCTTGCCGTATGGATTTTAGAAGGCTTCATGTCGGGAGTCCCCAAAGAGATTGACGAAACGGCTTATATTGACGGATACTCATTTCCAAGGTTCTTTGTGAAAATTTTTACACCCCTTATTGCTTCAGGCATTGGTGTGGCAGCTTTCTTTTGCTTCATGTTTTCTTGGGTAGAACTCTTGCTTGCTCGCACACTCACAACCACTGACGCAAAACCAATTGCTGCAATTATGACTAGAACTGTCGGAGCTTCCGGTGTTGATTGGGGCGTGTTGGCGGCAGCAGGTGTGCTGACCATTATTCCAGGCGCACTTGTTATTTATTTTGTACGCAACTACATCGCCAAGGGCTTTGCCCTCGGGCGAGTATAGAGAAGGAGGGAAATATGGAACTTTCATGGATGGCATGGACAGGCCCTACCGCTCTCTTTTGGGTGGGTATTGTAGGTTGCCTGGTTGGTATGTGCATATGGGAATATTATTCACCAGGTGGCAATCCACGTGTCGGTATTTTGCGTTTTGAAACCACTCGAGGCGACCGCCTTTTCATATCATTATTAGGTAGTGCTTTTATCCATCTTGCCTGGCTTGGTCTTGTTGGCCCAAGTCTTTGGTGGGCAATGGCAATTTCATTGGTTTACGCCGTTTGCGTATTTAAAACTGTGTAATTGTCGAAACAGAAAGAAAGCAAACCATATCGTTTGTTTTCAAAACCCGCGTTAAACCTTAAGGGAGGAATTATAATGCGAAATTATCTTCTAACGACGAGTGCCGCTGCTGTCTTGATGATGGCAATGGGTGCAAATGCTCAAGCAGATATGGCCGCTGCCGAAAAATTTCTGGCAGAAGAAATTAATGGCCTATCAGTACTTTCTGCTGATGAACAAAAAGCTGAAATGCAATTCTTTATTGATGCTGCAAAACCTTTTACAGGTCTGGATATCAAAGTTGTTTCTGAAACAATCGGAACGCACGAATATGAATCAAAAGTTCTGGCGCCTGCTTTCACAGCAATTACAGGCATTAAGGTTACACATGACTTGATTGGCGAAGGCGACGTTGTTGAAAAACTGCAAACACAAATGCAGTCTGGCGAAAATATATACGATGGTTATGTAAATGACTCTGATCTGATTGGTACTCACTGGCGCTATCAGCAAGTTCGTAACCTTACTGACTGGATGGAAGGCGAAGGCAAAGACGTAACAAACCCGGGTCTTGATGTGGATGACTTTATTGGCACATCATTTACAACTGCACCGGATGGAAAACTCTATCAGCTACCTGATCAGCAATTCGCAAACCTTTATTGGTTCCGCTATGACTGGTTTAACGATGATAAAAACAAGGCTGATTTTAAAGCCAAATACGGCTACGACCTTGGCGTACCAGTAAACTGGTCTGCTTATGAAGATATTGCCGAATTCTTCACAGGCCGCGATCTTTCACACATGGGTGTTTCAGGTAAAATCTATGGCAACATGGATTATGGTAAAAAAGATCCATCACTAGGTTGGCGTTATACAGATGCCTGGATGTCCATGGCTGGCATGGGTGATGTTGGTGAACCAAACGGTCTTCCGGTCGATGAATGGGGTATCCGTGTAAACGACAAGTCTCAACCAACAGGTTCTTGTGTTGCTCGTGGTGGCGCTACAAACTCACCTGCCGCTGTTTATGCTGTAAGCAAGGCAATTGACTGGTTGAAAAAATATTCCCCACCTGAAGCAGCCGGTATGACATTCGGTGAAGCTGGTCCTATTCCTGCACAGGGTAATGTTGCTCAACAAATGTTCTGGTATACAGCCTTTACTGCTGCAACCGTTAAGCCAGGTCTTCCTGTCATGAATGAAGATGGAACACCCAAGTGGCGTATGGCTCCTTCACCACATGGTGTATACTGGAAAGAAGGCACCAAGATTGGTTATCAGGATGCCGGTTCATGGACTCTCATGAAATCAACTCCTGTTGACCGTGCAAAAGCTGCCTGGCTCTATGCACAGTTTGTAACTTCTAAAACGGTTGATTTGAAAAAATCTGATGTTGGCCTTACATTTATTCGTGAGTCTACAATTAACTCAGATCACTTCACTCAACGTGCAGACAAACTAGGTGGACTGATTGAGTTTTATCGCTCGCCTGCACGTGTTCAATGGTCGCCTACAGGCACCAATGTTCCAGACTATCCAAAACTTGCACAGCTATGGTGGCAGAATATTGGCGACGCTATGTCAGGTGCCAAATCACCACAAGAAGCGCTTGATAGTCTTTGTGCTGCACAAGAGAAAGTCCTCTCACGCCTGGAACGTGCTGGTGTTCAAGGAGACATTGGACCCAAGCTTAATGATGAACAAGACGCATCTGTGTGGCTTGAACAGGCTGGTGCTCCAAAAGCAAAAATGGAAAACGAAAAACCTGCGGGTCAAACCATCGCATATGATGAGTTAATCAAAAGCTGGCAGTAATTTTCTAATAAAAAAAGAGCGGTGTCTAAACTCCCTTAGACACATTATGGGGCCAGAACTTTGTTTTGGCCCTGTTTATATATAAGTTACCCTGTACAAATATGGGCAATAGGAATTTCGACATGGGATCATACATTCTTGCTATAGACCAAGGAACAACATCATCACGCGCTATTATTTTTGATGACAGTTTTTCCATTCTTGCTTCAGACCAAGCTGAATTCACGCAACACTTTCCTGCCTCTGGAATGGTTGAACATGATGTAGAAGAGATATGGCAAAGTGTTGTTAGCGCGTGCCGAAATGCCATTTCAAAAGCGGGAATTGACGCTAAAGAAATTGCAGGCATTGGCATCACTAATCAACGTGAAACAACTGTCGTTTGGGAAAAGGCAACTGGAAAACCCGTAAATCGTGCCATTGTTTGGCAAGATCGCCGTACCGCCAATTATTGTAATGAACTCAAAAACTCTGGTCACGAAGATACTGTAAAACAAAAAACAGGCTTACTGCTTGATCCTTATTTTTCAGCAACAAAGATAAACTGGATACTTAGCCATACTGATGGAGCACGAGCAAAGGCTGAGAATGGCGAATTATTGTTTGGCACAATTGATACATATTTGCTTTGGCGATTAACAGGCGGGCAATCTCATAAAACAGATGCCACAAATGCGTCCAGAACAATGCTGTTTAATACGCAAACAAATGAATGGGATGAAGACCTTCTCAGAATTTTTGAAGTACCAAAATCCATGTTGCCCAAGGTAGAGGATTGTGCAGCAGACTTCGGCAATACAGTAACTGATTTATTTGGTGCTTCCATCCCTGTTTTGGGGATTGCTGGTGATCAACATGCAGCTTCTCTTGGGCAAGCCTGTTTTAGCCCTGGCATGGTAAAATCCACTTATGGAACGGGTTGTTTTGTAATGCTCAATACCGGGGATGAGCGTACTACATCCAAAAACAGATTGCTTTCAACCATCGCTTACAGACTGGATGGTAAAACCATTTATGCGCTTGAAGGGTCGATTTTTATTGCAGGTGCTGCAGTACAATGGCTTCGGGATGGCTTGAAAATTATTGATGATGCAAGCCAGACTGGAGGCTTTGCAGCAGAAGCAGATCAAAGCCAAGACGTGATTCTAGTGCCAGCCTTTGCAGGACTTGGAGCCCCATATTGGGAACCGGAAGCTCGTGGTGCAATCTATGGGTTAACACGCAATACAGGGCCAAAAGAACTATCACGAGCAGCACTGGAAGCTGTTTGTTTTCAGACCAGAGACTTGATTGAGGCCATGCGAGATGATTGGCAGGGCGACTTTGATGCAACTGTTCTACGCGTGGATGGTGGCATGGTGGCAAGTGATTGGACGATGCAATTTCTGGCAGATATGTTGGCAGCTCCTATTGATCGCCCATCAGTCCTGGAGACAACTGCACTAGGTGCAGCATGGCTTGCAGGCATGCGTTCTGGAACCTGGCCTGATATGGAGGGTTTTTCGAAAGCCTGGAAACTACAAAAGCGCTTTGAACCTCACCTTGAAGAAAGCGAACGTGAACGGCGATATAAATCCTGGTTGTTGGCTGTTGAAAATACAATCAATCAAAGGCCAACCAGTTAAGCAATTAACTGACCACCGTTAATCTCAAGCACTTGTCCTGTA
>CALFBM010000207.1 GCA_937951645.1 uncultured Rhizobiaceae group bacterium
GATTTACGCCTCTTGCGCGGGAACTCGCAAGCATATCGGAACAAGCTTTACCGAACCATCTTTTGTGCCGGGTGCCCTTGAACTGCTACACATGATTGCAGGTGGTGAAGATAAATGGCGCGAGCGTCCGTTTCTTTCCAATTCGAATTGTTTTGTTGTGCCTCCCATGAAGTTTGCAACGGAGTCTTGTGAGGTGATGGAGGCATGTATTCGTGGCGGGATGCCTGTGCTTCTTTTATCTGCCGGGCAGGCCGGTGCTACAGCGCCTGCGCCTTTGGCAACTGCTATTGTGCAAGCTGTTGCAGAATGTTTGGCAGGGCTTGTTTATGTTAATGCAATAAAACCTGGTCATCCGGCAATCTTTGGAACATGGCCGTTTGTTTCTGATCTTCGTACCGGCGCAATGTCAGGTGGCTCTGGTGAACAGGCATTACTGTCTGCAGGGTGCGCGCAGATGCATCGTTTTTATGATCTTCCAGGCGGTGCGGCGGCAGGGATTGCAGATGCAAAAATGCCCGACATGCAAGCAGGTTGGGAACAGGCCATTTCCAATCTTTCTGTAGGGTTAAGTGGGCTAAACATGGTTTATGAAAGCGTTGGCATGCACGCATCTCTGCTTGGGTTTTCGTTGGAGTCGCTAATTCTTGGTGATGACCTTTTGGGACAGGTTCAACGCTGTATCAAGGGTATTGAAGTTACAGAAGACAGTGTCTCACTTGATGCCATGAAAAGTGTTTGCCTTGATGGTCCCGGTCATTATCTTGGCCATGATCAAACACTGGCCATTATGCAAACGGAATATATTTATCCCGAACTTGCTGATCGGACTTCACCAAAAGAATGGGCAGAGATTGGCAAACCCAATCTGATTGCCAAGGCTATTGAACGTAAGCGCAGTATTCTTGATGCGCCTCGTGATCCGCTTATAGACCCTGCAATTGATGCGGAAATCAGAAAGAAGTTTAAAATTCACTTGAGTGCATGATATGAGTGCATGAAATTTAATTCCGGGTTTTTCTAATTGAAAACGCATGTGTTTGTTATAGCTATATGGAGTAGGTGCTTCACACTGTCTTGTTAATATTTTGAAATATTCGTGTAGTTTTATCATTTGTATAATTCAACAATAATCCAAAAAGGCTTTTTTGATGGGTAGAATTTCATACTTGCAAGATGTTCTCTCCAGTGTTTTCGAGCGGGGAAAGATATTCAGGTCTGCAAATGATGCAAGAAGCATTGAAGCGCTTTGTGATGCCATTTTTTCTGAAAAGGGGGAGGTCTCCGGAAGCAAGCTGGCTGCCAGTGTTCTTTCAAAGTATGAAGATCTCAAGCTTGAGCAAAAGCTTGAATTTTTTATCCATCTTGTTGAAAATTTTGACCTTGATCCGGAACTGGTTGTTAAATCTGCACAGACCTATCTTGAGGAACGTACACCTGAGATGCTTCATACGCTGACAAAACATGCGGAGCCAAAACGACGTGAACTGTTGCGCCGTTTGAACCAGGTTCCGGGTGCAACCGAGAAGCTTGTTCATATGCGCGAAGATTTATTGGTTTTAATGAAATCCGAATCCCGCCTTGCAAGTCTTGATGCCGATTTTGAACATTTGTTTGCTTCCTGGTTTAATCGGGGTTTTTTGGTTCTGAAACCAATTGACTGGAAAACACCTGCCAATATTCTTGAAAAAATTATTGAATATGAAGCAGTTCATGCAATCAATGATTGGGACGATTTACGTCGCAGGCTTCAACCTAATGATCGTCGCTGTTTTGCGTTCTTCCATCCTGCAATGCCAGAGGAGCCACTGATTTTTGTTGAGGTTGCACTTACCAAAGGCCTGCCTCAATCTGTAACAGGACTTCTTGCACAAGCACGCGCTTCGATTTCTGATGAGGAAATTGATACTGCTGTTTTTTATTCAATTTCCAATTGTCAAAAGGGACTTCGTGGCGTTTCGTTCGGGAATTTCCTGATTAAACAAGTCGTGAATGACTTGGCGCTGGATTTCTCGGGCTTAAAGAATTTTGTCACGCTTTCACCTATTCCTGGGTTTCGCAAATGGTTGCAGGACCAGTATTCAGATACGGATATCAACGCAATACATGTTGTAAATAAAGCACTGGAGAAGGATGAAACCTTCTTTATTGATGAGGATATCGAAGCCCTCGAAAAGCCAATGAAAGTTTTGCTTGCCAAGTATTTTCTTCATGCAAAGCGCCCTGATGGATTGCCGCTTGACCCAGTTAGCAGATTCCACCTTGGTAATGGTGCATCACTCATGCGATTTAACTGGATGGCGGATATATCAGAGAAAGGGCTTCAACAGTCAGCCGGATTAATGGTCAATTACAAGTACGACCTTGCAACTGTTGAAGATAATCATGAAAGTTATGCGCGAGAAAAGAAAATCAATACGACGCGTGAGATCAAGGCTTTGGCAAATACTGAATTGAAGTAGCGGCGTTTAGGCCTGGCCTGCTATCTCTATATACCTGGCTTCCAGTTCGGCCTGTCGTTTAATCGCAACAGGGTCAAGATCACTTTGCGCAGGAATGTCCGTGCCAAAGTTTTGGTATTTGTCTTTGCCTCGCACCAGCATGGCTGTGTCCATGTCATGTTTGGTTTGACTGACATGTGGAGCCAAATATTGAACGTTTAACCCGATGCGACGATCGTTTGAATTATTCGGCATGGAAGCGTGCATTGTCCAGCCATGATGGAAAGACGCTTCGCCTGTTGCCAGTGGGCATATGACGGCTTTGCTTTCATCGACGCCTTGAATGGTTTGGCCTTGTAGAAGTACGTTGGTCTCATCCTCCGTAGCTTCGTGTTTATAGACGCCTTTTGTATGGCTGCCTGGTATCATCCGCATACAGCCGGATTCTTGCGTAGCGGGTGAAAGTGCCAGCCACAAAGTGACCTGATCATCATGACTTAATCCCCAGAAAGTAAGATCCTGGTGCCAACTTACATGACTTGGTGTGTTGGGTTCCTTGATGATGTAGGTGGCATTGTAAAGTAGAATATCCGGCCCGATTATTTGTTCCACAATGTCCAGGATTGATGGCATGATTGCTATTTCTAGCGGGGAGGTCAGAAGTGTATGAATTTTGGATTTGTAATGCATATTGCCAAAATCTGCCTCTGCTGTTTCCAGCTTTTGGCGATGATGGTTGGCTTCTTCAGGGCTTAGCAGCTTGACGCCTGAAACATAGCCATCCTGCTCGTAGTCAGTTTTTATCTGTTCAAGATTATACTGCGTCATAATGATTTCCTCCATACGTCACGGTGAAAAGTTTAGCCTGGTTTTGCAGTAAACCAAGTCGCAAAGAGACAATTTTAATGTTTGGGTTTATTCATTATTAATTATGATTGTTAATTATATTTTTTGATAATCAATGTATTACGTATAGTTAGTATATTGCGGACAATTGGCAAAATGCTGGGGGCACTTATGGATAATATCAAGAATAAAAGAAAAGCATTACGCCGTCGAACATTAAAGGGAGTATTGGTTTCCTTTAACGATGGATTTTCTGCTGTTGAAGGTGTTTTAAAGAACATGTCTGAAGCTGGCGGATTATTGGTGGTTAAAGATGGCATGATAGTACCCAATACTTTTTATCTTTATTGCGAACTGGATGGCTGGAAGGTTGAATGTGAGGTCAAGCGGCGCCAAAATAATAATATCGGATTTCAGTATGTGAGCGAGTTTGAACAATTTAAGCCGACACGTCATCAGATGGTTTCTGTGATCAACTTGAACGATATTGAACCTGGACAGGAGAACTCCGGTGAACAAAACCCAGAAGCTATGCCTGTTCGCTTACAACGGCCTGTTCAGAAAGTGTTTGGAAAGTTAGGCAGTTAAATTGCCAACTTTTTTCTTGAGTTAACCATTACAATTCCAATTCCTACCAAAACAAGTGCTACAAGAATATTCCAGGTCAGTTCTTCACCTAAAATAAGCCACCCAAACAAGACACCAAACAAAGGGGCAAGGAAGCTAAAGCTTGCCATGTCAGAGGCTGGATAGACTGATAAAACCCAAAACCATGTCACAAATCCGATACACACGACAAAGATAACTTGTAGCGTAAAGATCATGAAATGTAATGTTGTGGGTTCAGTGAAGGTTTTGCCTAGCATGGACAATGGGAGCAAAATGATTGCGGATATAGCCAATTGATAAAACAATTGTGCTTCCGGCTTGATAGTGGAGAACTGTGTTGTGCGCGTAATCAACGCAATTGCTGCCCACATGGTTGCTGCAACTAGGGCTATGATATCGCCTAACAGTGAAGCATCCCCTGAATTACCTTGCCCGCCCAGAAGGGCAACTGCCGTGCCAACCCCTGCCAATATCAGGCCAAATACCTTTACGACATTCAATCGCTCTCCGGGAATAAGAAAATGAGCGCCAATCGCTACCCAAAAGGGCATGGTGTAGAACAGAACGGAAGCGCGTGCTACAGTAGTATATTGAATGGCTTGAAAGAGCAGGGCGAATTCCACTGCAAAGCAAATCCCAATCGCAATGCCTGGAATGAGAACAGGTTTTCTCATATTAATTTTACTGCCTCGCCAGAGACAGTAGATCAGAATTAAAACGCCAGCAGCAAGTGAACGTAAGCCAGCCTGAAAGACGGGTGCCATACCATCATTAACAATTTTAACGCCTACCTGATTAAGGCCGAGCACGGCCATGAAAATAATCAGTACGATCGCACCCGTTGCGTCTATTTTTGATTTGCGTTCCACAGGCAGACTCTCTTTTAAATTTTAAATGTCTGCTCAGTTAACCTGCAAGGAACTATAATCTATCATCACGTGATTGCGGTAAGCTTCACGCTCAACCAAACGATCATAATAAGCCTGTATGTTTGGCAAGTTAAGACGGTCAAAATCAAGCGTAAAATAACGAAATAAAATATGGCCGAACATAATATCTGCAAAGCTCAATGTATCGCCACCAAGAAATATTTTGTCTTTTAATTCGTGCTCGGCAATTGTCATGAGATCACCCATTTTTGTTACCTGAACTGCAAAATTATCCCAGTCACGTTCTGCCTTTGGTGTGCGAATGAGTGTCCAGAAAATATTGTAGATTAAAACATTGCAAAGTGATGTTTTTGTCCATTCAGCGATTACATCCAGTTTTGCGCGGGTTTTGTTGTCTTTTGGCCAGAAAGCTTCACTGCCGTATTGAGCGCCAAGATAGCGTAAGATTGCAGCACTTTCGAACATAACGTGTTCGCCATCTTTGAACACAGGAACCAGGCCATTGGGGTTCATGGCTCTATATTCTGGCGTATCTGTTCCACCATAGCTGCCGCCCATGTCCTGACGTTCAACCTTGAGGCCGAGTTCTGCAATTGCCCACATAACAAGTTGTACGTTACTTGATGTTGCTCTGCCTAATACTGTTATCATAGTAGTTTCCTGTATAAAATTTACGTCAACTATAGGCTATCAGTATTGAGAATCCAGCGTTATATTGACCTTAAATGTCTAATCCTGCATACCAGTGATCTTATGCGTTACGCCTTAATTTGTTCTAGTATGTTGAGAGAAAACATATGCCTCAAATACAAAATCCAAATGTTTTTTTAACCAACTTGTTTCATGCGGCTGTTGATGCTGCTGACCCTGATAAAATCATATCAGATTACCTGCCACAAGCACCTCGTGGACGAACCATTGTTATTGGTGCTGGCAAGGCATCTTCGCAGATGGGTAAGGCGTTTGAAGAGGCATGGGCGCGCGAGCGAGGAACACCGCTTGAAGGGGTAATTGTTACGCGGTACGGATATGCATGTGAGTGCAAGAATTTTGAAGTGCTTGAAGCTGCTCACCCTGTGCC
>CALFBM010000208.1 GCA_937951645.1 uncultured Rhizobiaceae group bacterium
ACCGAAGTTGAGCGAGGACAGAGACAGTAGAGCGGTAAGGAATATATTTCGGATATATTCCCTCCTGGAAGGCCGACCCGCGCGATTTATCCCGTGAGGCGGCACTAAAAATCTCTGCGCAGGGTTCTCAGTCGAGAGCCACATATACAAATAGTAGAGGCTTTCAACTGAGAACCCTGCATGTTTGTTTTGCAAAGCAGACCCTTTTGGTCTGTTTGCATTATTTTGTTGGTGAACAAGTCAAAAGGACTTGCTTCACGAAGCAGTTCTTTTTGAACTGTTCGTATTATTTATTGGCGAACAAACCAGAAGGGTTTGCTTCGCTAATACAAGAGCCACGCAAGGGTGTAGCCCGAAGCGGGAAATAACCATATACCACCGTTCGAGACTCGGGCGAGTGAATGCGGGAGTGTGTCTGCCTCCTTCTTGTAGCAAAACAAGGAAGAGGCATGATTTAAACAGAATTAGGGTGCCTTGGCGTCAGTTCTTTTGGCTTGAAATACGAGGAACCAGTGCGCGAACCAGATCAAGCATATCCAGTTGGCCGACAACCTTGTCACCATCCAGCACGCGGTAGATTTTGTTGGTTTCACCGTTGGAGATCGCAATCATGCTTTCAAGGTTATCACTTACCTGCACATCACCAGCGTATTTTACGCCCTTCTTGACCTTGCCCATGACAGATCGAACTTTCAAAACGCGCGCGCGGTTAATGTCGCTTACAAAATCCTCGATGTACGGGTCGTTTGGGTTAAGCAGAATGCCCTGTGGTTCGCCTTGTTGAACAACCGCACCATCTTTCAGGATGACCAGATGGTCAGCCAGTTTAAGTGCTTCATCAAGGTCATGCGTGATGAAGACGATGGTCTTGTGAAGCTCTTGCTGCAATTCAAGAAGGAGGTCTTGCATGTCTGTTCTGATGAGTGGGTCAAGCGCGGAAAAGGCTTCATCCATCAACATGATATCGGTATTGGCTGTCAGCGCACGAGCGATACCCACACGTTGCTGCATGCCACCAGACAGTTGGGCAGGGTAATGATTTTCATAGCCATTCAAGCCAACACGGTCGAGCCATTTCATGGCTTCTGCATGTTGCGTGGCTTCGCTTTCACCACGTACAGCCAGGGCCATGCCAGCATTTTGCAAAACTGTACGGTGAGGCAGAAGTGCGAATTTTTGAAAGACCATCGACATTCTGTTTTGTCGCAACTTGCGAAGTTCATCATCATTGAGCTTCATTACATCTTCGCCATCAACCAAAATCTCACCAGCGGTTGGATCAATAAGACGATTAAGGTGGCGGATTAAGGTTGATTTGCCCGAGCCCGAAAGGCCCATTACAACGGTAATTTCGCCAGCCTGCATGTCAACGTCGATGTTCTGCAAGCCAAGCACATGTTGATGTTGCGCAAGCAGGTCTTCTTTGCCGAGACCGTCTTTTACATATTGTAGCGCCTGATGGCTTTCGTTGCCAAAAATCTTGAAGAGCCCGCGCAAGCTGACTTTAGGTTCAGGTGTCATGTCTAATCAGCCCCTAGTGTGTCTTGTGGGTCATATCAACCCGGGAAAGTGCCGCTTTGGAAACACGGTCCAAAATCACAGCGAGAATAACAATGCCGATACCAGCAACAATACCAACACCCAGTTCAAGGTTACGAATACCACGCAACACATTAACACCAAGTCCGGGCGCAGAAACGAGAGAGGCAATCACCACCATAGCCAATGACATCATAATGGTCTGGTTTACACCCGCCATGATATTTGGAAGAGCCAAGGGAAGTTCAACACCAAGAAGTCTTTGCTTGGAGCTCATTCCAAAAGCATTGGCAGCTTCAATCACATCCTTGTCAACCAGTCTGATACCCAGATCCGTCAGGCGAATAACAGGCACAATTGCATAAAGGATAATTGCTATGCCGTATAATTTGGATTCGGTAACAGAGAAAAGGAAAATAAGCGGGATGAGATAAACAAACGATGGAAGTGTCTGTAGCAGATCAAGAATAGGAACAGTGAACCTTTGCAAATTGTCAGACTTTGACATCGCAATACCAATGGGCACTCCAAGCAAGACGGATATGCCCGTGCAAACAAAAATAATGGATAGTGTCTGCATTGCAACATCATAGTGATCAACCAGTGCCAATAGAAAAATCGCGATAGCAACAAAAATGGTCACAGCTTTGGAACGTGAAGCATACCAGGAAATTGCAAGCAAAATAGGCACCATGATGAACCAAGGCACGGCACTAAAAGTCCAAAGTGCACCATCAAGAAGCCAGCTCAAAGGTTGGGTTAATGGATCAAGCACGGTTTTCATTGCAGGTTTTATTGCCAAGAAACCTTCTTCAATGCCTTTTGTAACATCACGTGTTTGACTGATATTGCCACAGCTTTCATTCAAATTATCAAGTGATGGAAATGGAAAAAAAGGCCCGGTAACTTCTTCACCTCTACCTTGAGCCAGCAAGTCTGCCATGGACAAAGGTGCAGCAGATGACCCTTGACTACACCATTCTTCCAACCCTAGTGTTTTAAATAACCCATCATAAAATGCCATGCTTCCCCCACTCATAATTAATAACCCTCCCGCAAAAAAGCGGAAGGGCATCTTTTATTTTTAAAAGTCTATTTTAGAATTAAAGCAAGCTTTGCTTTAGCTTCAGCACTTAACCAGCCAGCCCAAACTTCTTTATAGTTTGTAAGGAAGTGAACAGCTGCTTCGTCATAAGAAGCATTATTATCCAGGCGCCAGGCAAGAACCGCGCCCATTTGAGCATTTGTAAAAGAAACATTCTTCAACAATTCTGCGATTTCAGGCTCACGCTTCATGAAAGCACCAGAAACTGCTGTAGCTACTTTAGAAGGCGGATAAGCCGAAACTTTTGGATTGGCACAATCAACATCACCATTACATTTGTGAGCTGCTTCATCATAATCAGCAACTTTCACCTGAACCATCGGGTATTTACCCAATACAGCTGTCGGTGCCCAATAGTAACCAAACCATGGTGCCTTATCAGCATAAGCTGAAGCAATTGATGTTTGTAGTGTTTCACCAGAACCATGCTGGAAACGCTCTAGACCACTGCCTTCAATCTTGAGTGCATTAAGGTTATTGTTATTGATGATGTCACAAGCCCAACCTGATGGACAATCATGAAACTTGCCGCCAACAGCAGCCGGGTTAGCCATGATGCCTTCCCAAGTTGCAAGCTCAGGATTTGATTCAGCAAGATATGCCGGAATCCACCAGGCTTCCACGCCACCATCTGAAAGAACATTTGTCAACTCAACCAATTTACCTTCGTCAACCAGCCCCTGGTAAGCAGGTGTTGAATTTACCCATACCTCGGTAAGAATATCCGGCTCGCCAGTTTCTGCAAGTGATGTCAGCGCTGGTACAGTTGATGAAGGAACTTTTTGAACCTCACAACCATAACCTTGTTCCATGAGGAATGCTGCAACTGCAGTAACAACAGCAGATGATGCCCAATCCATTTCTGTAATTGATACTTTCCCGCATTCGGCAGCTTGAGCTGATGTTACGCCAAACTGCGCAGGTGTACCACCAATAACAGTAGCAGCAGCAACAGCTGCTCCCAATAAATATTTCTTCATTTTCTTCTCCCATTGTGGTTCAGTTTATCTGAACTCAACGGCTAGAAGAAAGCATAATTAAACGTGCCTTGCGAGTAAAAACGACATAATCCATAATCAAAAAACGACATAATCCATTATAATTTGCGTCTTATGCTATTTATCGCCCCAAATGTGCAACCACATTTTCAATCATCCGCATCCCTGCCTCTCCCCCTAGCGACATGATACTCTCAGGATGGAATTGAACAGCTGCAACAGGTTCGTTCACATGTTCAATGCCCATAACAATGCCGTCAGCAGTCTCTGCCGTAACTGTAAATTCATTCGGTAGTTTCTGCGGGTCGGCATGGATGGAATGATATCGACCGATGGTAATTTCTTCATCAAGACCGGAAAACACAATCCCTGCCTCCCGCACATGCACGCGGGATGGTTTGCCGTGCATGGGGATATCAAGTTGCTTTAATGCACCACCATAAGCTTCAGTAATTGCCTGAAGCCCAAGACACACACCAAAGATCGGCAAATCATGGCTACGGACCTTTTTAATCGTTGCCGCACAGTCGAAATCTTTCGGATTGCCAGGCCCGGGTGACAAGACAACGAGATCAGGCTTGTGCATCGTAATTGCATCATTAGAAATTGGAGAGCGAACGGTAATGACTTCTGCGCCAGTCTGGCGAAAGTAATTTGCAAGCGTATGAACGAAAGAGTCTTCATGATCGACCAGCAGGATTTTACGCCCCTTACCCACCTGGGCAGTATCACGCCCACTCAATGCATCATTACTTTTCCCCGCCTCACGAATGGCGGTTAACATGGCAGAAGCCTTAAGCTCGGTTTCGCGCTCTTCTTCCATAGGATCTGAATCAAACAAAAGCGTCGCGCCTGCGCGCACTTGCGCAATACCGTCCTTGATGCGAACAGTTCTAAGTGTCAGCCCCGTATTCATATCGCCGTTAAAATGCACCACACCAACGGCACCACCATACCATGCACGAGGAGATTTTTCGTTTTCTTCAATATGCCGCATCGCCCAAAGCTTCGGCGCACCCGTGACTGTCACCGCCCACGCATGAGAAAGGAACCCGTCAAAGGCATCCATACCCTCACGCAGCCGCCCTTCAATATGGTCAACCGTATGAATGAGTTTCGAATACATCTCAATCTGGCGACGACCAATCACTTTCACACTGCCCGGCTCGCAGACGCGGGATTTGTCATTACGGTCAACATCCGAACACATGGTGAGTTCGGACTCGTCTTTTTTGGAGTTGAGAAGCTTTAGAATTTGCTCACTGTCTTCAATCGCATCACGCCCGCGCTTGATGGTACCTGAAATCGGGCATGTCTCGATACGACGGCCAGAGACACGTACAAACATTTCAGGCGAAGCACCGACCAGATATTCCTGATTTCCCAAATTGATAAAGAAAGAATAGGGAGATGGATTAATGGACTTTAGTTTGCGTGAGATTTCTGCAGGTTGGGTCGTGCATTGCTCATAAAACATTTGCCCTGGTACAACTTCAAACAAATCACCACGTATGAATTTCTCTTTGGCTTTTTCAACCATGGAAGCATATTCACCAGGTTGATGGTCACCCTTTGGCGGAACAACATCAGATGGCTTGAAAGGTTCTTCAACAATCTCGCGGGGAATATCGCGCGTTGAGACATCACCGATTGAAAATTCGTATTTATCGTGCCAGGCAATTGCCTGGTGATGGTCAACGACAAGAATTTCATCTGGCAGGAACAGCACCAAATCGCGCTGGTCACCACCACGATCCATCTTGAACTCAAGATCATCAAACTGAAAGGCAAGGTCATAACCAAAGGCCCCAAAGAGACCAAGGTTGGGATCTTCATCCGAACGAAACAGATCAACAATTGCTCGAACAACAGAAAAAACAGTTGGAGCACGCGAGCGTTCTTCTTCGCTGACAACTCCACCACGCTCTATTACACGCAGCGTAACCGTATCGCCATTACGCGATGCATTTGCAACATGGTCATGCGCCTGCATTAATTTTAATAGCGGCTCAAGAAAGATATCCCCGCGTTTGTTATAGGCGACAAGCTTAACGTTACGTCCCTGCGCTTCAATACCAAAAGGAGGATTAACAATAGCTGTATCCCATCGCGTATAGCGGCCTGGATACTCGTAGTTTGAAGACAACACGGCACCACGTTGTGAGTTTACCCTATCAAGAGTGCGGTCAATCGCGGTTTCATAATCACTTGGAAAACTCTCACGCTCTACGCGCACCCCGCCCTGTGTTTCAAATTCAATCGTTGCGGATACCATGTCCGTCTTCCTCTACACATTAATTACACATCGTCAAAAACAAACCCTTTTGACTTGTTTGCCAATAAAAACCCAAAACAAAAGCCGCTCAGGATTTCTCCGGCGGCTTGATTTTTCACACAACAAATCAGTGGCCGCTAAAAGCTGCTCCACCACCATGCCTGTGAAATTAAATTACTCATGAGCTAGTCATAACGATAGACAGATTATCGCGCAAGAGTTTTTGATACAAGAAATTCAACAAAGATAAGGATAAGGCGGGAGGTCTACACCGGGCGGATTGGTCCAGACCTCCCTATTTTAAAACCCACCCTTGGGCAGGTACACACAATACTGACCTATAGCAGGGGGGACAGTATAGCATGTTCTGTTGCCTCCAAGTTTCGTTGGGGCGTTAAGTATTAATAACACTAAATAAGAGTATAAGTAAATATTTTTCAACTTTAAGTTGCATTTATTAGCGTAACCTCTAAATCTTTATTATATAATAAATTCAATAATTTACAGATTTCACTTAGAATTACTAATCCATCAAAAGTATTTTGATGGGGCTTTATATTTCAAACAAAAGATAAAATAGCAAAAAGCATGCAAGTGAAACCGGTTTTGTTTAGCGATCAAGAACATCTCTTATTTCAACAAGATTGGAACGCACACGCAACAAGTCAAATCCGATCGACTCCATATGGGATTTGATCAGGCTCGATGCACTGCCATTTGCAACAATAAACGGCTGCGTATTAAGAACATCTGCAAGTTGCGCATCAACACGATTCCAAAGCGCATCAAGATTACGTTGAACGAACACATTACGAAAATCACTGCGCATGGCAGTTAAAATGCCATGGTAGGCATAAAGCTGGCCATAAGTGAACCAATAGCGATCATCAGCACGGCGGTCAAAACCAAACATATTGGCTTCTTCCATACGTCTTTGGAGTATTTGTGAAGTCGAACCAATATCTGCAGTTATACGATCAAGAAACTGTAAAAGGTTATCTGCCCTGGCATCAAAATCAGCTTCACACGCAATCAACTCTGCATTAAAGGCATTAAACATTTTGCGCGCATCCCGCAACCGTGATTGCGTCGAAGGTTGAAGGAAGGGCGGAGAAAAGGTAAACACCCAGGCATTCTCGCGGTAGTTGGCCGCTTCACGTGCTTTTTGCAAACTCTGGTTTATGGAAGATGTACCACGCACCCTGCCCAAACGGTCTACCAGTTCAATTGCAGTACGGCGCACTGCTTGATTTATACCAAGCTGAAAGGCGGCGCGGTTGTCAAAAAATGGCGTTTCCTTCCAGTCAATCGCAAAGAAAAGACCAGCTTTATAAACTGGATTGGAAGGTAACCAGGTGCCCTGGTTAACATTCATGTCAATAAGGTCAGCAGAAACCTGAACCATGGCAGATGGCTGGCATGTATTATTACCAAGGTCTTCGCCTGCTCCGGCTTCAATACTTTCAAGGCTGTAGGCTTTTGCGTATTTGGCATCACCAATTGACCAGAATTGTGTAATCGCAATCAGATAAGCGTAACTCAGGACAATCAACACAAGAATTATAAAAACCGGAATTTTTACAAACCAACCAGTACCTCGCAGCCAATTACGAAACGTGACAAAAGGCCAGAGTATCCATGCAATCAAATATCCGATTCCCCTGCCAATAAGTTCAAACAGATGAGAGAAAAGTTTAATGACTGGATCAAGCATGGGATTCCCTTATAAATTTTTGAACAAGCCTAGAGATATAATTCCTCATAGACTCTTTCCTTGTCTTTCAAATAGGTATTCTCTAAAGCTTTTGCCACAAAACCTGAATAAGCTTCAGACCAGCGCTCGCGATCACGGTGAAAATCCGGGCGGTTAAATTCAAATCTGGAGATAAAATCAAACGGCACATAATGCGATATCAACCGATTGGTTAGTGCCATATCGCGGTGTTCTGGCATAGCGCGGCACAAAACAAATTTCAGGTCATCTTCTACATTGGACATCTGAACCTGTTTCCACTCATCAGCTTCCTCGCTCGCCCAATCAATAAGCGGAATAATATTATCATCTTTTACAAGACGGGAATTTTCCCTAATCCAGCGCCGCACCCAGGTTTGATTAATCAGCGAATGGGGCAACTCATCGCCCTCTTGTTCAGCCAGCCAGATAGCTGCCATGTGTTTGCGAAAATCCAATAAACGGCTACGTTCCATCCAGGAGCCCAGTGGCGGCTGAAGGCGCCCGCTTTTTTCAAGGAAGTCATAAACGCGTTGCTTGTCATTGATATCAAGATAGCCCACTTGCCATGGCCTTGATTTTCTAAATCCCCGCGCTGAAGGATCACAAATGACAGTTATAAGACCATCATCATTAAAAACATAAATGCCGCCAAAATGATTTGCCCAAAACGTCTCATG